>NZ_LT976854.1:378054-435950 GCF_900249755.1 Cupriavidus taiwanensis
TTCACTTCGTTGACGCTCCCCGCCCTCACCCCGACCCTCTCCCGCAAGCGGGAGAGGGAGTACACAAGCGGGAGTTGGAAAGTTCGAGGCAATGTTCCCGCTGCCGGTTTGCTCCCCTCTCCCGCTCGCGGGAGAGGGGCCGGGGGTGAGGGCAGGCGCTGGCACGCCGCAGCCTTGATCCCATCGCGGCGCAAGCGCATGGCTTCAGCGCCCCGCCAGCAACCGGCGCGCGGTATAGGTCATGACCCGCTCTCCGCGCTGGTTGAATACCTCGATGCGCGAATCCACCACGGCGCGGCCGCTGCGCGAGGTCGGGCGGATGCCGGTCACGGTCACGGTGGCGTGGATGGTGTCGCCGACCAGCACCGGGCCGTGGATCTGCTGCGTCAGTTCCAGCATCGCCAGCCCGGTGCCCTGGATCATGGTCTGCAGGATGAAGCCCTCGATCAGCGCATAGGTCAGCGCCGCCGGCACCGGCCGCCCCGGGATGGCGCCGCCGTCGTAGCCGGCTTCGATGAAGATGGCCTCGACCATGCCGGTGACCGAGATGAAGTTGACCAGGTCGGTCTCGGTTACCGTTCGCGAAAAGGTGCGGAAGGCCTGGCCCTCGTGCAGGTCCTGCCAGTAGAAGCCCTGGCCCAGGCGGGGCAGTTCGGCTTGCGTCATGGTGTCTCCGTGGCGGCGCAGCGCGCGGCGCCGCTTTGTTGCAGTTGTGCGATCTGCGCGGCGTCCAGGCCGGCCTCGGCCAGCACCTCGCGGGTGTGCTGGCCCAGCCGCGGCGGCACTGCCAGCGGCGCGCGCTGGCCGTCGAAACGCACCGGCGCGCCCGGAAAGCGCAGCGTGCCCATGGCCGGATCCTCGAGATCTTCAAAGAACCCGGTGGCGGCCAGGTGCGGGTCGTTGGGCAGGTCGTCCAGTGCGTTGATGCGCGCCACCGGGATCTGCAGCCGTTCGCACAGGGCCACCCAGTGCGCGGTGCTCTGTGCCTGCACGATCTCGCCGGTCAGTTCGTACAGGGTCTCGATATGCTCGGTGCGGGCGGCGATGTCGGCAAAGCGCGGGTCGGCAGCCAGTTCCGGGCGCCCGGCGGCGTGGAAGAAGTCGCGCCAGTGCGCATCGGTGTACGGCATCATGCAGACGTGGCCGTCGGCGCTGCGGTAGGGGCGGCGCAGCGGCGCCAGCACGCGCGGATAACCGCTGGGCCCGCGCGGCGGCTCGAAGTGGCGGCCGTAGAAGTGCTCGACCAGGTTGAACGCGACCATCGATTCGAACATCGGCACCTCGACCAGCGTGCCGTGGCCGGCGCTGCCGTCGGCCTGGCGCCGCGCGCGCCCGGCCAGCGCCGCGCATACCGACAGCGCCGCCACCAGCCCGCTGGTCTTGTCCGCGGCGATGGTGGGGAAGTAGCGGCTGTCGCCGCTCTGCGCCGCCATCAGCGCGGCGTTGCCCGACAGGCCCTGGATGATGTCGTCATACGCCGGGCGGCCGCCATAGGGGCCGTCCTCGGCAAAGCCCAGCAGGCTGACGAAGACCAGGTCCGGATGGCGCGCCCGCACCGCGTCGGGCGCCAGCCCCAGCGCCGCCAGCTTTTGCGGGCGCATGCTGTGCATCAGCACGTCGGCGTGGTCCAGCATGCGCTGCAGCGCGGCCTGCGCCGCGGGCTGCTTCAGGTCCAGCACCACGCTGCGCTTGCCGCGGTTGACCCCCAGGAAGATCGCCGCCATGCCGGGTTCGGCGGCGGGACCGGTGCGGCGCGTGGAATCGCCCTCGGGCGGCTCGACCTTGATCACCTCGGCGCCCAGGTCGGCCAGCCACTGGCTGGCATACGGCCCCATCACCACGGTGGACAGGTCGACCACGCGGATGCCTGCAAGCGGCAGCATAGTGTCTCCGGATCTTTTGTACTGTGGGCCACAGGGTAGATCAGCGGGCGCCGGCTGGTCTAATATTAGTTTTTTAGCAATCGATATCCACTGGATATTACCGACCATGGACCTGCGCCAACTGCAGCAGTTCGTCGCCCTGGCCGAGACCGGCAACTTCCACCGCGCCGCCGAACGGCTGCACATGGCGCAGCCGCCGCTGTCGATTTCGATCCGCAAGCTCGAGGAACAGCTCGGCACGGCGCTGTTCGTGCGCACCTCGCGCGGGGTGCGGCTGACGCAGGCGGGCGAGGCCGCGCTGCACGACGCGCGCCGGGCGCTGTTCCACGCGCAGCAGGCGCGCGCCGCGGCGATGGCGGCGGGGCAGGGCGAGCGCGGTGCGTTGCGCATCGGCTTTATCGGCTCGGCCACCTATGCGCTGCTGCCCAAGCTGATCCCGGCATTCCGCGCCGCGCATCCGGGCATCGAGCTGATCCTGCATGAATCGACCACCGCCGCGATCCTTGACCGGCTGGAGAAGCACCAGATCGACGCCGGGCTGGTGCGCTTCCCGGTGCTGAGCAGCGGCGGCTACACGCTGACCCCGCTCGAGAACGATGTCTTCGTCGCCGCCGTGCCGGCGGACAGCCCGCTGGCGCGCGCGGAAGCCATCGCGCTGCGCGCGCTGGCCGACCAGCCCTTCATCATGTATCCGGCGGCGCAGGTGCCCAACCTGCATGCGGTGGCGATGCTGCTGTGCCAGCAAGCGGGCTTCGTGCCGCGCGTGACGCAGGAGGCGGTGCAGGTGCAGACCCAGGTCAGCCTGGTGGAAAGCGGGCTGGGCGTGGCGCTGGTGCCGAGCGTGGCGGCGCGCTATGCCAACCGGCGCGTGCGCTTCCTGCCGTTGTCGAGCCCGCGGCCGGCGGGCCGCATCGGCATTGCGCTGGCGGCGCGGCCCGATGACGGCGACCGCCAGGTGCAGCGCTTCCTGGCGGCGGCGCAGGCGGCGGTGAAGTAGCGGGCGCTGCCGTACGCTACCGTACTCTACGTCAGGCGGCGCGCGGGCGCGGCGCGCGCGGCCGGATCGCCGAACTCACGCCGGCACGCTCGAGGTTCACGCCCGGCAGCAGGTGCAGCAGCCGCACCAGTTCGGACTGGCGATGCGTGCCGGTCTTGCGCAGCGTGTCGCGGATATGCACGCGCACGGTATGCGGCGAGAGGAACTCGCGCTCGGCGATTTCGTTGAGGGTCTCGCCGGCGGCCAGCCGGATGGCGATGATGCTTTCCTTGCGCGACAGCCCGAACAGCGAGGTCAGCACGCCCGCGTCCAGCACCGAACGCGATTCGGAGTTGCCCAGCAGCAGCATCGCCGCCGGCAGTTGCCACGGGCCCTCGACCGGCTGGCGCGACACCAGCGGCGTGACGATGATCGGCACCGGCTGCCCGCCCGAGGTGATATGCATCCACGAGCCTGAAGCAGCGTCGGCGCCGCGGCCGCGTATGGCGCCGTCGAGCAGCTTGCGCAGCACCGCCTGCAGCGTGTCGCTGTGGGCGCGCAGCACGCCGTCCTGCAGCGACAGGTGGCTGTCGGCCTGCACCAGCGCCTCGGCCCAGCTGTTGGCGTAGCGCACGCGCAGGTCGGCCTGCAGCACCATCACGCCGAAGTCCAGCGTATCGAGCCCGGCCAGGCCCAGGCTGGCCAGCCCGCTCAGTTCAAAGTTGCGCTGCTGCATGCGCGCGGCGCGCACCCAGTGCGGCATGACCTGCGACAGGCGCCGCTCGCGCTGGCCCGTGCTGATGCTGCCGGCGTTGGTGCCGCTCATCAGCACGCAGACCTCGGCGTTCTCGACCAGGCGGATGCCCTGTTCCAGTTCGCTGCAGGCCAGCGCCGCAGCGGCGGTCGCGGTGCCGCCGCCGCATGGCTCGGCCGCGTCAAACAGGGTGCGGCCGGTGTCGCCGCAAGGCAGGTCGAGCGGCCCGGGCAGGCAGTCGGGCAGGCTGGCGCCGCTGGTGAAGCAGCCGTGCGGGGTCACGCCCAGCCGGGCATGGCCGGCCAGCTTGTCCCAGATCAGGTAGCGCGGGCTGACGGTGCAGGTGTAGCGGGAGAAGAGATCGAGGGCGGCGGGCATGGCCGCGACGTCCAGCGCGGACTCATAGATGGAGTCGACCAGACGATGGAAGTCCTCGTCCGTTGTCGGGTGTTCGCCCATGTTCAGATCCCCCCGGTGGCAAACGCCTCTTGCTCTGCGCCACGGCAAGTGGCCACATCCCTACGTGTTATCGGTTCCGTTCTGGCGTTCTGTAGTGGCGCCGATACGGCTGCTGCGGGCAACGCGCCTGTCGGCTGCGCTTGCCGTACCGCAATCATGCCAAACAATTTTGTATGTTTTATACCCCGTTTTGGGAGGGGAAACCCCGATTGTGCGCCGCAAGATTCTTGCCAGCCCCCGTCCGGCGGCCCTTGCGGCGGCCTGAGCCAGCCGTGGTCAGGGGGCAAGGCTACTGTGGCGCCCCCTTCGCAGCCAGTTCGCCGACGGGCAACTCGACGGTGCCGCCATCGACCTGGATGGTCAGGTTCGGCGAGGCCATGCGGATGCCGCTGGCGTCGAAGTTGCGCTTGAGCCGGGCATTGAAGGCGCGCGTGATTTCCGCCTGCATCAGCGGCCGGGTCTTGATCTGCGCCATCACCACCGGGCCGCTCGGGTCGAAGCGGTCCAGGCCCAGGATCTCCAGCCCGGACATCAGCTTGCGGCCGTAGCGGTGGTCGCGCGCCAGCTCGGCGCCGGTGGTGCGGATCAGGTCCAGCGCCCGGTCCAGGTCGCTCTGGTAGCTGATGCCGATGCTGAGCACGGCGTAGCCGTAGCCGCGCGACAGGTTCTTGACCGCCTTGATCTGGCTGTACGGCAGCGTGTGCAGCGCGCCGCGGCCGTCGCGCAGCTTGACGGTGCGGATGGTCATGGCCTCGACCACGCCGGCGTGGTCGGGCAGCTCGATCGAGTCGCCGATGGCGATGGAATCCTCGACCACGATGAACAGGCCGGTAATCAGGTCCTGCACCAGGCTTTGCGCGCCGAAGCCGATGGCCAGCCCGACCACGCCCGCGCCCGCCAGCAGCGGCGTCACGTTGACGCCCAGGTTGGCCAGCACCGCGATCACGGTAAGCACCAGCAGGCCGATGAACGAGGCATTGCGCACCAGCGGCAGGATGGTGCGGGCGCGCAGGCTGGGCTGCGCGGCGCGCGCGTGCGCGGGCGACAACGACTGCATGATGGCGGTGTCGATCAGCAGCCAGACCAGCCACGCCATCAGCACGGTGCTGGTGACGCGGAACGCGGATTCGGCCAGGTGGCGCCCGGCGGCCGACGACTCGGCCAGCCGCACCAGCGAAGAGCCCCACACGCGCATGACCATTTCGACGAATACCGCCCAGACCAGCACGCGCACCAGCGCCAGCGCAAAGCGCCCGAAGCGCTGCAGGTAGGCCGAGCGGCGGCGGTCGCGGATGCGCGGCGCGCGCGCGCCGGCCTTGGGCGAGCGCCCCAGCACCATGGTCAGCAGCAGCGCGGCGACGAACAGCGCCACCGACGCCACCGTGCGGCGCAGGAACACATCGGCATGGCCGGTGGCCAGCACCGTGCCGATCACCGACGCCACCACCACCGCCAGCACCGGCAGGTGCCAGGCGTGGCCGGCCAGGCGCAGCAGGTCGGTCACGGCGGGATGGGCCTGGCGGAAGGGCAGCGGCCGCTGGCTGATCAGCTGGCCGATCTGGCGCCGGAAACCCAGCGCGAACACGCCGATGCCCAGCGCCGCGGCGATATTGGCCAGGGTCGAGACCAGCGCGCACAGGTTGCCGCCCAGCACCGCGGCCATGCGGCCGTCGGCGGCGCCGTTGCCCAGTGCCGCCAGCGCGCCGGTGCAGAACAGCAGCCACGGGGAACGCGCCAGCAGTTGCCGTACCGCGGTTTGCCGGTGCGCGGTCCGGAACAGCGCGAAGATGACCTGGCACACCGCCGCCGCGACCGCGCCGGCGACGATGGCGTAGGCCACCAGCACGGCGGCGACGCTGGCCGGCGATTGCGCGAACAGCCGCCGGGCCAGCAGCAGCGTCAGCGCGAACGCCACCACCCACGGCCCGATATGGCGCAGCATGTAGGCGCCGACATCGACCCACGAGGGCAGTTCGGGCAGCTTGCCGCCCGGCGCGCGCTGCGCGTGGGGGGCGTCGGCCCTGCGGCGCCGCCGCAGCCGGTGGCCGGCTTCGCGCAGCAGCCAGCCGCACGCCGCCCATGCCGCCAGCACCAGTGCGAATTCGCGCACCGAGTCGAGCCCGGAGCGCGTGCCGCCCTGCGTCAGCGCGGCGCGCCATTCCTCGGCCGCGAAGCGCGTGCGCCAGGCCCAGTACTGCCACGGGCCGCGGTCTTCGCGCAGGCGCGCATCCACCTCGTCCAGCATCTGCGCCATGGCGCCGATCAGCCCGGGCGCGGAGGCCGACGCCGGCGTGGCTGGCGCCGCCATGGCCGCGGACGCTGCCAGGCCCTGTCGCAGGGTTTGCAGCTGGCTCACCAGCGCGCGCCGCTCGCCATCGTCCTGCAGCGTGGTGATGACCTGGTCCAGCGACTGCGCCAGCGGCACGCTGGCGGCAGCGGCGCTGGCGGGCGCGGCGGGTTTGTCCGCCGGTGCCAGCAAGGCGGCCAGCGGCCCGGCCGGGGCGGCGCGTGCCGGCATGGCGCACAGCAGCGCGAGCAGGCCGGCCAGCAAGGCCAGCGCCGTGGCCAGCATGGCAGGCCGGCGGGGACGGGTGAGGGCGAGAGCTTCGGGTTTGCGCATGGCGGGGAATCGTCTGCCGGGGGGCGCCGGCGCCGCGGTAGCCATCGATCGCGCCACTGTAGCGCATCGGGCGCGCGGGTGCCGCTGCCGGAGCCGCATCGGGCGCATTCGGCGCGTCGGGCCGCATTCGTCGCTTCGGACGATGCATCGGCGGCCCCGATCCCCGAATCTCGAACCCACTCCGGTACAGGCGCTTTGCGCGCCTGCCGGCTTCAACCAGAGCGCGGCCGCGCAGCGCCGGCCGCACGCGAACGAGAGACAAGGAAAGACGGCATGGAACTCAATGCATCGGTATCGGCAGTGGTGACGGGCGGCGCTTCGGGGCTGGGCGCGGCGACGGCGCGGGCGCTGGCGGCACAGGGCGTGCGCGTGGCACTGTTCGACCTGAACGCCGAGAAGGGCGAAGCGCTGGCGCGCGAGCTCGGCGGCGTGTTCTGCCAGGTCAACGTGACCTCCGAGGCCGAGGTCGAGGCCGGATTTGCCAAGGCACGCGCAGCCATCGGCCAGGAGCGCATCCTGGTCAACTGCGCCGGCACCGGCAACGCCATCAAGACCGCCTCGCGTTCCAAGGAAGCGCCGGACCAGATCAAGCATTTCCCGTCCGATGCCTTCGAGCGCATCATCCAGATCAACCTGATCGGCACCTTCCGCTGCATCGCGCGGTCCGCGGCCGGCATGCTGACGCTGGACACCGCCGGCGGCGAGCGCGGCGTGATCATCAACACCGCGTCGGTGGCGGCGCAGGACGGGCAGATGGGGCAGGCGGCGTACTCGGCGTCGAAGGCCGGCGTGGTCGGCATGACGCTGCCGATCGCGCGCGACCTGGCCGGCGAAGGCATCCGCGTCAACACCATCCTGCCGGGCATCTTCAATACGCCGCTGCTGCAGGGCGCGGCCGAGAACGTCAAGGCCGCGCTGGCCGCGTCGGTGCCGTTCCCGAAGCGCCTGGGGCAGCCGGAAGAGTTTGCCTCGCTGGCCGTCGAGATGTGCCGCAACGGCTATTTCAACGGCGAGTCGGTGCGGCTGGACGGCGCCATCCGCATGGCGCCGCGCTGACCTCTGAACGGGCCTTGAATACCTTGGAGACGCGGATGGATTTCAGCTATCTGACCACGCTGCCTCACGCGGTGCGCCATTTCGCGCGCCTGCGGCCCGAGGCGGTGGCGTATTCGTTCGAAGGCCGGCACACCACCTACGCCGAGTTCGAGCGCAACACCGACCGCGTGGCGCAGGCCTTGCTGGCCGAAGGCGTGCGCGCGGGCGATCGCATCGGCTATATCGGCAAGAACAGCGACCACTATTTTGAGCTGCTGCTGGGCGCGGGCAAGACCGGCGCGGTGATGGCGCCGGCCAGCTGGCGCCTGGCGCCGCCCGAGGTGGAGTTCATCCTCGGGCATTGCGATGCGGTGGTGCTGTTCGTCGGCGCCGAATCGGCGGCGATGGTGCGCAACCTGCTGCCGTCGCTGCCGCTGGTGCGCAAGGTGGTGGTGATGGAGCCGTGCGACGGGCAGGGCGACTGGCCCTGCTACACCGACTGGCGCGACGCGCATCCGGCCACGCCGCCCGCGCATGCGCCGGCCGCGCACGACGTGGTGCTGCAGCTGTACACCTCTGGCACCACCGGCCGGCCCAAGGGCGCGATGCTGACGCACCGCAACCTGACCATCGGCACCGAGGTCAGCGAGCGCGAACAGATCGCGTGGTCGCACTGGGTGGCCGACGATATCTCGCTGGTGGCGATGCCGGTGGCGCATATCGGCGGCTCCGGCTGGGGCCTGCGCAACCTGCTGTCCGGCGCCAAGGGCGTGGTCGCGCGCGAGTTCGATCCGCGCGCGGTGCTCGACTTCATCGAGAAGGAGCGCGTCAGCAAGCTGTTCCTGGTGCCGGCCGCGATGCAGATCGTGCTGCGCGACCCGCGCGCGCGCCAGATCGACTATTCGCGCCTGAGGTACCTGCTGTACGGCGCAGCGCCGATTCCCGCGGCGCTGCTGCGCGAAGGCATCGAAGTGTTCGGCTGCGGCTTCGTGCAGCAGTACGGCATGACCGAGACCACCGGCACCATCGTCGCGCTGCCGCCCGAGGACCACACCACCGACGAGGTGCCGCGCATGCGCGCCGCGGGCAAGGCGCTGCCGGGGGTCGAGCTGAAGGTGGTGGACTACGAAGGGCGCCAGCTGGCACCGGGCGAGGTCGGCGAGGTGGTGGTGCGCTCGCAGCACAACATGGCCGGCTACTGGAAGCAGCCCGAAGAGACCGCGCGCACCATCGATGCCAACGGCTGGCTGCGCACCGGCGATGCGGGCTATATGGATGCGGACGGCTACCTGTACATCCATGACCGCGTCAAGGACATGATCATCAGTGGCGGCGAGAACGTCTACCCGGCCGAAGTCGAAAGCGCGATCTACGGCCATCCGCAGGTGGCCGACGTGGCCGTGATCGGCGTGCCCGACGAGAAGTGGGGCGAGGCGGTCAAGGCTATCGTGGTGCTCAAGCCGGGGCAAACGGCGGACCGCGATGCCATCCTGCAATGGACGCGCCAGCGCGTGGCCGGCTTCAAGGTGCCGAAGAGCATCGAGTTCGTCGACGCGCTGCCGCGCAACCCGTCCGGCAAGCTGCTGCGGCGCAAGCTGCGCGAGCCGTTCTGGGAGGGGATGAACCGGCAGGTGAACTGAGGCCGTTCATCGCAGCGCAAAACAATAAGCCCGCCACTTCCGGCGGGCTTGTTGTTTATGCCGCGGCGCCTACTCTTTCTTGATCACGCTGACCTTGCCGTCGGCTTCCAGGTAGAGCGCCTTGACGCTGTCGATCGATTCGATCCCTTCCTGCCGGTACTTGGCTTCAAGCTCTTCGTCGGTGATGTTCTCGCGCCGCATGTTCTCCTGCAGCTTGACGCCATCCCGCACCAGCATCACCTTTTTGGCCTCGGCGAAACGCTGGAAGGCCGGGAATTTGTAGGAAAGGAAATCGATCAGCCGGTTCCACGCGATCAGCGTGATCACCAGCAAGATCGCATCGGCGACGCCGTCGCCCTTGCCCGCCATGCCGTTCTGCGCCGCGTCGGCGACGATCACGATCAGCAGCAGGTCGGCGATACCCATGGTGCCGATGTCGCGCCGCACCACGAAGCGGAACAGCAGGAACAGCGACCAGTACACCACGGTCCCGCGCACGATGATCTCGAGCGGGGAAACCGTGAAGAAGAGCGCTTCGCGCCAGTCGATCGAAAAGTCCATGCAGGCCAAGCTGCAACTTTCCTGCCAGCCGGCGGGAAGCGCGGCGCGGCCACGCCGTGGCGCAGGCGCCGCTATACCGCAGGTATCGAATGGTAATTCTTACAGGCACGGGCCCGCGAGGCTGCCCGTGCCTGCAAGCCGCGCCCGGTCCGCGCTCAGTCGGCCTGGATGCCGAATTCCTTCACGACCTTGGTGTAGCGCGAGGTATCGCTGGCGATCAGTTTGGACAGCACCGCGGGCTCGCCGCCGGAAGGCGTGACGGCGATGGTGGCCATGCGCGCGACCACGTCTGGCATCTTCAGGATCTCGTTGACATGCGCGTTGAGGGTGCGCACCACCTCGGCCGGCATGTTCTTCGGTCCCAGCAGCGCCTGCCAGGCGCCGATCTCGACATCCTTGTAGCCCAGCTCGGCCAGCGTCGGCACATTGGGGGCGAACGGCGAGCGCTTCGGGTCGGCGACCGCCAGTGGCACCAGGCTGCCGTTGCCGACGTATTGCGAGATCGCGCCGTAGGTGATGTAGGTCACCGGCACCTGGCCGCCGATCACGTCGACGATGGCGGGCGCCAGGCCGCGGTACGGCACCTGGCTGATCTTGATGCCGGCGGACTTGTTGAACAGCTCGCCCATGATGTGCATCGGCGAGCCGTTGCCGGGCGTGGCATAGGTCTCGACCTTGCCGGCCTTGGCGCGCGCCACCAGGTCGCTGACCTTGGTGATGCCGGTGCCCTTGTTGACCACCACGAATAGCGACTGCGTGCCGATCTGGCTGATCGGCGTGAAGTCCTGCTGCACGTCGTAGCTGGCGCCGGTGCCGGCGCGCAGCACCAGCGGCGCGATGGCGACGGTGTTGGGCGCGAGCAGCAGCGTGTGGCCGTCCGGGTTGGCGCGCGCCACGTAGGCGCTGCCGATGGTGCCGGCCGCGCCGGTGCGGTTTTCCACCACCACCGATTGCTTCAGGCGCGGGGCCAGTTTTTCGGCCAGCAGGCGCGCCAGCACGTCGACGTCGCCGCCGGCGGGGTAGGCAACGACGATGGTGACGGGCTTGCTCGGGTACGAACCCTGGGCCAGCGCGCTGCCGGCGCCCAGCAGGGCGGCGGGAGCGAGCGCGGCGGCGGCGAGAGTGGCCAGCAGTTGGCGTCGTGCAGACTTCATGATCTTCAGACCTCGGTAAAACCGGGCACCTGCCCGGAGGCGGTGCCGCGTGGAGTGAAGCCGGGCGCGCGGCGCCGGCGGCTACGATGGATCGACGGACTCAGAAAATATGCTTGATGCCGAGCATCGAGCCCCACTGGTTCTCGCCCGCGCGCGGGGCGGAACCGGGCGAGCCGCCGCTGACCGACATGGCCAGCTGGCCGCCGTTGTTGATAAAGCCCGCGGTGGCATAGACCGAGGTGCGCTTGCTGAAACTGTAGGTCGCGCGCAGCGCGTACAGCATGGCCTGGTTGTCGCTGCCGTGGTAGTTCAGGAAGTACACCTGCCCGGCCAGGTTGACCACCGGCGTGATGTCGTGCGAGACGCCGGCGTAGTACAGGTCGCTGACCGGCGTGGGGCTGCCCTCGTTGTCGCGGCGGATCCAGCCGGCGCCGAGCTTGGTGTTCTTCAGCAGCATGTAGCCGCCCAGCGACAGGCGGTCGTCGGTCAGGTTGCTGCTGGTCAGGCCGCCGAAGGCGCCCGGGCCGCCGCGCTGCGAGTCATAGGCCGCGATCACGCCCCAGGTCTTGTTGTCGTAGCCGACCATGGCCGACCATTCGCGGCACGCCTTCTTGTCGGCGGGGTTCTCGCCGGCGCAGTTGGTGCCGGCGGGGCTGGGGCCGGCGTTGACCGCGTCGCGCCCGAAGCTGTAGGTGGCACCGACCACGAAGCCGTTGAAGTTCGCCTTGTACGCGACCGCGTTGTCGGCGCGCGTATTGGGCAGGTAGCTGTCGAGCGAACCGGAGCCGTAGACGTTCGGCCCGAGGATATCGCTGTCGAGGATGGCCCAGAACAGCATGGTGTACTGGCGGCCGAACGACAGCTGGCCGTACGGGTTGCTCAGCCCGACCAGCGCCTGGCGCCCGAACAGGCGGCCGCCCTGGTTGGCGCTGCCGGTGTCCGGCGAGAAGCCCGATTCCAGCACGAACAGGCCCTTGAGC
The DNA here is from genome assembly GCF_900249755.1 of Cupriavidus taiwanensis. Taxonomy (NCBI): domain Bacteria; kingdom Pseudomonadati; phylum Pseudomonadota; class Betaproteobacteria; order Burkholderiales; family Burkholderiaceae; genus Cupriavidus; species Cupriavidus taiwanensis. Next base: position 390,117 of record NZ_LT976854.1, read on the forward strand.
CCGCCGCCCAGGTCTTCCGTGCCGCGGATGCCCCAGCGCGACGGCACCGTGGCGGTGTTGTTGGGCATGCGCACCAGGCCGTCGCCGTTGGCGCCGACATTGCTCACGTACTCGACGCCGCTGTCGATCACGCCGTACAGCGTGACCGACGATGACGACGATTGCGCCGAGGCCAGCAGGGGGGAAGCCGCGAGCAGCGCCGCGGCGGTTCGTGCAAGTTTCATCTACCGGTTTCCTTCCGTTTTCCGTCTTGTGGTGTTTTGGTCTTGTCTTCCGGTACCCCTGCGGATGGCGGCATCGGATGTCTTCTTCGCCTCTTTTGTGTTTTATATATGAAACATCAAACAACATAAGAAACGTTGAGCAAAATATAGCCGCGAGTTTCCGGAAAATGTGAGGAGGGTTATCCCTAAAGCGATAGGGCTGGATGACCGGCACTGGCGTTGCGACGCCGTTTTCCGGCTTGCCTATCGTTAACCCTGATCCCGGTGGTGCGCGGGCAGCGCCTATGCTTCAAGGGTTTTATTTGCCAACTATGGTTTTATATATGGAACAAAATAAGCCCCAGGCGCTTCCTGAACCGGACCGCGGCCTGCTGGATGCCCTCGACAGCGGGTTTGCCCAGCGCGTGGCGCAGGTGGGCGGCGAGCGCGTGGCCTACCGCAGCGGCGGCGGTTCCGGGCCGGTGGTGGTACTGCTGCACGGCATCAGCTCGGGGGCGGCGTCGTGGCTGCCCTGCGCCAGCCTGCTGGCCGCGCATGCGCGCGTGATCGCCTGGGACGCGCCGGGCTACGGCGATTCCTCGCCGCTGGCGCCGGCGCGGCCGCTGGCCGCGGACTATGCGCGGCGGCTCGAAGGCCTGCTGGCGGCACTGGGCGTGCAGCCGGCACTGGTGGTCGGGCATTCGCTGGGCGCGCTGATGGCGGCCGCCTACGCCGCCACCGCGCGCGAACTGCCGGCCCGCATGCTGCTGCTGAGCGTGGCGCAAGGCTACGGCGCGCGTGGCAAGGAAGCGCAGGCCAGCGCGGTGGCGAGCCAGCGCCTGGAGGCGCTGGCGTCGCTGGGCGTCGACGGGCTGGCGCAACGCGGCCCGGGGCGGCTGCTCGGCGAAGCCGCCGATGCGGGCGCCCAGGCGTGGGTGCGCTGGAACATGCGGCGGCTGAACCCGGACGGCTACCGCCAGGCGGTGGCGATGCTGTGCGGCGACGATATCGATGCCTACCTGGCGCGGCGCCCGGCGCGCCTGCCGGTGCAGATTGCCTGCGGCGGCGGCGATATCGTCACCACCCCGCCGGCCTGCGCCGCGCTGGCCGAGCGCTTCGGCCTGCCGTTCTCGCTGATCCCGGATGCCGGGCACGCCTGTTATATCGACCAGGCCGCCGCCACGGCGCGGCTGATCCGCTCGGCCCTGCCCGCGGCGCAGTGATTGCTGCGGCGGCTTCCTGCCGCCGCCCCCCGCCCCCTGCGGCGCGCTGTTTGCGCCTCACCTTCCCTCCCTGCTGCCCGGGCGCGGGTTAACCCCAGTCAATTTTTACGTCGCTGTTGTCTATAGTCGTACCTGTGTTCAATATCTAAACCAGTGTTTCATTAGTAAAACGTAGCGCGGCGAACCAAAGACGGTCGCCAGCGCACGCGGAACACGGTCCCCCTGCTGCAAGACATGGAGCCAAGCGCAATGGAAAGCCTCTCGTACAACCCGAACCTGGTGCCCTGGGAGCGTCCGGCGCCCAACAACGTGGCAGGCAAGGGCCATATCGAGCAACCCGGCAAGGTCGCCAACATCGTCTGGCAGACCCGCGCCGCCGCACCGAGCGCCTACGAGAACGCGCTGGGCGACGCGCTCGAAGCCGCCTTCGAGGGCGGTGCGCAGAACCCGCAGGACATCGTGCGCGCGTTCAACGCCGCCGGCTTCCTGGGCGTGGACGGCCAGCCCTGGACCGAAGAGCGCTTCCTGTCCGAAATGCGCCGGCTGGGTGCCTGAGCCCGCCCCCGTCCAAGTCCAGCCTCGAAGCGAGAAAACCATGGAATCGAACAAGCAAGCCCGCACCGAAGCGCGCCTGAACACCGGCCTGCGCAACTACTGGTACCCCGTCGCCGCCTCGTGGGCGGTGTCGCACGCGCCGATCGGCATCACCCGCCTGAGCCAGAACATCGTGCTGTGGCGCGACGGCGAAGGCCAGGTCCACGCGCTGGAAGACCGCTGCCCGCACCGCGGCGCGCGCCTGTCGATGGGCTGGAACCTGGGCGACCGCGTGGCCTGCTGGTACCACGGCGTCGAGGTCGGCGGCGACGGCCAGGTCAAGAGCGTGCCGGCGGTGGAAAGCTGCCCGCTGGAAGGCCGCACCTGCGTGCGCAGCTACCCGGTGCAGGAAAAAGCCGGCGCGATCTTCCTGTGGTTTGGCGACCAGGCCCCGCAGGGCGAGGGCAGCCCGGACGAGCTGCGCCTGCCGGAAGAGCTGGTCAGCGAAGAACACAGCCACTTCCTGTGCGTGGCGCACTGGGACTGCAACTACCGCTACGCCATCGACAACGTCATGGACCCGATGCACGGCGCCTACCTGCACGCCGTGTCGCACTCGATGGCCAGCGGCGAGAAGTCCGCGGTGATGCAGATCCGCGAGACCGAGCACGGCCTGGTGTTCGAGAAGACCGGCCAGCGCGGCGTCAACTTCGACTGGGTCGAATTCGGCGAGACCGGCACGCTGTGGCTGCGCCTGGCGATCCCGTACCGCGCCAAGGTCGGCCCCGGCGGCCCGTTCGGCCTCGTCGGCATGGCCACGCCGGTGGATGAGGATCACTGCATGGTGTTCTTCTGGCGCACCCGCCACGTGCAGGGCTGGGAGCGCGACGTGTGGCGCTTCCTGTATCGCAACCGCCTGGAGCAGCTGCACTGGGACGTGCTGGAGCAAGACCGCGTGGTGCTGGAAATGATGGCGCCGAACGCCCGCGACCACGAGATGCTGTACCAGCACGATGCCGGCATCACGCGCGTGCGCCGCCTGCTCAAGCGCCGCGCCGAGCAGGAAGTGGCCGACGAGCCGGTGGCCATGCTGCAACCCGCCGGAGCCGCCAGCCATGCCTGAGGCCATCCAGAACAACACGCTGCTGGCCGGCCGCAAGGTGCTGGTCACCGGCGCCGCGCGCGGACTGGGCCTGGCCTTCGCCAAGGCGTTGGCCGAAGCCGGCGCCACCGTGGCCATGGCCGACATCCTGGCCGAGCGCCTGCAGCAGGAAGCCGACGCGCTGCGCGCCGCCGGGCTGAAGGTGGTGCCGGTCACGCTGGACCTGTCGGACCCGGCCTCGGTGCAGGCCTGCGCCGACGCCGCGGTGAAGGCGCTGGGCGGCCTCGACGGCCTGGTCAACAACGCCGCCGTGACCGATTCGGGCGGCCGTGACGCCAGTGCCATCGACATCGCCACCTGGGACCGCGTGATGAACGTCAACGTGCGCGGCACCTGGCTGATGACCGCCGCCTGCCTGCCGGCGCTGCGCGCCAGCGGCCGCGGCGCGGTGGTCAACCTGGCGTCGGACACGCCGCTGTGGGGCGCGCCCAACCTGCTGGCCTACGTCGCCAGCAAGAGCGCCATCATCGGCATGACCCGTTCGCTGGCGCGTGAGCTGGGCCGCGACCAGATCACGGTGAACGCCGTGGCGCCGGGCCTGACGCTGGTCGAAGCCACCGAGTACGTGCCTCAGCATCGCCACGACCTGTACCGCGAGCAGCGCGCGATCCAGCGCGAGCAGGTGCCCGACGATGTCTGCGGCGCGGTGCTGTTCGCGCTGTCCGACCTTGCCCGCTTCGTGACCGGCCAGACGCTGGCTGTCAACGGCGGCTTCGTCATGCATTGATCCACCGATCCACCGAAAGCCACATCCAAGCAGAAGGAATCCAAATGAGCGATCTTTCCCAACAACAAAACATCAAGCGTTCCTGGGACCAGCCGGAGGGCGCCTCGTTCGACCAGTGGATGGAAAGCCGCGTCGCGCGCTTCGCCACGCGCAAGTACGACTGGGACGCGCTGAAGTTCCAGGCCGACTACGACCCCAAGTACCGCCGCGCGCAGATGCGCTACCTGGGCACCGGCGGCACCGGCGTCGCCGCCGACACCAACACCGTGCCGAGCGAGCATTTCACCTTCTCCACCATGATCATCCCGGCCGGCCATGAAGGCCCGTCGCATATCCACACCGACGTGGAAGAGGTGTTCTTCATCCTGCGCGGCAAGGTCAAGCTGATCCTGGAAAAGGACGGCGAGCGCTACGAGACCATCCTGACCGACCGCGACCTGGTCTCGGTGCCGCCGGGCGTGTATCGCGAGGAAATCAATATCGGCGAGGAAGACGCGCTGATGTGCGTGATGCTCGGCGCCAGGAAGCCGGTCACGCCGACCTATCCGCCCGAGCACCCGCTGTCGAAGATCAAGCGCTGAGGCGCCATCGGCCCCGCCGCACGCACTGACCATGACCACCCACGCCATCCCGTCCGCGCCAGCCGCCAACGAGACCCCGGACAAGTACATCGTCCCGGGCCTGGAGCGCGGCCTGCGCCTGCTTAGCGAGTTCAGCAGCAAGGACCGCACCATGTCGGCGGCGGAACTGGCGCGCCGCCTGAAGGTGCCGCGCTCGACCGTGTTCCGCCTGCTGGCCACGCTGGAAATGCTGGGCTTTGTCGAACGCGCCGACGGCGGCCGCGATTTCCGGCTGGGCATGGCGGTGCTGCGGCTCGGCTTCGAGTACCTGGCGTCGCTGGAGCTGACCGAACTCGGCCGCCCGCTGCTGGAGCGGCTGCGCGACGAGATCGGCTACCCCACCAACCTGGTGGTGCGCGACGGGCGCTCGATCGTGTATGTGGCCAAGGCGGTGTCGCCACGGCCCTTCGCCAGCTCGGTCAACGTCGGCACGCGGCTGCCCGCGCATGCCACGGTGCTGGGGCGCGTGCTGCTGGAAGACCTGTCGCTGGCGGAGCTGCGCGCGCTGTATCCGGAAGCGCAGCTCGAAGTGTTCTCCGACAGCACGCCGCGCACGGCCGACGCGCTCTACGCCATCGTCCAGCGCGACCGCGAGCGTGGCTACGTGCTGCAGGAAGGCTTTTTCGAATCGAGCATCTCGACCATCGCGGCGCCGGTGCGCGACCGCACCGGCAAGGTGGTGGCGGCGCTGGGCGCGACCATCCCCGCCGCGCATATCGATCCGGCGCATTTCGATCCGGATCAGCTGGACGCGATGGTGGAGAAGGTCAGGGGCAGCGCGGGCGAACTGTCGCGCCTGCTCGACTACCGGCCGTCGCTGCACAGCGCCGGCAAGGTCGTGAATCTGTATCGGGAGTGAGGACAATGTCCATGATTGATCTCGGCGGCAAGGTTGCCGTCGTTACCGGCGGGTCCTCCGGCATCGGGCTGGCGACCGTCGAACTGCTGCTCGAAGCGGGCGCCGCCGTGGCGCTGTGCGGCCGCGACGAAGCGCGCCTGCGCGGCGCCGAAGCGCAGCTGCGCGAGCAATTCCCCGGCTGCCGGCTCTACGCCGCGCCCTGCGACGTGCTCAGGCCGGAACAGGTCGCAGCCTTTGCCGCCGCCGTGCAGGCCAAGCTGGGCAACGTCGACATGCTGGTCAACAACGCCGGCCAGGGCCGCGTGTCCACCTTCGCCAGTACCGAGGACGCGGCCTGGATGGACGAGCTGCAGCTCAAGTTTTTCTCGGTGATCCACCCCACGCGCGCGTTCCTGCCGCAGCTGGAACAGTCGGGGCAGGGCGCCATCGTCTGCGTCAATTCGCTGCTCGCGCAGCAGCCCGAGCCGCACATGGTGGCGACGTCCGCCGCGCGCGCCGGCGTGCTCAACCTGGTGCGCTCGATGGCCACCGAGTTCGCGCCCAAGGGCGTGCGCGTCAACGGCATCCTGATCGGGCTGGTCGAATCGGGCCAGTGGCGCCGCCGCTATGAAGCGCGCCCCGAAGAAGACCGCCAGCTGGACTGGGCCGCGTGGACCGCGCGCCTGGCCCGGCAGAAACATATTCCACTCGGCCGCCTGGGCCTGCCCGTCGAGGCAGCCCGCGCCATCCTGTTCCTTGCCTCGCCGTTGTCTTCGTACACCACGGGCAGCCATATCGATATCTCCGGAGGACACTCCCGTCATGCCTAATCAACAACCGTACGAACAACAGCAGGTCACCGTCGGCTGCGCCATCACGGCGTTTCTCGAGCAGTGCGGCGTCAAGGCCGCGTTCGGCGTGATCTCGATCCACAACATGCCGATCCTCGACGCCATGGGCGAGCGCGGCAAGATCCGCTTCGTGCCGGCGCGCGGCGAAGCGGGCGGCACCAATATGGCCGACGCCTATGCCCGCACCACCGGCGGCCTGGGCGTATGCCTGACCAGCACCGGCACCGCGGCGGGCAACGCCGCCGGCGCGATGGTCGAAGCGCTGACCGCCGGCACGCCGATGCTGCATATCACCGGCCAGATCGAAACGCCGTACCTGGACCAGAGCCTGGCCTACATCCACGAAGCGCCGGACCAGCTGACCATGCTGAAGGCGGTGTCGAAGGCCGCGTTCCGCATCCGCAGCGCCGATACCGCGATCAGCACCATCAAGCTGGCGGTGCAGACCGCGCTGACCGCGCCGACCGGCCCGGTCAGCGTGGAGATCCCGATCGACATCCAGGCCGCGCTGATCGACCTGCCGGCCGACCTGCAGCCGCTGCCGGTGCCGCAACACGTGCCGTCCGCGCATGCGCTGGACGCGCTGGCCGAGCGCCTGGCCAAGGCGAAGCGCCCGCTGCTGTGGCTGGGCGGCGGCGCGCGCCACGCCAGCAAGCAGGTGCAGCGCCTGCTGGACCTGGGCTTCGGCGTGGTCACCAGCACCCAGGGCCGCGGCATCGTGCCGGAGGACGACCCGCGCTCGCTGGGCGCGTTCAACCTGCACAAGCCGGTCGAGGCCTTCTACCAGACCTGCGATGCGATGCTGGTGGTGGGCTCGCGGCTGCGCGGCAATGAAACCCTGAAGTACGAGCTGAAGCTGCCGCGCCCGCTGCTGCGCATCGACGCCGACCCCGCCGCCGAAGGCCGCTGCTACATGAGCGACTACTTTGTCAGCGGCGACGCCGCGCTGGCGCTGGATGCGCTGGCCGACCGGCTCGAGCAGCGCATGCAGATCGACCCGGCCTTCGCCGCCGACCTGCGCCGCGCGCACGACACCGCGGTCAACGGCCTGGTCGACGGCCTGGGCCCGTACTCGGCGCTGGTGCAGGCGCTGCAGGGCGCGGTCGGGCGCAACTTCAACTGGGTGCGCGACGTGACCGTGTCGAACAGCACCTGGGGCAACCGCCAGCTGCGCATCTTCGACTCGCGCGCCGGCGTGCATGCGCTGGGCGGCGGCATCGGCCAGGGCCTGGCGATGGGCATCGGCGCCGCCATCGGCGCCGCGGCCACCGGCTCCGGCAAGAAGACCTTCACGCTGGCCGGCGACGGCGGCTTCATCCTGAACCTGGGTGAGCTGGCCACCGCGGTGCAGGAACGCGCCGACATGGTGATCGTGCTGATGAACGACAAGGGCTACGGCGTGATCAAGAACATCCAGGACGCGCAGTACGGCGGCCGCCGCCACTATGTGGACCTGCATACGCCGGACTACGCCACGCTGGCGAAGTCGCTGTCGCTGCGCCACGCGCGCGTCAGCAACCTGGCCGAGGTCGGCGCCGCGCTCGACGCGGCCCGGGCCGAGTCCGGCCCGTTCCTGCTGGAGATCGACATGCTGTCGATCGGCTCCTTCAAGACCATCTTCGCCGGCCCGCCGGTGAACAAGGACAACGAAGAGCCGGCGCGCGAACAAACCACTGTCACCGCCTGAGGGAGACCCGCAATGCTGCATGTGTCCATGGTTGGCTGCGGCGCGATCGGCCGCGGCGTGCTGGAATTGCTCAAGAGCGATCCGGACGTGGTATTCGACGTGGTGATCGTGCCTGAGCACACGATGGACGAGGCCCGCGGCGCGGTCTCGGCGCTGGCGCCGCGCGCCCGCGTCGCCACGCACCTGGACGACCAGCGGCCCGACCTGCTGGTCGAGTGCGCCGGCCACCATGCGCTGGAAGAGCACATCGTGCCGGCGCTGGAGCGCGGCATCCCGTGCATGGTGGTGTCGGTGGGCGCGCTGTCCGAGCCCGGCATGGCCGAGCGGCTGGAAGCCGCCGCGCGCCGCGGCGGCACGCAGGTGCAGCTGCTGTCGGGTGCGATCGGCGCCATCGACGCGCTGGCCGCGGCGCGCGTCGGCGGGCTGGATGAAGTCGTCTACACCGGCCGCAAGCCCGCGCGCGCATGGACCGGCACGCCGGCCGAGCAGCTGTTCGACCTCGAGGCGCTGACCGAGACCACGGTGATCTTCGAAGGCACCGCGCGCGACGCGGCGCGCCTGTACCCGAAGAACGCCAACGTCGCCGCCACGGTGTCGCTGGCCGGCCTCGGGCTGGATCGGACGTCGGTCAAGCTGCTGGCCGATCCGCACGCGGTGGAAAACGTGCATCACGTGGAAGCGCGCGGGGCGTTTGGCGGGTTTGAGCTGACCATGCGGGGCAAGCCGCTGGCGGCGAACCCGAAGACGTCGGCGCTGACGGTGTTCAGTGTGGTGCGGGCGCTGGGGAACCGGGCGCACGCGGTATCGATTTGAAGGGCTCGCCGAGGCGCTATCCACCGCAGTGTGTTTGCTCCCCTCTCCCGCTTGCGGGAGAGGGGCCGGGGGTGAGGGCCAGGCGTGTGCCAAGCACGACAAGCTGCACTCCGTGAGAAGCGCCCCGCCCTCACCCCCACCCCTCTCCCGCAAGCGGGAGAGGGGAGTCCCGCCCCGGCATGGGTGAGGGCATCGCACCGAGATAACGCAGTATGGCTAGCAGCAACAGCCGCTGGCAAACAGACTTAGCAGGCAACGACATGAAACCCCAAGAAGTCCTCCCCATCTGCATCGCCGGCGAATGGCGCCTCGGCAGCGGCGACCGCTACGCCACGCGCTACCCCGCCACCGGCGAAGTCGTGGCCGAACTCAACGCCGCCAGCCTGGCCGACGTCGAAGAAGCCGTGCAGGGCGCCCATCACGCCTTCCTCACCAGCGGCTGGGCCCAGCGCAAGCCGCACGAGCGCGCCGCGGTGCTCTACCGCGTGGCCGAACTGATCCGCGCCCAGGGCGAGCAGCTGGCCCAGCGCCAGCGCCTCGACAACGGCAAGCCGATCAGCGAAACGCGTGCGCTGGTCGCCAGCGCCGCCGGCACCTTCCAGTTCTTTGCCGCCGCCTGCGAAACGCTGGAAGAAACCATCACGCCGCAGCGCGGCGACTGCCTGACCATGAGCGTGTACGAGCCGATGGGCGTGGTCGCGGCGATCACGCCGTGGAATTCGCCGATCGCCAGCGAGGCGCAGAAGATGGCGCCGGCGCTCGCCGCCGGCAACGCCGTGGTGGTCAAGCCTGCTGAAGTCACGCCGCTGATGGCGCTGGAACTGGCGCGCATCTGCGAGGAAGCCGGCGTGCCCAAGGGGCTGATCAGCGTGCTGCCAGGCAAGGGCTCGGTAATCGGCGACGCCATCACCCAGCATCCGCTGGTGCGGCGCGTGTCGTTCACCGGCGGCACCACCACCGGCAAGCACATCGCCCATATCGCCGCCGACAAGATGATGCCGGTGTCGCTGGAGCTGGGCGGCAAGTCGCCGACCATGGTGTTCGACGATGCCGACCTGGACCACGCGGTCAACGGCGTGCTGTACGGCATCTTCAGCTCGTCGGGCGAATCGTGCATCGCCGGCTCGCGCCTGTTCGTGGCGCGCTCGCAGTACGAGGCCTTCATGGACCGGCTGGCGCACGGCGCGGCGCAGCTGCGCGTGGGCGACCCCGCCGACGAACGCACCCAGATGGGCCCGCTGATCACCGACCGCCATCGCGACTCGATCGAATCGTATGTCGCCGCGGGCGTGGACGAAGGCGGCCAGCTGCGCAGCGGCGGCGTGCGTCCCGACGTGGCCGGCCTGCCCAACGGCTACTTCTACACCCCGACCATCATCGAAGGGCTGGACAACAACGCCCGCATCTGCCAGGAAGAGATCTTCGGTCCGGTGCTGGTGGCGATCCCGTTCGACGACGAGGACGACCTGATCGCGCAGGCCAACGACAGCGTCTACGCGCTCGCCGCCGGCATCTGGACGCGCGACTACAAGCGCGCCTGGCGCGTGGCACGCGCCGTGCAAGCGGGCAACGTGTGGATCAACACCTACAAGCAGTTCTCGATCTCGACGCCGTTCGGCGGCTGGCGCGACAGCGGCCTGGGCCGCGAGAAGGGACGGCTGGGCATCCTGCAGTACATGGAGCAGAAGAGCGTGTACTGGGGCCTGAACCAACAACCGCTGCCGTGGGCCAACCACTGAACCCGGCAGGCTGGAGAGAAGCAATGATCAAGGTATTGGGAATCGACGAGATCGTCTACGGCGCGGATGACTTCGACGCCTGCCGCGGTTTCTTCACCGACTGGGGCCTGGCCATCAAGCGCGACGACGCGCAGGGGCTGGATTTCGAAACGCTGAACGGCTGCCGCGTGCTGGTGCGCCGCATCGACGATCCCGCGCTGCCGCCGGCGATCGAGGCCGGCCCGACGCTGCGCGAAGTGGTGTGGGGCGTCGAATCGCAGGCGTCGCTGGACCAGCTCGCCAAGGCAATCGCCGATGCACCGGGCTTCGTGAAGCAAGGCGAGGGCGATACGCTGCGCGTGGGCTGCACCGATCCGAACGGCCTGGCGGTGCGTTTCCAGGTCACCCGCAAGCACGAGGTGCAGGTCGACTGCGCGCTGATGAACACGTGGAACGACAAGCCTCGCCTGAACCAGCGCAGCCCGATCTACGACCACGCCACCCCGATCGAGGTGGGCCACGTGGTGTTCTTCGTCAAGGACGTCAAGGCCACCGAGCGCTTCTATGTCGAGAAGTTCGGCTTCGTGCCGTCTGACCGCTACCCGGACCGCGGCGCGTTCCTGCGCTGCACGCCTGAGGGCGGCCACCACGACCTGTTCCTGCTGCAGCTGCCGGAACCGAAGAGCGGCCTGAACCACGTTGCCTTCACCGTGCGCGATATCCACGAGGTCTTCGGCGGCGGCATGCATGTGTCGCGCAAGGGCTGGGATACGCAGCTCGGCCCGGGCCGGCACCCGATCTCGTCGGCGTATTTCTGGTACTTCAAGAACCCCGCCGGCGGCCTGATCGAGTACTACGCCGATGAAGACCAGCTCGACGAACACTGGGAGCCGCGCGCCTTCGAGCCCGGCCCGACCATGTTCGCCGAATGGGCGATCGAGGGCGGCATCGACGGTAACACGCGCCGCCAGAAGAACGCGGGCGGCCCGGCAGGCAAGTTCCTGACCGAGAAGCGGTAAGCAGCAGCGCAACAGAAGGAAGCAGCAATGAGTGCCCACCAGTCCCTGACCCTGCGGGTCCACGCCATGCGCTACGAAGCGCGCGGCGTGGTCAGCATCGAACTGCAAGACCCCGAAGGGAAGTCCCTGCCCGAGTACACCCCGGGCGCCCATATCGACCTGCACCTGGGCAACGGCCTGGTGCGCAGCTACTCGCTGTGCGGCGCGCCGGAAGCACGCAACCGCTACACCGTGGGCGTGCTGCTGGACCGCGGCAGCCGCGGCGGCTCGCGCTATGTGCACGAGCAGCTGCGCGTCGGCGCCACGCTGACGGTGGGCGCGCCGCGCAACAACTTCGAGCTGGACGAGAGCGCCGCGCACACCGTACTGGTGGCGGGCGGCATCGGCGTCACGCCGATCGTCTGCATGGCGCGCCGGCTGGCCGAACTGGGCCGCTCGTTCACGCTGATCTACTGCGCGCGCTCGCGCGCCGAGGCCGCGTTCGTCGAACAGCTGTCCGCGTACGGCGACGCGGTGCGCTTCCACTTCGACGACGAAGCGGGCGCGCCGCCGGACCTGAACGCCATGCTGGGCGGACTGGATGCGCAGACGCACTTCTACTGCTGCGGCCCCGGCCCGATGCTCAATGCGTTCGAGGCCGCCTGCGCGGCGCACGCCTACCCCAACGTCCATATCGAGCGCTTCGCCGCCGACCCGTCGACCGAGGCGGTGCAGGAAGGCGAGTATGTGGTGCAGCTGTCGCGCACCGGTTCGCTGGTCAAGGTGCCGTCGGGCAAGTCGCTGCTCGATGCGCTGCTCGATTCCGGCATCGAGGTCGAGTACAGCTGCCGCGAAGGCGTGTGCGGGTCGTGCGAGACCGCCGTGCTGGAAGGCTGCCCCGACCACCGCGACAGCGTGCTCAGCAACAGCGAGCGCGCCAGCAACAAGACCATGATGGTGTGCGTGTCGGGGTGCAAGGGCAGCAAGCTGGTGCTGGATTTGTAAAACTCCCGCAGTGCCATCGCATGCTGGCGGTGTTCCCCTCTCCCCTCATGGGGAGAGGGCAGGGTGAGGGGTGGTTGAGCAAGGCACCACGCCACCAGAACCGCCGGCCCTCACCCCCGGCCCCTCTCCCGCCAGCGGGAGAGGGGAGCAAAGCTCCCGCAAGTCGGGACGCCCCTCAAGACCCAACCCAAACAGTCCCGTGCTAACCCAGAGACAAGACGCAGCGTCCCCCGGCGCACCGTTGGCCGCCACCGCAGGTATCGTCACCACCGCCGACAGCGCCGGCCAGGGCGCCGCCACGGCCACCGCCACTTCCCGCACCGGCCCGCTCACGCGCGGCAATATCGTCGCCCGCATCGAGCGCATGCCCGGCAACGCCATGCATGTGCGCGCCCGGCTGCTGATCGGCCTGGCCACCTTCTTCGACGGCTTCGACGTGATCGCCATCGCCGCCACGCTGCCGCTGCTGATCGCGCAGTGGTCGCTCACGCCGGCGCAGGTCGGCCTGCTGATCGCCGCGCCGTCGGTCGGCCAGCTGGTCGGGGCGCTGCTGTTCCCGGGGCTGGCCGAGCGCTTCGGCCGGCTGCGCTCGATCGGCTGGAGCGCGGGCATCATCGGCCTGATGAGCCTTGCCTGCGGGCTGGCGCCGTCGTTCGAGATCTTCCTGCTGCTGCGCATCGTGCAGGGGCTGGGCCTTGGCGGCGAGCTGCCGGTGGCCGCCACCTATATCAACGAAGTCACGCGCGCGCATGGCCGCGGGCGCTTCGTGCTGCTGTACGAAGTGGTGTTCCCGATCGGCCTGATGGTGTCCAACGGCGTCGGCGCCTGGCTGGTGCCGCACTACGGCTGGGAGGTGATGTACTTCATCGGCGGCGTGCCGCTGGTGCTGTTCTTCATCCTGCGCCGCGTGATTCCGGAATCGCCGCGCTGGCTCGCGGAAAAGGGCCGGCTGGCAGAGGCCGACGCCGCGCTGCGCGCGTTCGAGGCGCGCGCCCGCACGCCACTGCCGCCGCCGGGCGATGCCAGCGCCTACGAACGCATGGGCCACCACCCGCGCCGGCGCGTGCGCGACCTGGTCAGCAAGGCTTATCTCGGCCGCACGCTGGCGGTGTGGATGCTGTGGGCCACTTGCGGCTTTATCCAGTACGGGCTGTCGACGTGGCTGCCCACGGTCTACAAGACCGTCTACCACGCGCCGCTGCAGCTGGCGCTGAACCTCGCCGCCGCGGCGTCGGTGCTGGGCGTGGTGGGGTCGCTGGTCTGCGCCATGATTGTCGACAAGGTCGGGCGCAAGCCGGTGATCAATGTGTCGTTCCTGCTGTGCGCGCTGTCGCTGGTGCTGGCGGGGGTGTTCTACGCCTCCAGCGTCTATGTGGTCGCGACCTTCTGCGCGCTGGCCATGGGCTTCCTCGCCAGCGGCTTCATCACCGCGTACGTCTATACGCCCGAGCTGTACCCGACCAGCGTGCGCGCCATGGGCTGCGGCCTTGGTGGCGCCTGGCTCAAGCTGGCGGCGATCTTCGCGCCGGGGCTGATCGCCAGCACCATCGGCAGCGGCGATTTGAGCTTTGCCTTCTTTGCGCTGTCGGTGGTGCCGGCGCTGGCGGCCGTTACCGTGCATTACCTGGGCATCGAGACCAAGGGGCGGGTGTTGGAGGAGCTGGAGGTCTGAGCGGCCAGCGTGCCCGTGCGATGTTCGTGGCGGCGCACGGGCAACGACGGTTACCCCTTCCTGGACGAGTCAGCGGCGTGCCGCCCCCGATGCCGGCGAAGCGTTGCCGGTGCCGCGTACATGGCTGGCGAGCATGTCAGTGCCGGAGCAGCGGGCATTTCGACTTCGATGCCGGCATGAAGGCCTGCTCGCCGGGCACCGTCGCCACCACCTTGTAGTAGTCCCAGGGGTACCTGGATTCGGACGGGGTCTTCACCTCGAACAGGTACATGTCGTGGATCATGCGGCCGTCCTCGCGGATGCGGCCGTTCTTCGCGAAGAAGTCGTTGATCGGCATCGATTTCATCTGCTTCATCACCGCCGCGGTCTCGTCGGTGCCTGCCGCCTGCACGGCCTTCAGGTAGTGCATCACCGACGAATACGCGCCGCCCTGGCTCATGTTGGGCATCTTCTTCAGCTTTTCGAAATAGCGCCGCGACCACGCGCGGGTGGCCTCGTTCATGTCCCAGTAGAAGCCCTCGGTCAGCAGGAGGCCGGACGAGGTCTTCAGCCCGATGGCATGGATGTCGTTGACGTACAGCAGCAGGCCCGCCATGCGCTGCGTGTGGTTGCGCGTGAGGCCGAACTCCGAGGCCGCCTTGATCGCGTTAATGGTGTCGCCGCCGGCGTTGGCCAGTCCGACGATCTGTGCCTTGCTGGCCTGCGCCTGCAGCAGGTACGAGGCAAAGTCGCTGGCGCCGATCGGGTGGCGCGCGGCACCCAGCACCTTGCCGCCGCTTTCGTTGATGACCGCCGTAGCAGAGTCCTGCAGCGTATGGCCGAAGGCGTAGTCCGCGGTCAGGAAGAACCAGCTCTTGCCGCCACGCTGCACCGTGGCGCGCGCGGTGGTATTGGCGAGCGCGTAGGTGTCATAGGCGTAGTGCACCGACACCGGCGTGCACAGGTCGTTGGTAATG
The DNA here is from genome assembly GCF_900249755.1 of Cupriavidus taiwanensis. Taxonomy (NCBI): domain Bacteria; kingdom Pseudomonadati; phylum Pseudomonadota; class Betaproteobacteria; order Burkholderiales; family Burkholderiaceae; genus Cupriavidus; species Cupriavidus taiwanensis. The sequence continues at coordinate 405,124 of NZ_LT976854.1, forward strand.
CGCTCGGTGCCCGGCCCCGAGAACACCACGATGCGGTTCTTCTGCTTCGCCACCTCCAGCACCGCCAGCGCCGGCGCCGACGCGGCCACGTCGAGGATGGCGTCGACATTGCCGGTGTCGTACCATTCGCGCGCCTTGCTGGCGGCGATATCGGCCTTGTTCTGGTGATCGACCACCACCAGCTCGATCTTCTTGCCCAGCACCTTGCCGCCGAAATCGTCGATGGCCATCTGCGCCGCGGTGGCGCTGCCGCGGCCGGTGACGTCGGCATACAGGCCGCTCATGTCGAGCAGCATGCCGAGCTTGACCACGTCGTCGGAAATCGCGGTCCTTGGCTGCGCGTGCGCGGCGCCGCAGGACAGCGCCGCGGCAAGCGCGAGGGCGCCGGCGCCCCGGCGCCGGATCGAATGGCTAAGCCTCATGGTGTCTCCTCCGGGTTGATTTTTGTTTCTGGCCCCGGCCATGGCGTGGCGATCAGCTTCGCCAGCGGGCTTGCGCGGGTCCGGTAGCAGACGTTATAGGCGATATGGACGTTGCCGTCATGCCGGGCGTGGAGAAGTCTTGCGGCATGTCACAAGCGCCGGCGGGTAGCCGGGGCCAGCCGCGCAAGCAGGACCCGCCGGGTCCCTGGTCCTTGTCGTCGGGGCGAAGCGGGTCGGCGCGGTCTGGTTTTCTTTATGCCTGGGCGCGCAACAGCTTGCGCAGCCCCTGGTACACGGCTTCGCGCTCCTGCGGCGACAGCTGCCGGATCACCTCGGCCTGTCCGCGCCGCGCCAGCGGCATCACCTGGTCGTGCAGCGCAATGCCGGCTTCGGTGATGGCGCACAGCAGCTTCTTGCGCGGCGTATTGCCGGCGGAGGTCAGCTGCACCAGTCCGCGGTCCTCCAGCAGCCGCAGCGTGCGGCTGACCAGCGCCTTGTCGGAAGTCGACTGCGTTACCAGCTCGGCAAACGGCAACGCGCGCGCGTGCGCCAGCAGCGCCAGGATGCGCCATTCGGGCACGGTCAGGCCGAACTGTTCCGCATAGGGCTTGGTGACGGTGCTGCGCAGCGCCGTCACCAACTGGCTCAGCATCGTGGTCAGGAAGTTGTCGACGGTCAGGCCGCTGCCGTCCTCGTCGAGGTCGGTCCAGGGGCTGGGGTCGTTGGCGGGGGCAGTGGCGGGCGCGGGCTTGCTGTTGACGGGCGCGGCATCACGGGACATGCGTTCCTCTTGGTCTGGTCTGCCGGCCAGGATGCGTGGCCGGGGGGCGGGCAAATTGTCTCACAGGCGCTTGCCATTGCCGCCACCGTGCCTCGGTCCGGTTAAGCGCGGATTCATCCATACAAAACAATTCTCGTCAATCCGTGTTTGTCGTAAGTTGAGTTGTCAACTTTCGCAACCTACGATGGTTGTGTTCCTTTTGTGAACTTGCGTTTCACCAATAAAACAACCATAGAGAGTTGTAACCCAAGACAACCCTGTTTTCGCGATGTGCACAACCGCCACTCCAGCGTCGCGAATGCGCCCCCACAGGAGCTGTAGATGAGACAACAACGTCCCCGACGCGCCGCTGCCGGCGCTGCCGCCGCCCTGGCGGCGTTCGCACTGGTCGCCGGCGGCAGCGCGCTGGCCGCCCCCGCGTATCCGGCCAAGACCGTGACCATGGTGGTGGCCTACCCGCCAGGCGGCGATACCGACGCCATGGCCCGCCTCTATGCCGACAAGCTGTCGGCGCGCCTGAAGCAGCCGGTGATTGTCGAGAACCGTCCCGGCGCCGGTGGCGTGGTCGGCGCGGCCTTTGTCGGCCGTGCGCCGGCGGACGGCTACACGCTGCTGTACACGCCGAACCCGTTCACGCTGGCGCCGATGGTGCTGAAGCTGGCGCCGTCGGCCAGCTATGACCCGCTGCACGGCTTTACTCCGGTGATCCAGACCGCGGTGCAGGCGGTGCTGCTGGTCGCCAACCCGCAGGCGGGCGTGAAGACCGTGGGCGAGATGGTGGCCGCGGCCAGGGGCGGCAAGACGCTGACCTACGGTAGCCCGGGCGCTGGCTCGCCGATGCATATCGCCGGCGAGATGCTGAACCGCGCCGCCGGCGTGAAGATCCAGCATGTGCCGTACAAGGGCGTGGCCCCTGCGGTCAACGATGTGGTGGCGGGGCACGTGCAGTTTGCCTACGTCACGCTGGGCCCGGTGGCGCAGTACATCAACACCGGCCGGTTGATCCCGCTGGCGATCACGGACGCAAAGCGCTCGCCGCTGCTGCCCAACGTGCCGACGCTGGCCGAGCTGGGCTACAAGGACGTGGTGGTCGGCGCATGGCACGGCGTGATGGCGCCGAAAGGCACGCCGCCCGAGGTGGTCAAGACGCTGAACCAGCAGCTCAACGAGGTGCTGCGCCTGCCCGAAGTGGCCGAGAAGATGGCGACCTTCGGCGCGACCCCGGTGGGCGGCGCGCCGGCCGCGCTGGAAAAGGTCAACGCGTCCGACTACGAGCGCCTGGGCAAGGTGATCCGCGACCTGGCGATCACCGCGGAATGACGCAGGGCAGCGCATCGCATTCATGCAAACAGACAAGCAGGAGGCCGGCATGAGCAAGGCCATCGTGGGAAGCTCCACGCCGCAGGTGACCGCGCGGGAAAAGGTCATGGGCCGCGCGCAGTATGCCGGCGACATCAAGCTGCCCGGCATGCTGCACGCCAGGGTGCTGCGCAGCCCGCACCCGCACGCGCGCATCGTGCGCATCGACACTACGGCCGCCAGGGCGCTGCCCGGCGTGAAGCTGGTGGTGACCGGGCACGACGTGCCCGCCCGCCACTGGGGCCCGCACCGCAAGGAGCAGCGCATCCTGGCCTGCGGCGTGGTACGCCACGTGGGCGAGGAAGTGGCCGCGGTGGTGGCGCTCAGCGAGGACATCGCGCGCGATGCGCTGGACCTGATCCGCGTCGAGTACGAGGTGCTGCCCGCGCTGCTGACGCCGGCCGCGGCGCTGGCCGCGGGCGCGCCAGAGATCCACGCCGGCACGCGCAATATCGGCCATGAAATGCGCATCGAGCGCGGCGACGTCGATGCCGCCTTCGCGGCCTGCGCCGCGGTGTACGAAGCCACTTACGACATGCCTTCGCAGTACCCGGGCTACCTCGAGCCGATGGCCTCGGTCGCGGCGCAGGACGGCAACGGGCGGCTCACGCTGTGGGCGTCAACGCAGTCTGTGTTCCTGGCGCGCGCGCGGCTGGCCGAGGCGCTGGACCGGCCGGTCTCGACCATCCGCGTGGTGCAGGCCACCACCGGCGGCGGCTTCGGCGCCAAGATCGTCGAGGAGAACAACAGCCTGATCTGCGCCTTCCTGGCAAGCCGGCTGGAACGCCCGGTGCGGCTGGTCAACAACCGGCTGGAGGATTTCCAGGGCGCGCGCGCCAGCGTGCCGATGCAGGTCTGGCTGCGCCTGGGCCTGTCCGCCGACGGCGTGATCCTGGCCAAGGACGTGCGCATCACGGCCGAGTGCGGCGCGTACTCCGGTCTTGCCGGCGATGTGATGCACGTCACCGCCATGCGCAGCGACAACATGCATCGCGTGCAAAACGTGCGCACGCACGCGGTGATGGCCTATACCAACAACCCGCCGCGCGGCGCGTTCCGCGGCTTTGGCGGGCAGCAGATGCAGTTTCCGCTGAACTGCCACCTGACGGTGCTGGCCGGCATGCTCGGCATCGACCCGGTCGAAGTGCACAAGCGCAATGCCATCGGCGCCGGCGAGACCAGCGTGCACGGCTGGAAGATCAGCAGCACCGGCATGGCCGAATGCCTGGACATGACGCGCCGGGCCATCGGCTGGGACGAAAAACGCGCGGCGCCGCGCGGCACCGGCACGCGCCGGCGCGGCGTCGGCATTGCCGCGGCGATGCATGTCAGCGGCAACCGCACGCTGGGCAACTGGGACGGCTCCACCATCCTGCTCAAGATGAACGAGGACGGCCGCGTGATGCTGCAGACCAGCGAGTGCGACATGGGGCAGGGCGCCAACACCATGCTCAGCCAGATCTGCGCGCAGGAGCTGGGCATTCCGTTGTCGCACGTCACCGTGATGGCGCCGGATACCGATACCGCGCCGTTCTGCCTGGGCTCGCTGGCGTCGCGCGTGACCATTATCTCGGGCAACGCGGTGCTGCGCGCGGCGCGCGAGGCGCGGCAGAAAGTGCTGGCGCTGGCGGCGGAAAAGCTCGGCGTCGACGCGCAGCAGCTGGTGATCGCCGATGGCCGCGTCGCCGTGCCGGGCCAGCCGGACAAGTCGGCCACGCTGGCCGAGATCGCGCGCCTGCATATCTTCCGCCACGGCGGCGAGGGCATCCACGTGCGCGCCAGCTACGACGCGCCCACGGTGATGCACGATGCCGACTACTACGGCAACGTCGCGCCCGCGCATTCGTTCGCGGCGCAGGCGGTGGAAGTGGAGGTCGACACCTGCACCGGCCAGGTCACCGTGATCGACAGCTTTGTCGCCGATGACTGCGGCAAGGCCATCAACCCGCTCGCGGTGCATGGCCAGACCCACGGCGCCACCGTGCAGGCGATCGGCTGGACCCTGTACGAGCAACTGCACTACGAGGACGGCCGCCTGATGAACGGCAATTTCGCCGACTACACCATGCCCACCGCCGACGCCGTGCCGATGCTGCGCACCGACGTGGTGGAATCGAATGACCCCAACGGCCCCTACGGCGCCAAGGGCGCCAGCGAGACCGCGATCCTGCCGGGCGCGGCGGCGATCGCCAATGCCGTGTTCGACGCCGTCGGCGTGCGCATCCAGTCGCTGCCGATCACGCCGGAGAAGGTGCTCGCGGGCCTGCGCGCGCTCAACGAAAAGGAGGCCGCCCGTGCGTGACTTTGCCTTGCTGGAGCCGGCCACCGTGGCCGAGGCCAGCCACATGCTGGCCGACCTGGGCGACAGCTGCCGCGTCTTTGCCGGCGGCACCGCGCTGATGCTGGGCATGCGCCAGCGCATGCTGGCGCCGGCCCACCTGGTCTCGCTGGGCCGGCTCGACGCGCTGCGCGGCATCAGCTTCGATGCGCGCGACGGCCTGCGCATCGGCGCGCTGACCTTGCATGCCGAGCTCGCGCGCTCGCCGCTGGTGCGGGCGCACTACCCGATGCTGGCCAGCATGGCCGCGCGCGTCGCCAATCCGCAAGTGCGCAACCAGGGCACCCTCGGCGGCAACCTCTGCTATGCCGACCCGGCCACCGATCCGCCCGGCTGCCTGATGGCGTTGGGCGCTCAGGTAGTGGTCAGCGGCCGCGGCGGCGAGCGCGTGATTGATATCGAGGACTTCCTGGTCGACTACTACGTCACTGCACTGGCGCCGGATGAAATCGTCACGCAGATCCGCGTGCCCGCGCCGGGGGCCGGGGCCGATGGCCACTACGCGCGCTTCCTGCGCACCGCGGCGGAACACCGGCCGCTGGCCAGCGTTGCGCTGGCGGTGCGGCGCGAGGGCGCGTTCTGCATCGAGGCCCGCCTGGCGGTGGGCGCGTCCACGCCGGTGCCATGCCGGCTGCGGCGTGCCGAGGCGCTGCTGGCGGGCCAGGCGGTGACGCCGGAACTGGCCGCGCAGGCCGCGGCCATCGTCGCCGCGGACATCAATGCGGTGTCGGACGCGCGCGGGTCCGAGGCCTACCGCCGCGAGATGGTGCGCGTGGTCGCGCGCCGCACCATTGCCGCATTGTTCGGCGTGGCATCGGAGTAAGGAGCCTACCCATGAACCAAGTCAGCATCGAACTCACCGTCAACGGTGAAGAACACCAGGTGCAGGTGCCGGCGCGGCGCCTGCTTTCCGACCTGCTGCGCGACGACCTGAACCTGACCGGCACCAAGCGCGGCTGCGAGACTGGCATCTGCGGCGCCTGCTCCGTGCTGGTCGACGGCGAGGTGGTCAAGTCGTGCCTGATGCTTGCCGTGCAGGCGCGCGGGCGCCACGTGATGACTGTCGAGGGGCTGGCCGCCGATGGCCAGCTGCATCCGCTGCAGCAGAGTTTCATGGACCACGGCGGACTGCAGTGCGGCTATTGCACCCCCGGCTTCCTGATGGCCGCGTGCGCGCTGCTTGCCCACAATCCCAACCCGACCGAGGAAGAAGTCCGCCATGGCCTGAACGGCAACCTGTGCCGCTGCACCGGCTATGTCGGCATCGTCGAATCGGTCCTGTCCGCCGCGGAGAAAATGCGTGGAAATTGAAAAGACCCTGGTCACCGCGGCGCCGCCGGCGCGCGTGTGGGAACTGCTGCTCGACCCCAACGTGATGGGCGCGTGCGTGCCCGGCATGGCATCGATCGAAGTGCTCAGCGAGGTCGAGTACATCGCGCACATGGCGGTCAAGATTGCCTTCATCAACGCGCGCTTCCGGCTGCATACGAAGATCGTCGAGACCCGCGCGCCCCATTACCTGCGCACCGAGGGCACCGGCGAGGACGCTTCGGTGGCAAGCTCGCTGCGGCAGTCGAGCGAGCTGTTCCTGACGCCGCTGGACGATGGCGGCACGCAGCTGCGCATCAAGGTGCAGTTGGATGTGCTGGGCCGGCTGGGCACCTTCGGCCTGAGCGTGATGAAGACCAAGGCCGACCGCATGTGGGACGAGTTCGGCGCCAACCTGCTGGCGCGGCTGGAGCCGCAGGGCGGGCAGCACGCACCGCCCGCCCCCGCGCCGGCGCGGAACCCGGCCGCGGTGACGCCGGCGGCCGCCGCGACGCCGCCGGCAGCGAACGGCCATGCGGTGCTGCCGGCGCAGTCCGTGCCGGCGCCGGCGCCCGCCGGACTGCTGGCGCGGCTGTTCGGGCGCAGCGAGGCCGCGCGCGGTCCGCTTGCCGAAATCTGCATCGAGCTGCGCCGCCACGACGAGACCATCGTGGTGCGCTGGCCCGCGGCGCACGGCGAGCAGTGCGCGGCGTGGCTGCGCGACTACCTGCGCCCGCGCGCCTAGCGGCCTGCTCGGCGGGGACGGTCCGCAATACGGGTACCCTATCGGGTGCGGGCGTGATATATGAGAGCGTTGCGCCAAGACCGAATATTGCAGAGACAGACCATGATGACCGATTCGCCGCAGGAAGAGACGCAGGAAGGCGGGCAGGAGGGGGCGCCGGAGGGTGCGCAGGACAAGTACATCGTGCCGGGGCTGGAGCGCGGCCTGCGCCTGCTGGGCGAATTCAGCAGCCGCGAGCGCACGCTGTCGGCCGCGGAGCTGGCACGCCGCCTCAAGGTGCCGCGTTCGACCGTGTTCCGCTTGCTGGCCACGCTGGAAATGATGGGCTTCGTCGAGCGCACCGACGGCGGGCGCGAGTTCCGGCTGGGCATGGCGGTGCTGCGCCTGGGCTTTGACTACCTGGCGTCGCTGGAACTGACCGAACTGGGCCGCCCGCTGCTCGACCGGCTGCGCGACGAGATCCACTACCCGTGCAACCTGGTGGTGCGCGACGGGCGCTCCATTGTCTATGTGGCCAAGTCGGTGGCATCGCGCCCGTTTGCCAGCACCGTCAACGTCGGCACCCGGTTGCCCGCGCATGCCACGGTGCTGGGGCGCGTGCTGCTGGAAGACCTGTCGCTGGCCGAGCTGCGCGCGCTCTATCCGGAAGAGCGGCTCGAGGTCTATTCCGAAAGCACGCCGCGCACGGTCGAAGAGCTGTACGAGATGGTCCAGCGCGACCGCCAGCGCGGCTATGTGCTGCACGAAGGCTTCTTCGAGGCCAGCATCTCGACCATCGCGGCGCCGGTGCGCGACCGCAGCGGCAAGGTGACGGCGGCGCTGGGCGCCACCATCCCGGCCGCGCGCATCGACCCGGACCAGCTCGACCACATGGTGGAACAGGTGCGGCGGGCCGCGGCGGAGCTGTCGCGGTTGCTTGATTACCGGCCGGAGGTGCCCAGGCCGTTCGCCTGACGGCAAGGTGCCGACGGCCACCACGGGAAAGCACGATGCAGCAAAGCAAGCAACAAAAGAGGGCGCCGCGGCGGCGCCAATGGCTGGCCGGTACGGCGCTGGCGGTGGCGCTGGCGGCATGCCTGCCCTGGCAGGGAGCGCAGGCCGCTTGTGCCAATGTGCGCATCGTGGTGCCGTTTCCGGCGGGCGGTCCGGCGGACCAGCTCGCGCGCACGCTGGCCCACGGGCTGCAGCAGCGGCGCGGCACACCCTTCGTGGTCGACAACAAGCCCGGCGCCAACGGCAATATCGGCATCGACGCGGTGCGGCGCGCGCCGGGCGATGGCTGCACCTTGCTGGTGACCCCCGCCGGCAACCTGACCATCAACCCGACGCTGATGCCGGCGCTGGCCTACAGCGTCGAGCGCGATTTCCGGCCGGTGTCGCTGCTGGCGGGATCGCCCAACGTGCTGGCGGTGCACCCGTCGGTGCCGGCGCATTCGGTGCAGGACTTGATCAGGCTGGCCCGGCAGGCCGACAAGTCGGGCAAGCCGCTGGGCTACGCCAGCCCCGGCGTCGGCAGCGGCCTGCACCTGGCCGGCGAGCTGTTCCGCCACCAGGCCGGCATCGCGCTGCTGCACGTGCCGTACAAGGGCACCACGCAGGCGCTCAACGACGTGGTGGGCGGGCAGGTGCCGGTGCTGTTCGGCACCTGGCCGACGCTGGCGCCGTTCATCCAGTCCGGCGCGCTGCGCGCGCTGGCGGTGACGCAGCCGAAGCGTTCGCCGGCCGCGCCCAACGTGCCGTCGCTGGCCGAGCAGGGCGTGCCCGGCATCGACGTCAGTTCCTGGTACGCGCTGCTGGTGCCGAAGGCCACGCCGCAGCCCGCGGCCGATGCGCTCGGCGCCGACGTGCGCGCGCTGCTGGCCACGCCCGCGCTGCGCGCCGAGCTGCAGCGCCAGGGCATGGAGCCGGTGGGCAGCACGGCCCAGGCGCTCGACCAGCGCATCCGCGAGGAAACCGCCACGTGGGCAAAGCTGATCCGGCAGTACGGCATCACCGCGGAGTAGCGCCGCCGCGGTAACCCATCAGCTGCGACAGGTCGTGCGCGGCCTGCCGGACTTCCTTCGCCACGCGCTCGCGCAGTGCGCCGTCGGCGTCGAAGCGCTGCTGCGGCCCGGCCACGCTGATGGCGGCGATCACCGCGCCGTCGGCGCCGCGCACCGGTGCGGCGCACGCATCGATGCCAGGCTCGTAGGCCGAAAAACTCCACGCGCAGCCGCGCTCGCGGTCGGCGGCGAGGATCTCGGCCAGCCGAGCGTGGGTGGCCGGGCTCTGGCCGGTCGCGGTCGGCAGCGGGTCGGGCCCCAGCAATTCGCGCAGCGTCTCGGGCGGCAGCTCGGCGATCAGCATCCGGCCCGGCGTGGTCAGGTGCGCGGCAATGCGGCTGCCCACCTGGATATTGCTGACCAGCGCCGCCGCCGGCATCTGCCGCAGCAGGTAGAGCGCATCGCCGCCATCGCGCACCGCCAGGTAGGCCGATAGCTGCAGCGACCCGCTGAGCCGCGCCAGCACGCGCGCGGCAAAGCTGGTCAGGTCGTTGGAGGCCAGCACGCGCGAGGCCAGCTTCAGGAAGTTGAAGCCCACCTGGTGCCCGCCCTGCGGCAGCCGCTCGACCATGCCTTCGTGCTCGAGCGTATCGAGCAGCCGCATCACGGTGACCCGGTTCACGTCGATGCGGCGGCCGACCTCGCTCAGGTTGGCGGTGGCGCCGCCTTCGGCGATAAAGCGCAGCAGGCGCAGGCCGCGGATCACCGGCGAGACCAGCTGGGCCTCGCGGGCGTCTTCCGGTGCTGCGCCGTCGTCGAGGTCAGGTTCGGTCGGCAGGCGGGACTTGGGCATGTTGGCGTTGACTATCCATGGAAAACGGCCGCGCAGGCGGCCGTGAGGAGCGAAACGCGGGCCGGCGGCTTCAGCCGAGGGCGACGTTCCAGGCGTCGTAATCGTACACCCAGTCGGCATTGCCGCCTTCCTTGAGCCAGGCATTGCTGCGCGAGCCGATCTGGATGCGGCTCGCGCGCGCATGGCGCGCGGCCTGGTAGCGCGCCAGCGCGGCGGGGACGTCGGCGGCGCCGGCGGCTGCAGCCTCGGCCAGGCAGCGCGCCAGCACCACGCCGTCCTCGATCGCCATGCCCGCGCCCTGCGCCATGAACGGCATCATCGGATGGCAGGCGTCGCCCATCAGCGTGACCGGGCCCGCCGACCACGCCGGCAGCGGATCGCGCACGTACAGCGCGGAGATCAGCACGTCGTCGCAGGCATCGAGCAGCGCGCGCGCCTCGGGGTGGAAGCCGGCATAGGCGCTGCGCAGGTCTTCCACGCGGCCCGGCGTGGTCCACGATTCATGGCGCCAGGCTTCCTGCGCGACGGTGGCGAAGATAAAGATGTCGCGGCCGCGGTTGAGCGGGAAGGTGACGATCTGCGTGGCCGCGTCCGGGCCCCACCATTTGGTGAAGGCGCCCAGGTTGGGCACGCCGGCGAGGCGCCCGGCCGGAACCACGGCGCGATACGCGACCACGCCGGTGAAGATGGGGCTTTCCTGGCCGAACAGCGCGGTGCGCACGGTGGAATGGATGCCGTCGGCGCCCACCAGCACGTCGACCTGCTCCTGCGCGCCATTGGCAAAGCGCAGCGTCGCGCCATCGGCACGGGCCTCGATCGCCACGGCCTTGTGGCCGAGCCGCACGCGGGCGGCCGGCACGGCGGCTTCCAGCGCGGTCATCAGGTCGGCGCGGTGCATGGTCAGTTGCGGCGCGCCGTAGCGCTGCTCGGCGTCTTCCTGCATCGGCAGCCGGGAGGTCTCGGCGCCGGTATCCCACATGCGGCTGATGCGGTGGCTGGGACGCGCGGCGGTTTCACGCAGGGCGTCGCCAATGCCCAGCCCGTCGAGGGCGCGCACGGCGTTGGGCGTCAGGTTGATGTCGGCGCCTACGCGGGCAAAGCGGGGGGCTTGTTCGTAGACGATGGGGTCGAGGCCTAGTTTGCGTAGGGCGATGGCGGCGGCCAGGCCGCCGATACCGGCGCCGTTGATTCCGATTCTGAGGGGCATTTTTTCCGACTGGCAGGTTTGGTGTGTTCAAAAATGAACTGTATGTTCATAAAAATATATGGGTAGGAGGGGTGGGCGTCAATTCAGGGGGAACCCTATGGGCTTAATGCGGTTCAGTGGGGTGGTAATCAAGCGCTACCGTCGTTCCCGCGCAGGCGGGAATCCAGCGTCTTTTTTAGAGCCATGCCATGGCATTCGGGGCAATGCCGGCCGCTTGTCGTGCTTGGCGGGCGTGGCTGTTTCGCCGGCGTAGCCGGCGAGTCACTTTTTGGCCGAGCGCCAAAAAGTAACCAAAAAGCGCGTCGCCTGTGCGGCTGGCAATCAATTCCACGGCGTCAGTGGTTCGGGCGGTGGTGATTTCCGTTTGGCGTGGGTGCCCGTTCGAGCCTGCTAACGCTATGTGAGTTAGGGGTGGTGCCTGCGATAACCCACTTTTGAACGATCCCAAACTAGGGTGTAGGCAGCCTGCTGCTGGCGTCAACGCGGGGACGCCTTCGGCTGCGCTGCGCGCCGGTCCTATCGCGCGGCGTGGGCTCTGGCATGGAACGCGTCGCTGCGCTCGCTTGGCGTTGGCTGGCCGCGGACACCGGGGCTGTTTCGCTGTGGAAGGCCCCACTTCGTTGAGGCTCCCTGCCCTCACCCCCGGCCCCTCTCCCGCAGGCGGGAGAGGGGAGCAAACCAGTGGCAGTGGATGCGGGCGCGGGCGCCGGCGCCGGCGGGGCGCGCTCGAGCGCCAAGCGAGCGCAGCGACGCGTTCCGTGCCAGAGCACCCGACCTGAGATAGGGCCTGCGCAGCAGCCGTAGGCGTCCCCGCGATATGGCTAGCAGCAGGCTGCCTACACCCTAGTTGGGATTGTTCAAAAGTCGGTTATCGGAGGCGTTGTCCCTGACTCACATAGCGTTAGCAGGGTCGAACGGGCACCCACGCTAAAGGGAAATCACCACCGCGAGAACCACCAACGCCGTGAAATTGATTGCCAGCCGCATAGGCGACGCGTTTTTTGGTTACTTTTTGTCGCTCGGACAAAAAGTGACCCGCCCAGCAGGGCGGAACCAGGCGGTTCAAACGCCGACAGCATGTCACCACCAAGACAAGCCCCAAAAAAACAGCCGCACACAGCGGCCGTTCCAAAAACCACCCTGAACCCCCTCAAAGCCCCAACACAAGCTTCGCAATAATATTCCGCTGGATCTCATTGGATCCGCCGTAAATCGAAGCCTTCCGGTAGTTGAAATAACGCGGCGCCAGCACCGCCGCATAGTCCGGTCCGACGCGCGGCGGCGCCTCGCGCCCCTGCAAATGCGCCCACGTGTCCTGCACGAACGGCAGCGCCGCTGGGCCCGCTGCCTCTACCGCCAGTTCGCTTGCCGCCTGCAGCGTCTCGGTGCCTGTAAGCTTCAACATGCTGGACGCCGCCCCTATCGAGGTGCCCGACTCCACGCCCGAGAACACGCGTAACTCGACCGCTTCCAGCGCCGCCGCACGCAGGTGCAGCGCCGCCAGCTTGCGGCGGAAGGCGGGATCGTCCAGCAGCCTGCCACCGTCATCGCCAGGCTGCTCCGCCGCGATCTCCGCGATCTTCGACAACTGCTTGCGCAGCATCGGGCTATACGTGCCGCCGCGCTCGAACTCGAGCAGGTACTTGGCATAGGTCCAGCCCTTGCCTTCCTCGCCGATGCGGTTGGCCACCGGCACCCGCACGTTCTCGAAGAAGACCTGGTTCACCTCCTGCTGGCCGGGCATGGGGCCATCGAGCGTCGGCAGCGCAGACACCGTGATGCCGGGCGTGTGCATGTCCAGCAGCAGGAACGAGATCCCTTCCTGGCGCTTCGATTCGCGGCTGGTGCGCACCAGGCAGAACATCCAGTCGGCCCATTGCGCGTGCGTGGTCCAGATCTTGGAGCCGTTCAGGATGTAGTGCTCGCCATCGCTGTCGGTGCCGTGGTCGGCGCGCAGCTGCAGCGACGCCAGGTCGGAGCCGGAGTTGGGCTCGGAATAGCCCTGGCACCACCAGACGTCAGAGCTGAGGATGGGCGGCAGGAAGCGCTGTTTCTGCTCGGGCGTGCCGTACTTCATGATCACCGGCGCCACCATCTTCAGGCCCATCGGCGACACCGGCGGGCAGCCCGCGGCGGCCAGTTCGGACTGGAAGATAAAGCGTTCGGCCGCGCTCCAGCCCGGGCCGCCGTATTCCCTGGGCCAGTTCGGCGCGGCCCAGCCGCGCGCGTGCAGCGCCTTCTGCCAGCGCACCTGTCCGGCCTTGTCGAGGTAGCCGTTCTTGGACTGCGCCATCATCGCGCGCAGGTCGGCGTCATAGGCCTGGGCGATCCAGGCGCGCACTTCTTTGCGGAACTGCTGGTCTTGCGGGGAGAGATCGAGATGCATCGACGGGCCTCGCTGGGTAATCGGTCTTGAATCGGGGTGGCTTCAGGCCGCGGCCCGGGCGGGATAGAGCAGGTCGGCGTAGCGGCGCAGGTGGTGCTCGGCCGAGCCCATCTGCAGGTCGATCGCGGTGACGCGCTTGAAGTAGTGGCCCACGGCCAGTTCCTCGGTCACGCCCATGCCGCCGTGGATCTGCACCGCGCCCTGGCCGACGAAGGCGCCGGCCTGGCCGGCCTGGATCTTCGCGGCGCACGCGGCCTGCGCGCGCACGGGCGCAGCGCTGGCGGCCTGCATCGCGGCCACCTGGGTCAGTGCCACCGATTGCTCCAGCTGCATGTACATGTCGGCCATGCGATGCTGCAGCACCTGGAAGGTGCCGATCGGCACGCCGAACTGCTTGCGCTGGCGCGCGTAGTCGATGGTGTCGGCGAGCATGCGCGCCATCGCGCCGTTGGCTTCGGCGGCCAGCGCGATCATGGCGTGGTCGCACAGCTGCTCGATCAGCGCCAGGGCCTCTCCCTCTTCGCCGATGCGCTGGCTGGCCGGCACCTGCACGTTGTCGAGCAGCACTTCGGCGGCGCGCTGGCCGTCGAAGGTGGGATATTCGCGCAGCGTCACGCCCGGCGTGTCGCGCGCGATCCAGAACAGGCTGATGCCGCCGTGGTCCCGGCGCGCGCCGCTGCTGCGCGCGCTGACCAGCAGGTGCGAGGCGAACGGCGCGCCGGCGACGGCGTGCTTGTGGCCGCTGAGCCGGTAGCCGTCGCCAACGCGCGTCGCGCTGGCCTGCACGTCGTGCCGGCAATAGCGGCTGGCGGGCTCGGCATGGGCCCAGCCCACGGTGGCCTCGCCGCCGATGATGGCCGGGAGCCACTGCGCGGCCAGTTCGGGGCTGCCGTGCAGCAGCGCGCCGCCGCCCAGCACCACGGTGCCCAGGTATGGCTCCAGCACCAGGTGGCGGCCCAGCTGTTCCATCACGATCATGTGCTCGACGGCGCCGCCGCCGAGTCCGCCGAGCTGCTCAGGGAAGCCTGCGCCCAGGATACCCAGGTCGCGGGCAAACGCGCGCCAGCACTCCGGGCGCCAACCCGCCGCGGACTGTGACGCCGCGCGGCGGGCTTCGAAATCATAGTGATCGGCCAGGTAACGCGCGAGCGTGTCGCGCAGCATCGACTGTTCTTCGCTGAACTGGAAATCCACCTTGGCTCCTTCGGATAAGGGTGAGGCGTGATGGCGGTAGTCTGGCGGCCATCTTCCGGCCAGGGTGCCCGGCGGCGCATCGTCGCATCGGACGAAGCTGCGCCGGCGAGCGCAAGCGCCTTCAATTGCGGCGCTGCGGCAAAACGTGCCCGTGCCGCTTCGTCGCTTCCGACGATGGTTGAACCGGCCAGGGTTCCGAGAATGCGGGATCGGCATCCGCCGACTCCACCACCCCAGTCGAGGAGTTCCACGCCATGCATCCGCACATCCACGCGCAGCGCACGCCCGACAAGCCAGCCGTCATCATGGGCGGCAGCGGCGCGGTCGTTACCTACCGCGAGCTGGACCAGCGCTCGAACCAGGTCGCCCACCTGTTCCGCAAGCTCGGCCTGCAGCCCGGCGACCGCGTGGCCTTCATGGTGGAGAACCACCCGCGGCTGTTCGAGCTGTGCTGGGGCGCCCAGCGCAGCGGCATCGTCTATATCTGCCTGAGCACGCGCCTGAACGCGGCCGACGCGGCCTATATCGTCAACGACAGCGGCGCGCGCCTGCTGGTCACCACGCACGCGCAGGCGGAAATCGCCGCGGCGCTGACCGGGCAGACGCCGGCGTTGCAGGGCCGCCTGATGCTGGACGGCACGGTGCCGGGCTATGACAGCTATGAAGACGCGCTCGCCGGGTGCCCGGCAACGCGCATTGACAACGAAGTGACCGGCGGCGACATGCTGTATTCGTCCGGCACCACCGGCCGGCCCAAGGGCGTGTACGCGCCCCCGTCCAGCCCCGACATCGAGGTGCCGACGACGCTGACCACCCTGTGCCAGCACCTCTACGGCTTCGATGCCGACACGCGCTACCTGTCGCCGGCGCCGCTGTACCACGCGGCGCCGCTGCGCTACACCATGACGGTACAGGCGCTGGGCGGCACCGTGGTGGTGATGGAGCATTTCGATGCCGAGCAGTTCCTGCGGCTGGTGCAGCAACACCGCATCACGCATACGCAGCTGGTGCCGACGATGTTCTCGCGCATGCTCAAGCTGCCCGAGGCGCAGCGCCAGGGCTATGACGTGTCGTCGCTGCGCGTGGCGATCCACGCCGCGGCGCCATGCCCGGTGCAAGTGAAGGAAGCGATGATCGCGTGGTGGGGGCCGGTGATCTGGGAGTACTACGCCGGCACCGAGGGCAACGGCGTGACCGTGGTCAACACGCCGGAATGGCTGCAGCGCAAGGGCACGGTGGGGCGGGCCATGGTGGGCAAGCTGCGCATCTGCGGGCCGGACGGCGCGCTGCTGCCGCCGGGCGAGCCGGGCACGATCTACTTTGCCGAGGGCCGCGCTTTCGCGTACCACAACGACGAGGCCAAGACCGCCGAGACGCGCCATCCGCAGCATCCGGACTGGAGCACCATCGGCGATGTCGGCTATGTCGACGCCGATGGCTACCTGTACCTGACCGAC
Organism: Cupriavidus taiwanensis; assembly: GCF_900249755.1. NCBI lineage: Bacteria > Pseudomonadati > Pseudomonadota > Betaproteobacteria > Burkholderiales > Burkholderiaceae > Cupriavidus > Cupriavidus taiwanensis. The sequence continues at coordinate 421,156 of NZ_LT976854.1, forward strand.
CGCAAGGCCAACATGATCATCTCGGGCGGGGTCAACATCTACCCGCAGGAGGCCGAGAACCTGCTGATGACGCATCCCAAGGTGATGGATGTCGCCGTGATCGGCGTGCCCAACGACGACTTCGGCGAAGAGGTCAAGGCGGTGGTGCAGCCGGCCGACATGGGCCAGGCGGGGCCCGAGCTGGCCGCCGAACTGATCGCGTTCTGCCGCGCCAACCTGTCGGCCATCAAGTGCCCGCGCACGGTGGACTTCGAGCCCGAGCTGCCGCGGCTGCCCACCGGCAAGCTGCTCAAGCGGCTGCTGCGCGACCGCTACTGGGCCGGGCACGCCAGCAAGCTGGTGTGAGGCACCGGCACACGGTGCATGGCCGCTGCCCGGCGTTTTCGCGCGGCCAGCGGTTTACGTCATAATTCCCCGCTACACCACAGCCACGGCCGCCCGCCTGCATCTTGCAGCCGGGGGCGCCTCGCGCGCCCGGCAAGGGCCGCGATGTGCGGAGACGACAAACAGCCAATGGCAAGTATCGAGGAGACCGGACGGCGCACGCCGCCACCTGCCGGCGCGGCATCGCTGGCCGCCAAGCTGCGCCCGCCGCTGCTGACCCCGTTCCAGGTCCAGCGCGCGGCGATCTGCGATGCCGTGTGCGCGGCGGGCTTCGTCAAGCTGGTGCTGGTGCGCGCACCCGCCGGCTTCGGCAAGACCACCGCCATGCTCCAGTGCCGCGCGCGGCTCGAGGCCGCTGGCGGCCGCACCGCGTGGCTGACGCTGGACCGCGCGGACAACGACGCCTCGCGCTTCCTCGGTTCGATCGAGGCCGCCATCGCGCAGGGCCTGGGCAGCGGCGGTCCGGACCGCTCCGCACCCCAAACACTGGCGCAGGATCCGGGCGAGCAGGCGCTTGCGCTGATCGACCGCCTCGCCAGCCATCACGGCGACTTCACGCTGTTCCTCGACGATTTCGAAGCGATCCAGAACGCGGCCGTGGCCGGACTGGTCTGGCAGCTGGTGGAAAGCCTGCCGCCGGGCTGCCGCGTGGTGATCGGCACGCGCTGGGTGCCCGAGACCGGGCTGGCGCGCCTGCGCGCGCGCGGCGAACTGCTCGAGATCGAACCGGCGCAGCTGCGCTTTTCCGCCGACGAGACCGCGTCGTTCCTGCGCCAGGCGCGCGGGCTGAAGCTGGAGCCGTCCGCCATCAGCGTGCTGCACCGGCGCACCGAGGGCTGGGCCACGGCGCTGTGGCTGGCGTCGGTGGCGCTGGAGCGGCGCACCCAGCCCGAGGGCTTCATTGCCGGCTTCTCGGGCTCGAACGCGGCGATTGCCGATTACCTGGTCGAAGACGTCTTCCTGCACCTGCCGGAGCCGGTGCGCGACTTCCTGCTGCGCACCTCGATCCTGGACCAGCTGTGCGGGCCGCTGTGCGATGCGGTATGCCAGCCCGCCTCCGGCAGCAGCGAGGAAATCCTGGCCTGGCTGGAGCGCGCCAACCTGTTCCTGCTGCCGCTGGAAAGCGAGCGCTATGGCGAGCGCGGCAGCGGTGCCGCGCCCGAGCAGTGGTATCGCTATCACAGCCTGTTCTCAGGTTTCCTGCGCGCGCAGCTGGCGCAGGCCATGCCCGAGGCCATGCCGCAACTGCATCTGTCAGCCTCGCGCTGGTATGAGTCGCAAGGGCGCCTGGTGCCGGCCATCGAACATGCCTTCGCCGCCGGCGCGCTGGCGCATGCGCTGCAGCTGCTCGATGGCGCCGCCGACGACCTGCTGGCGCAGGGCCGCATGCGCCTGCTGACGCGCTGGCTCGAGGCGGTGCCTGCCGATGAGCTGGCGCGGCTGCCCAAGCTGCAGATCGCGCGGGTGTGGGCGGTGTCGTTCACGCGCGGGCCGGCCGAAGCCATCGGGCTGCTGCAGCAGATTCCCACCGAGGGCGCGGCCGGCGACCTGCTCGCGCATATCCGCGCGCTGCGCCACATGCTGCTGAACATGATGGACCGCTTCGACGACGCGCGCGCCTTCGCCCGCAACGAGCTGCCGCCGTTGCCGATGGGCTATGCCTTTCCCGATGCGATCCTGGCCACCTCGATGGCGCGGCTGGCCGCGGTGGCCGGCGATTATCCCGAAGCGCGCCGGCTGCTGCAGGTGGCGCGCCACGCGGTGCGGGGCTCGGACAGCAATTTCAACAAGATCTTCTCGGAAGCGGTCGAAGGGCTGATCGATCTGCGCCAGGGGCGGCTGCAGCAGGCGCTGGCGCGCTTTCGCATCGCCGCCAGCACCATGCTGCCGAACCGCTTCGGGCCCACCAACGGCAACGCCATGGCCGGCATCCTGCTGGCCGAGGGCCTGTACGAGAGCGGCGATTCCGAACGTGCCAGCCGCCTGCTCAACGTCTACCTGCCGCTGTCGCGCGACCTCGGCCTGCCCGACCAGATCATCACCGGGCATGCGGTGCTGGCCCGCATCGCCTTCGAGCGCCGCGAGACCGACCAGGCCCACGAGTGGCTGGCGCAGCTCGAAGCGCTGGGGCACCATCGCGGCCTGACCCGGCTGGTGATGGCGGCGATGCTGGAGCGCGCCCGGCTGGCGCTGCGCCAGGGCAATGTGCACGCCGCGCAAGAAGCGATCGAGCGCGCCGCCGATCCGGCGCTGTGGCGCACGCGCCCGGGCGTCAGTTCATTTGCCAGCGATGTCGAGGACATCACGCTCGGCCGGCTGCGGCTGGACCTGTACGCGCGCCCCGGCACGCCGGTGCGCGAGGCCATCGAGCGCGAACTGGCGGCGGCCGCCGGCAACCAGCTGATGCGCCGCGCGCTCAAGCTGCGCATCCTGCTGGCGCAGGCATGGCAGCGCACCGGCGACGGCGCGCATGCGCTGGTGGTGATGGGCGAGGCGCTGCGCTTCGGCGCGGCCGAAGGCTTTGTCCGCATCTTTGCCGACGAGGGCGACGATGTGCGCCGGCTGGTGGCCGACGCCTGCGCGCGCCAGTCGGCCAGCCTGCCGCCCCCTTACGTCGAGAAGCTGCTGCAGGCCTGCGGCCAGGCTGCCGCGGAGCCGACTGGCGGCGCTGGCCGGCCCGCGCCGCCGGCGCTGGTGGAGCCGCTGACGCCGAAGGAGCAGAAGGTGCTGCACCTGCTGGCCGAGGGCTACTCGAACGTCGCCATGGCCGAGCGCCTGTTCGTGTCCGAGACCACGGTGCGCACGCACCTGCGCAATATCAGCGCCAAGCTGCACGCCAGCAACCGCACCCAGGCGGTGGCGATTGCGCGCCAGCTCGGGCTGCTCTAGACCGCCAAGCGCGGCCGGCTCAAACGCCCAGAAATTCGGTGAATTCCGCCAGCGGCGCGCGCTCGGCGCGCAGGCGGTTGGCGGGCGCCTCGGGGTCTTCGTAGCCGATCGCCATGCCGCTGAACAGCATCCGTTCGGCGGGCAGCGACAGGAACGCCGCGATGGTCTGCGGATACATCGCCCAGCACTCTTGCGCGCAGCTGTCCAGCCCTTCTTCGCGCAGCAGCAGCATCACCGTCTGCAGGTACATGCCCAGGTCCGACCACTGCGGCGGGCCCATGCGCCGGTCCACCGTGCAGAACAGCGCCAGCGGCGCCCCGAAGAAGGTGAAGTTGCTGGCGAACTGCGCCAGCCGCCGGGCCTTGTCCTCGCTCGGGATGCCGAGGTGGTGGTAGAGCGCCTCGCCCACCTGGAAGCGGCGCTCGCGGTAGGGCGAGACCAGCTCGCGCGGGTAGATGTCGTATTCGCGCGCTTCGCCGGTGGGGGCCTGGGAAACGCGCTCGCGCATGATGCCGCGCAGCCGTTCCAGCGCCTCGCCGCCGACCACATGGATATGCCAGGGCTGCAGGTTGCCGCCGGACGGGGCGCGCGCGGCGGCGTCGAGCACGCGGCGGATGGTATCGGGCGCGACGGCCCGGGGCAGGAAGCCGCGGACGGACTTGCGGCTGGCGACGGCCTGGCTGACTTTCATGCGGATTTCCGGAAAAGTTGATCGACGGGCGCGCTTCAGATGAAGGGCGGCTCGCTGGTCCAGTCGAAGAAGTCCGGCATGTCCTGCGACACGGTCTCGGGGAACGCGGCGGGGCGCTTTTCCAGGAAGGCGCTGACGCCTTCCTTCACGTCGGCGGAGCGGCCGCGCGACTGGATCGCGCGGCTGTCCAGCTTGTGCGCTTCCATCGGGTGGCTGGCGCCGGCCATGCGCCAGATCAGCTGGCGCGAGATTGCCACCGAGACCGGCGCGGCATTGGCGGCGATCTCGCGCGCAATCGCCTGCGCTGCCGGCAGCAGGTCTTCGGGTGCGTGCAGCGAGCGCACCAGGCCGCGTTCATGCGCCTCCTGCGCCGTGAACACGCGGCCGGTATAGCACCATTCCAGCGCGGTCGAGATCCCGACCACGCGCGACAGGAACCACGACGACGCCGCTTCCGGCGTGATGCCGCGGCGCGCAAAGACAAAGCCGAACTTGGCGTCGGTCGACGCCAGCCGGATATCCATCGGCAGCTGCATGGTCACGCCCACGCCGACCGCGGCGCCGTTGACCGCGGCGATCACCGGCTTGAGGCTGCGGAAGATGCGCAGCGACACGCGCCCGCCGCCGTCGCGATGGGCGGTGTCCGGGCTGGCGCCGTAGCGCTTTTCGAAATCGAAGGTGGAGCTGCCGCCGGACAGGTCGGCGCCGGCGCAGAAGGCGCGGCCCGAGCCGGTGACGATCACCGCGCGCACGTTGTCGTCGGCATCGGTGGCGTCGAACGCGGCGATCAGCTCGTGCATCATCTGCGCGGTGAAGGCGTTGAGCTGGTCGGGGCGGTGCAGGGTGATGGTGGCGACACCGTCTGCAACGGCGTAGCGCAGGGTTTCGAACGAAGGCGTGGCTGGCGTCATGCGGGGCTCCTGCTGGGAGATGGGAGGGATGCCGGAGAATGCCGGAAGCTTTCGGGTGAGGGCGCCGGCAGCGGGGCTCGCCCAACACTAGTGCAGATTGCGCCGCCCGCAATCGTCGCTTCCGACGAGGCTGCGACGGCGCACGCCGCCGTAGACTGGCGTGGATCAAGCGGCAGGGCCGGCACCTCGCAGTACCGCCGTGCCTGCCGCCGCCACAGACAGCAAAAGGACCACCATGAAGACACGCATCACCGAACTGCTTGGCATTCGCTACCCCATCATCCAGGGCGGCATGCAATGGGTTGGCTACGCCGAAATGGCCTCGGCCGTTTCCAACGCGGGCGGCCTGGGCATCCTGACGGCGCTGACGCAGCCCACGCCCGAGGACCTGGCCGACGAGATCCGCCGCTGCCGCGACATGACCGACAAGCCGTTCGGCGTGAACCTGACCCTGCTGCCGTCGATCAACCCGCCGCCGTATGCGCGCTACCTCGACGTCATCATCGAAAGCGGCATCAAGGTGCTGGAGACCGCCGGCAACAACCCCAAGGAACATATCGCGCGGGCCAAGGCCGCGGGCATCAAGGTGATCCACAAGTGCGTGGCGGTGCGCCATGCGCTGTCGGCCGAGCGGCTGGGCGTGGATGCGGTCTCGATCGACGGCTTCGAGTGCGCCGGCCATCCGGGCGAGGACGATGTGCCCGGCATGGTGCTGATCCCCCAGGCGGTGCGCAAGCTGTCGATCCCGGTGATCGCCTCCGGCGGCATCGCCGACGGCCGCGGCATGGCGGCGGCGCTGGTGCTGGGCGCCGAGGGCGTCAACATGGGCACGCGCTTCTGCGCCACGCGCGAGGCGCCGATCCACGACAACGTCAAGCAGGCGCTGGTGCAGGCCAGCGAGCGCGACACCAACCTGATTTTCCGCACCCTGCACAACACCGCGCGCGTGCTGAAGAACGCCGTGTCGGACGAAGTGGTGAGCATCGAACGCCGTCCCGGCGGCGCGCAGTTCGAGGACGTCAAGCACCTGGTTGCCGGCGTGCGCGGCAAGGCCGCGCTGAAGGCGGGCGAGACCGATGGCGGCATCATCAGCGCCGGCCAGTGCGTAGGCCTGATCGACGACGTGCCCAGCTGCGAGGAACTGATCGCGCGCATGGTCGCCGACTGCCGCGAGCACCTGAGCGTGGCCTCGCGCTACTTTGCCTGACGCCATGGCCGAGGCGGAAATCGAAGCGGCGCTGGCCCGCGCCATCGCCGCGCCCGCTGAAGCCGGCGCCGACGTGCCGGAGGGCTTTGTCCCGCTGCGCCGGATGCGCGGCTACATGGCCGGCTTCGGCCAGCTCTACCTGCATGCCGAACGCCGCACGCTGGCGGTGCGCATCGACGAGAGCCACCTGAACAACCTGGGCATCCCGCACGGCGGCATGCTGGCGACGCTGGCCGATACCGCCATCGGCATGATGATGTCGCTGGAATGCGGCCGTGACAGAAGCGCGGTGACGGTCAACCTGAGCCTCGACTACCTCGATTCGGCGCGCCTGGGCGACTGGGTCGAGGCCCGCGTCGAGTTCGACAAGCTCGGCTCGCGGCTGCGCTACGGCACCTGCCGGCTGTTCAGCGGCGAGCGCTGCCTGCTGCGCGCCACCGCGATCTTCGCGGTGCTGGCGCCGCGCGCCTGAGCGGTGCGGCAACTTCGTCGCTTCCGACGACGCTGGCCGCCACCCGCGGCGCAACAATAGCCTTCGACGCTGCCGGCACCCGTGCCGGCATCCCGCACAACACCACGGCTGCGCAGGCGGCCTGCACCGAACCAAGGAGATCACATGGCAGAGGCATATATCGTCGCGGCGGTCCGTACCGCCGGCGGCCGCAAGGGCGGCAAGCTGTCGGGCTGGCATCCGGCCGACCTGGCGGCACAGGTGCTCGACGCGCTGGTCGAGCGCACCGGCGCCGATCCGGCGCTGGTCGAAGACGTCATCATGGGTTGCGTGAGCCAGGTCGGCGAGCAGGCCGGCAACGTGGCGCGCAATGCCATCCTGGCCTCGCGCCTGCCGGAAAGCGTGCCGGGCACCTCGGTCGACCGCCAGTGCGGTTCGTCGCAGCAGGCCCTGCACTTTGCCGCGCAGGCGGTGATGTCGGGCGCGATGGACATCGTCATCGCCGCCGGCGTGGAAAGCATGACGCGCGTGCCGATGGGCCTGTCGTCGCAGCTGCCGGCCAAGAACGGCTTCGGCGTGCCCAAGAGCCCCGGCGTCGAGGCGCGCTACCCCGGCGTGCAGTTCAGCCAGTTCACCGGCGCCGAGATGATCGCGCGCAAGTACGATCTGTCGCGCGAGCAGCTGGATGCCTACGCGCTGCAGAGCCACCAGCGCGCCATCGCCGCGACCAAGGCGGGCCGCTTCAGCGCCGAGATCCTGCCGGTGGAAGTGCGCACCGCCGACGGCGCCAATGGCGAGATGCACACCACCGACGAAGGCATCCGCTACGACGCCACGCTGGAAAGCATCGGCAGCGTCAAGCTGATCGCCGAAGGCGGCCGCGTGACCGCCGCTTCCGCCAGCCAGATCTGCGACGGCGCCGCGGGCCTGATGGTGGTCAACGAGGCCGGCCTGAAGAAGCTGGGCGTGAAGCCGCTGGCGCGCGTGCACAGCATGACCGTGATCGGCCATGACCCGGTGGTGATGCTGGAAGCGCCGCTGCCGGCCACCGAAGTGGCGCTCAAGCGCGCGGGCCTGCGCATCGGCGATATCGACCTGTTCGAAGTCAACGAAGCCTTCGCGCCGGTGCCGCTGGCCTGGCTCAAGGCCACCGGCGCCGATCCCGAGCGCCTGAACGTGCATGGCGGCGCGATCGCGCTGGGCCATCCGCTTGGGGGCTCCGGCGCCAAGCTGATGACCACGCTGGTGCATGCGCTGCATACGCATGGCAAGCGCTACGGCCTGCAGACCATGTGCGAAGGCGGCGGACTGGCCAACGTGACCATCGTCGAGCGCCTGTAATCCGGCGACGCGGCGAGACCGAGTAGTAAAGGGAGAAGGACCGGCGGCGCGGGCATGTCAAAGTGCCCGCGCCAGCAGCCGGAGCAGGAAAAAGAAGGGCCGCGGAATCGCGGCCATTGTCATTTGGGAGGCAGAAAACGCTGAATCAGGCGAAGGTCACGGCGCTGCGCCGGTCGGCGCGTTCGAGGTGGGGCACGTTGTTGAAGCTCAGCAGGCGCTGCACGCCGCGGCCGACGATGATCTCGCAGAACGCGGTATTGCGGAACTGCAGGTTCATCTCGATCGCGGCCTGCGCCGGCGCGCCGAGCAGGTCCGCGGTGGCGCGGCCGATGGCGCCGCCCGAGCTGACCACCAGGATTGCATCTTCGCGCGTGGTGCCCTCGCTGGCCTGCGCCAGCGCGCCGGCAATGCGCGCGCCGAAGTCGGCCCAGCTCTCGGGCATTTCGGCCAGCCCGTCCTGCGTCCAGGCCGCATAGGCGGCGCGGAAGGTGCGCCAGTAGTCGTTGTAGTCGGTGTTCTGGTGGGCGAGGTGGTCGGCGCCGCGGGTGTGGCAGCGGTACAGCGCCTCGCCGTCGTATTCGTTCAGGCCGGAATGCGAGATCACCGCGGCCTGCGGCTGCCCCATGCCGGCCAGGATTTCGGTGGCGGTATCCTGCTGGCGCACCAGCGTGCCGGCCACGACCCGGCTGAAGCGGATCTCGCGCTCGGCGAAGTATTCGCCCAGCCAGCGCGCCTGCTGGCGGCCCGTGGGCGACAGGCAGTCATAGTTGGCGGCGCCAAACGAGGCTTGTCCGTGCCGGACGAGGAAAAGCGTGGCCATGAGCGGTCCCGATAAGCATTGAGGCGGATAGGGCTGCCTCGGCGCGGGGCCGGGCGTGGGCACATTCTATGGAGCGCCGGTGCTACCGCCAAGCAAGCGCCGCGCAATTCATAGCAGCCATGGCCCGGCTGCATTACCCGGCCAGGTTCAGGCCGCCTCTGCCAGGGGAACGCCGAGATAGCCCGCCATCAGGCGGTTCAGCTCGGTGATCAGCCGCTCGTCGTCAAGGTGCAGCGGGCCGGAATCATTGAGCACGGCATTGACCAGCACGCTGAACACGGCCTGCATGGCAAAGCGCACACGCAACTCGGCCGTCTCGGCGGGCAGCGGCAGCCGGGGCACCAGCAACTGCACCATGCGTTCAACGATCGCTTCACCGTTCTGGCGGTGGGGCAGCCATTCCTCGGGGCGGGTGGCGGCATGGCGCAGCGATGCGCGCATCACGCCGCGGTTGGCCAGCGTGCCGAGCACCATGAATCGGGCGGCCTTTTCCAGCAGCACCGGCGTGGCGACATCTTCCCAGCGTTCCTGTGCCAGGTAGCGGTCGATCGAGGCCGAGGTTTCTTCCATCACCATTGCGCGCAGGGCCTCGAAATAGGCCATCTTGTCGCGGAAGCGGCCGTAGAACGCGCCGACCGATACCTGGCACGCGGCAGCGATCTGGGCCACCGACACCGCGGCAAAGTCGCGCGTCGCAAGCAGCTCGCGGCCCGCGCCCAGCAAGGCCTGTTCGGTCTCGCGGGCACGGCGCTGGCGCGGCGGCTGCAGGATCGAGGGGGTGTCGATACGGGGGAAGGAAGCGCTGGCGGGGAAGCTGGAAGGCGTCGCTGACATGGTCATATTTCCGTATTCGAATTCGGATTCGAATTTGAAAATACCGGTGCGCACCGCAACGCGTCAAGGGGTTTTGTCGGTTTGCCCTGCAATTGGTCCGCCCGGATGCCGTGCGGCGCACGACGGTGCGAGCCGCGTGCCTTGCGCTGTGCCGGGCACATCAATCAGAACATTCTGAATGCGAGCACGAGAAGGTGACGGTTCAGCCGAAGCGCGGGCTCAGTTCGTCGCGCATCCAGTCGATAAAGGCGCGGGTGCGCGCCGGCAGCAGCCGCGCGTGGGGATAGATCAGCGACAGCGGCCACGCCGGCAGTTCGAAATCTTCCAGCACGATGCGCAGCTTGCGTTCTTCCACCAGTTGCGCGACCTGGTACGACAGGAAATGGCCGAAGCCGGCACCGGCAGCACAGGCGGCCACGGCGGGCGCGGTCTGGTTGAACTCCAGGTTGCCCGAGACCGGCACATGGAACTCGCGTTCGCCGTCGCGGAACGACCACCAGTGCGCATGGTTGCCGGTGAAGCGCAGGCAGTTGGCGCTTGCCAGGTCGTCCGGGTGGCGCGGCACGCCGTGCTTGCGCAGGTAGGCCGGTGTGGCGACCACCACGCGGCGGATGTGCCCGACCGATTGCGCCACCAGCGTGGAGTCCGCCAGCGGGCCGATGCGCACGCCCACGTCCAGGTCTTCCTCGAGCAGGTTCACCACGCGGTCGGTGAATTCCATGCGGCAGCGCACGCGCGGATAGCGCTGCACGAAGCGCGTCACCGCCGGCGCTACGTACATCTGCCCGAACAGGACCGAGGCGGTCAGCGTGAGCTGGCCGCTGGGCTCGACATGGCTGTCGCTCAGTCCGGCTTCGATTTCGTCGATATTGGCCAGGATGCGCCGGCAGCCGTCCAGGTAGCTGCGGCCCTCGGCGGTCAGCGACAGCCGCCGCGTGGTGCGGTTGAGCAGCCGCACCTGCAGCTCGGATTCCAGCGCCGCCAGCGTACGCACCACCGCCGGCAGCGAGGTATGCAGCGACGCCGCGGCGGCCGTCAGGCTGCCTTCGTCGACGATCCGCACAAAGGTCTGCATCGCACGTAGCTTGTCCATGGCGCCAGACATTACTCCATTTTCCGGAGTAGTCAAATACCAATGACCCCATTTATTCCAGGCTGGCCGGCGCCGAGAATCCGTCCATACCAACCGCTCAGGAGAGTGCCATGCAACAGACCCATCCCCCCGCAGTGCCGGCCAGGCCGCTGGTGCTGTACCGTTCGCCGCTGTCCGGCCACGCGCATCGCGCCGAGCTGATGCTGGGGCTGCTGGGCTTGCCCTACCGGCTGGTGGACGTCGACCTGCGCGGCGGCGAGCAGCGCGGCGAGGCCTTCCTGCGCCTGAACCCGTTTGGCCAGGTGCCGGTGCTGGACGACGACGGCGTCGTGCTGGGCGATTCCAACGCAATCCTGGTCTACCTGGCCACGCGCTATGACGACGGCCGCTGGCTGCCGCGCGATCCGGTCGGCGCGGCGCGCGTGCAGCGCTGGCTGTCGGTGGCCGCCGGCGAGATTGCGTTCGGCCCGGCCGCGGCGCGCCTGGGCGTGCTGTTCGGGCGGCCGGTGCCGATGGAAGATGCCGTCGCCCGCGCGCAGCGGCTGTTCACACTGATGGAGTCGGTGCTGGCCGCGGGCACGTTCCTGGCCGCCGACCACGCCACCATTGTCGATGTGGCCGCGTACAGCTATATCGCCCGCGCCGAGGAAGGCAACGTGCCGCTGGCGCCGTACCCCGCGCTCAACGCCTGGCTGCGGCGCGTGGAAGCCTTGCCCGGGTTCGTGCCGATGCTGGTATCGCAGCCCAGCCTGGCCGCCTAACCGTTGCCGCCGGCGCGCGCGCCAGGCCATTCACGTTTCGAAGGAGCCGATCATGGACCTGCCCACCTGGCCGCATGCCGGCCTGCCTTTCCACGCCGGCGAACTCGCCGCGCAGCAGCGCGCCGGCAAGCGCGAGCGCATGGCCGCGGCGGGTCCGCGCGTGATCCGTGGCGAGATGCCGGAACAGCACCGCACGTTCTTCGCGCAACTGCCGTTCCTGCTGGCCGGCGCGGTCGACGCCGACGGCATGCCATGGGCCACGCTGCTGGTCGGGCCGCCGGGGTTTGCGCAAACGCCGGACGCCACGCACCTGCGCATCGACGCCGTGCCGCTGCCCGGCGATCCGCTGGCAGCGGCGCTGGAGCAGGGCGCGCGCATCGGGCTGCTCGGCATCGAGCTGCCGACGCGCCGGCGCAACCGCATGAACGGGATCATCGTGGCGCGCGACGAGGGCGGGATGACGGTCCAGGTCGAGCAGAGCTTCGGCAACTGCCCGCGTTATATCCAGTTGCGCGACGTCGCCGCTGCCGAGCCAGCCGCCGCGCCCGCGACCTGGCACGGCGACGCGCTCGACGCGCAGGCCAGCGCGTGGCTGCGCGGCGCCGATACGCTGTTCATCGCGTCCAGCCATACGGTGTCGCCGCAGGGCGAGGGCAAGCATACCGGCGGTGTCGACGTTTCGCACCGCGGCGGCAAGCCTGGCTTTATCCGCGTGGACGATGACCAGACCCTGACGTTTCCCGATTTCAACGGCAACAACTTCTTCAACACGATCGGCAACCTGCTGGCCGACCCGCGTGCGGGCATCGTGGTGCCGGATTTTGCCGACGGTTCGCTGCTGCATGTGGGCGGTCGCGCGGAAGTGATCTGGGAAGGCGCGGAACTGGCCGCCTACGCCGGCGCGGAGCGGCTGGTGCGGCTGCATGTCGAACGCGTGGTGCGGCGCGAGCGCGCGCTGCCGCTGCGCTTCGCCTTCCGGGAGATGTCGCCCGTGCTGGCCGATACCGGTGCGTGGCCTGAACGCTGAGCTGGTGGGGATCCAGGCGGCGGCTGTGTTCAGCCGCGCCCCCGATACTTGAGCGCGGCGCAGCGCCCGGCCAGCGCGGTGATGCAGCAGGCATCGCCGCGCCACTCGCCGCCGGTGATGATGCCGGCGGGGTCCGCTACCAGCTTGCGCTGGCACTGCCCCGGCACCGGCGTGCGCTCCATGCCGGCATCGCGCGGGCCGCTGCCCGGCGGCCGCGCGACCGGCACGGTGTCGGTCCAGATGTAGGCGGTGCCGGCGGGAAGGGCCTGCACGGCCTGCGGCGGACCCCACTGGCGCTTCGCTTCATCGACCGGAACGCGCTTCCAGGAATCGATGATGTCTTGCATCGCATTGCTACTGAGTCCGGCGCAAGCTGCCGCGACGGCCGCTGCGCACAGGGCAGCGGCCCGCGCACGCCTGCCTGCGCCGTTACGGGCGGCAGACGCAAGTCGGGATGGATTGGCAGGCATGGGCGGCTCCACATCGGCGCAGCCGGCGGCAAGGGCCGGTGTGATGGAGACTAGGGGAAGCGTCACATCGTCTGCAAGCGGCTTGTGGGGGCTGGCGTACAGACGGCCCGGGCCCGCGGCCGGGCAGCCTCAATCCGCAAACAAGCCCAGGGTTTGCTGCCCCGCGCTGGCGGAAGACCTGCGCGCGACATGCCCCGGAAGCGCGCGTGCCGGACGCGAGTCTTCAACTGGCAAGTCCGGCGCGGTCAGGGCGAAAGCCCGCTGCACGGACAGGGGCACCGCGCCCGGCATCCACTGCTCCCGGCGCGGCGCCAGGATCTGGTACGTGTCGAGGTCGAAATGCGCGGGGGCGGCGGCCAGCGCGCCGGCTTCTTCCAGCGTGGGCGCGCAGCCCAGGTAGCACCACTCGTCAACCACATGCCACCATGCGCGCGCGCCGTGCTGCTCGCGCCAGGCTACCGGGCCGTCGAATGGCCATGGCACCAGTGCAATCGGCGCCAGCGCCGCGGCCAGGCGAGCACGGTGCTCGCGCGACGATTCCTCGCCGACGCAGGCACCGGCGCAGCGGTGGACTTGCCGCGCGAAGCAGGGGCTGCCACGGCGCGTGGTTTTTTCCAGCGACAGCGTGGCCATGCACAGGCCATGCTCCTCGGCCAGCGCGCGCAGTCGTGCCTCGGCCGCACCACGGCTGCCGAACACGCCGAACAGGTCGCGGTGCCGGCAGAAGTCCGTGTCGCGATCCGAACGCAGGCGCGGCACCGGCAACTGCTGCGGCAGTTCCCAGGCGTAGAGGCGCGTATTCCGGCGCAGCAGCTGGTTGTGCACCGGCTGCATGGCCTTGACGAGTTGGGCTTCCAGCAGCAGCGCGCCGGTTTCGCCACCGGTTTCGCGCCAATCGACGCGCCGAACCAGCCGCGCCAGCCGCATATCCTTGCCATACCGGTAGTCGCCGGAAAAATGCGCGCCGATGCGCTGGCGCAGATGCACGCTCTTGCCGACATAGAGCGGCACGTCCTGGTCGCCATAAAAGATATAGACGCCCGGCGCCGCGGGCACGTCTTCGAGCGCGGTTTCTTCCAGGCCGGCCGGCAGGCTGGCGCGCCGCACCAGCGTGCGCACCGCCGATTCCACCAGGTCGACCGAATACGTGGCATGGATCTTCTGCCAGAACTGCCACAGTAGCTCGGCATCTGCCAGCGCGCGGTGTCGACCCTTGGGCGTCAGGCCGAAGCGGGCGATCAGGGCATCCAGGCCATGGCGCTCCACCGACGGGAACAGCGAGCGCGAAAGCCGGACGGTACACAGCACGTCCGCCCGGAACGTCACCCCGGCGCGCCGGAACGCGTTCTTCAGGAAGCCGTAATCGAAACGTGCGTTATGGGCCACGAACAGCCGGCCCTGCAGGCGCTCCGCCAGCGATTCGGCGAGCGATTCAAAGCTGGGCTGGCCGCGCACCATGTCGTCGCTGATGCCGGTCATGCGCTGGATAAACGGCGGTATCGACATGCCGGGGTCCAGCAGGGTCTCCCATTCGACGATACCGTCCGGGCCGACTTCGACCACGCCGATCTCGGTGATGCGGTCGCGCTGGGCGTCCGCGCCGGTGGTTTCCAGGTCGACAAAGACAATAGGGCGCGACAGTGCGGCAGCCAGCGACTGGGCGTCGAGCAGGCCGGGGCCGTCCGCTGGCAGGCGCGACGGCAGGTAGGTAGGCAGGTCTTGCATCGGCAGATTTTAAGGGGCGGCCGATGGCGGCACGAAGAAGATTTCATTCACCCCTTGCCAAGCCCGTCTTCGTCGCTTACTATTCGCCCCCTCGCAACACAACGCGGCCCTGCAAGGCAGGCGCGGCAAGGGTTGCGGGGTTGGCCGGGAGGTTGGTGCAGCAAGGGATCGCGGCGCTGACGGCAGCAAAA
>NZ_LT976854.1:438550-441869 GCF_900249755.1 Cupriavidus taiwanensis
AGTACCCAAACGCGATACCGGGTTGTGATTGTATCAACCAAAATGTATTTAAGTGATCGAAAGATGACTTGGAATACGGCACAAATGCGAGAACTCATCCTGTAGCGACATGTTTCGAGCAATCGAGACACACTCGTTATAGGGTCAAGCGAACAAGTGCATGTGGTGGATGCCTTGGCGATCACAGGCGATGAAGGACGCGGTAGCCTGCGAAAAGCTTCGGGGAGCTGGCAAACAAGCTTTGATCCGGAGATGTCCGAATGGGGAAACCCGGCCCGAATGGGTCATCCCACACTGAATTCATAGGTGTGGGAAGCGAACGCGGCGAACTGAAACATCTAAGTAGCTGCAGGAACAGAAATCAACCGAGATTCCCAAAGTAGTGGCGAACGAAATGGGAAGAGCCTTGTACTCTTTAGCAGTGGTGTTAGCAGAACGGGATGGAAAGCCCGGCCATAGCAGGTGATAGCCCTGTATGCGAAAACACGATTGTGGAACTAGGTGTACGACAAGTAGGGCGGGACACGTGAAATCCTGTCTGAAGATGGGGGGACCATCCTCCAAGGCTAAATACTCGTGATCGACCGATAGTGAACCAGTACCGTGAGGGAAAGGCGAAAAGAACCCCGGGAGGGGAGTGAAATAGATCCTGAAACCGCATGCATACAAACAGTCGGAGCCTCTTCGGGGGTGACGGCGTACCTTTTGTATAATGGGTCAGCGACTTACATTCAGTGGCAAGCTTAACCGATTAGGGAAGGCGTAGCGAAAGCGAGTCCGAACAGGGCGTTGAGTCGCTGGGTGTAGACCCGAAACCAGATGATCTATCCATGGCCAGGTTGAAGGTGCGGTAACACGTACTGGAGGACCGAACCCACTAACGTTGAAAAGTTAGGGGATGAGCTGTGGATAGGGGTGAAAGGCTAAACAAATCTGGAAATAGCTGGTTCTCTCCGAAAACTATTTAGGTAGTGCCTCGTGTCTCACCTTCGGGGGTAGAGCACTGTCATGGTTGGGGGGTCTATTGCTGATTACCCCGCCATAGCAAACTCCGAATACCGAAGAGTGCAATCACGGGAGACAGACATCGGGTGCTAACGTCCGGTGTCAAGAGGGAAACAACCCAGACCGCCAGCTAAGGTCCCCAAATATGGCTAAGTGGGAAACGAAGTGGGAAGGCTAAAACAGTCAGGAGGTTGGCTTAGAAGCAGCCACCCTTTAAAGAAAGCGTAATAGCTCACTGATCGAGTCGTCCTGCGCGGAAGATGTAACGGGGCTAAGCCATATACCGAAGCTGCGGACGCGTGCGTTCCTTTAAGTGCACCAAGCTTGTCGATGCGCAGCATCGACAAAGCCGCCAACAATGATCGATGGTGGTTGTGCTAGTGGATTTAAAGGAGCGCACGCGTGGTAGGAGAGCGTTCTGTAAGCCTGTGAAGGTGTCTTGTAAAGGATGCTGGAGGTATCAGAAGTGCGAATGCTGACATGAGTAGCGATAAAGGGGGTGAAAGGCCCCCTCGCCGTAAGCCCAAGGTTTCCTACGCAACGTTCATCGGCGTAGGGTGAGTCGGCCCCTAAGGCGAGGCAGAGATGCGTAGCTGATGGGAAGCAGGTTAATATTCCTGCACCGTCGTATGATGCGATGGGGGGACGGATCGCGGAAGGTTGTCCGGGTGTTGGAAGTCCCGGTCCCTGCATTGGAGAAGGCGCTCAGGCAAATCCGGGCGCGGGATTCAAGGATGTGGGGCGAGCGGCCTAGTGCTGCGAAGCAATTGGAAGTGGTTCCAAGAAAAGCCTCTAAGCTTCAGTCATACGAGACCGTACCGCAAACCGACACAGGTGGGCGAGATGAGTATTCTAAGGCGCTTGAGAGAACTCGGGAGAAGGAACTCGGCAAATTGGTACCGTAACTTCGGGATAAGGTACGCCCTGGTAGCTTGACTGGCCTGCGCCAGAAGGGTGAAGGGGTTGCAATAAAATGGTGGCTGCGACTGTTTAATAAAAACACAGCACTCTGCAAACACGAAAGTGGACGTATAGGGTGTGACGCCTGCCCGGTGCCGGAAGATTAAATGATGGGGTGCAAGCTCTTGATTGAAGTCCCGGTAAACGGCGGCCGTAACTATAACGGTCCTAAGGTAGCGAAATTCCTTGTCGGGTAAGTTCCGACCTGCACGAATGGCGTAACGATGGCCACACTGTCTCCTCCCGAGACTCAGCGAAGTTGAAGTGTTTGTGATGATGCAATCTCCCCGCGGCTAGACGGAAAGACCCCATGAACCTTTACTGTAGCTTTGCATTGGACTTTGAACCGATCTGTGTAGGATAGGTGGGAGGCTTTGAAGCGTGGACGCCAGTTCACGTGGAGCCGTCCTTGAAATACCACCCTGGTTTGTTTGAGGTTCTAACCTTGGCCCGTGAATCCGGGTCGGGGACAGTGCATGGTAGGCAGTTTGACTGGGGCGGTCTCCTCCCAAAGTGTAACGGAGGAGTTCGAAGGTACGCTTGGTACGGTCGGACATCGTACCTAAAGTGCAATGGCAAAAGCGTGCTTAACTGCGAGACCGACAAGTCGAGCAGGTGCGAAAGCAGGACATAGTGATCCGGTGGTTCTGAATGGAAGGGCCATCGCTCAACGGATAAAAGGTACTCTGGGGATAACAGGCTGATACCGCCCAAGAGTTCATATCGACGGCGGTGTTTGGCACCTCGATGTCGGCTCATCTCATCCTGGGGCTGTAGCCGGTCCCAAGGGTATGGCTGTTCGCCATTTAAAGAGGTACGTGAGCTGGGTTTAAAACGTCGTGAGACAGTTTGGTCCCTATCTGCCGTGGGCGTTGGAATCTTGACGGGGGCTGCTCCTAGTACGAGAGGACCGGAGTGGACGTACCGCTGGTGTACCTGTTGTCTCGCCAGAGGCATCGCAGGGTAGCTATGTACGGAAGAGATAACCGCTGAAAGCATCTAAGCGGGAAACTCGCCTGAAGATGAGGATTCCCTGGAGGCTTGACCTCCTTGAAGGGTCGTTCGAGACCAGGACGTTGATAGGCTGGGTGTGGAAGCGCAGTAATGCGTTAAGCTAACCAGTACTAATTGCCCGTAAGGCTTGATCCTATAACCAGTGTGTTTTGCCTGGTGTGTGATCGCGACTGTGCCGAAACAGTTGACACGCACAACCCCAACTACATCCCGATTCGCAGCGTTGCCCGCAACCGCAGCGCTGCAACCCCTCATGCCTGGTGACCATAGCGAGCTGGAACCACCCCTTCCCATCCCGAACAGGTCCGTGAAACAGCTCCGCGCCGATGATAGTGCGGAT
>NZ_LT976854.1:441969-540264 GCF_900249755.1 Cupriavidus taiwanensis
GTTCGCTGCGAGGGGTTTTGTTTTTGGCGTGGCACAAAGGCAGGTCTAGCCCGCGTTAGGCCGCGGCGCGCCGGACAGCGGCGCTCATGATGGCGCCAGCCAGGCAGAGTCCGCCGAGCAACGCCGCGGCTGGCGTGACACCGTATGTTGCCGACGCGCTTCCGGCGACCGGCAACAGCATCAGTACGGCCAAGTTATTGACGCTTTCGGACGCCGCCAGCACCTTGCCTTTGTTCGCACCCGCCCGCTGCGCGAGGATGGCAGTGCTGGCAGGTGCTGCAATACCCAGTGCCGTGCCCCAGATCAGCAGGCATCCCAGCGCGACCGGCAGTCCGATGGCAGTCGTCAGGAACAATGTCATGGAGACGGCAACTACCACGGTAGCGAAAACCAGCGTGCTTTCTTCGCGCCGGTAACGCCGGCTGGCCTGCCCCGCCAGCATATTGCCAATACCCAGCCCCAGACCGAATACGGAAATGGCGATCCCAACAGCCGCCACTTCCAGCCCATATCGCATCCGCAGTACTTCTCCCGCAAAGACATAGCTCGCCACGGCGCTGCCATTCCAGGCGCCCTTTGCGAGCAGAAGCCGGAAGATACCGGCGGCGGACGTCTTGGCAAGGGTCGAACTACCGATCCCGGGGCTGGCCGGCAAATCGCGCGGAATCACGCGCCAGCCCGCCGCGAAGGCCGCGAGGCAACTCCCGCCGATCACCAGAAATGGCGCGTGCCAGCCCCAGGCCTCGGCCAGTAAACCCGCCACTGCAGGTCCAGCCGCGATCCCCACGGTCATGCCGAGCATGACGCCACCCATGGCACCTGCTTGTCTCGCCGGCGGAATCCGATCGGCGATCAGGGCGAAGACGGTCGGGATCGTCGCGGCGGCGGCCAGGCCGCCCAGCACACGCAGGGCCATGGCGGCCTGCAACGTTGGAACCAGCGTCAGGGCAATGCTGTCCGCGGCAAACAGCAGCATGGCGCCGAGCAGCACCCCGCGGCGTCCGGCGCGATCCGAGAGCCAACCCATCAGCGGCGCCGCCGCGGCGTAGGAAAAGGCATAGGCCGAGACCAGTCCCGACACATGCGCCGGCGACGTGTGAAAAGCCGTCGCCAGCGGGGCCAGCATTGGCGCGAGCATGAATTCGGCAGCCCCGACCATGCACACCGAAACGGCCAGGACAGGCAACAGGAAAGGCGATGGCATGCGCAAACTCCATTGGATTCGAGATGAGAGACGGATAGCCGAGCGCGATACAAGATGACGCAAGGCGACGGCATCATTGGCTAAAAACCAGCTAAATCGTGGAAATCAAATGGCGCCGCGGCGTCGGGCGCAAAGGCGGAACGGTGCGCGGGGCACCGCCAGGCGGGAATGGGCGGACCAGAAAGTCCGCCCGGAAGATGGGAAGATTCTAACTTATTGTCGGGAAGCGGATCGCTGGCTCAGTCGGCCTCTACCTTCATCGACTTCAACAGCGGTTGCCACTTGTCGCTTTCCGCCTTCAGCAGAGTCCGCAGTCCCTCCGGCGTCTGCTTGTCGACCGGTACGATCTCCGCACCCAGTCCATCCAGCTTCCTGATCACGGCCGGATCTTTCAGGCCCTTCTGCAGCGCCTTCGTCAGGCGGTCCACTGCGGCCGGGGGCGTGCCCCGGGGCGCGTAGATGCCGTGCCACACCTTGACGTCGAAGCCCTTCAGGCCGCCTTCCTGCAGCGTGGGAGCCTGCGGCAGCGCCTTGATCCGCGCGGGCGTGGTGACGCCGAACAGCCGCACGCGATCGGCCTGGATATGCGGCAGCGTGGCCGTGGTCTGGTCGCACAGCAGGTCGACCTGGCCGCCCAGCAGCGCGGTCAGCGCCGGGCCCGCGCCCTGGTAGGGAATCGCGTTCAGCTTCACGTGCACCGATTGTTCGAACAACAGACCGCACAACTGGGAGACGGCGCCCAGGCCGGCATTGGCCAGCGAGACCTTGTCCTTGTTTTGCGTCACGTACTGGATCAGTTCCGGCACCGTCCTGGCCGGCAGGTCCTTGCGGCCCATCAGCGTCATCGGCACGTCCGCCACCTGGCCGACGTACTCGAAGTCCTTCAGCGGCGCATAGGACAGCTTCTTGTACAGCGCCGGCGCGGTCGCCATGCCGTTGTGGTGGATCAGCAGCGTATAGCCGTCGGCCTGGGCGCGGGCGACAAAGGCGGCGGCCACGGTGCCGCCGGCGCCGGTGCGGTTCTCCACCACCACGCTCTGGCCAAGGTCTTGCGACATGGCTTGCGCCAGCGTGCGCGCGACGACATCGGTCGGGCCGCCGGCGGAGTAGGGGACTACCAGAGTGATTGGCCTGGCCGGATAGGCATCGGCAGCTGCCGCGCCGGAGGCGCCTGCCATGGCGGCAGCCGCCATCATCACAGCCGCCAGCCATCGTGGCCCGGCGTGCCAGTACTTCGCATCCTTCATTGCTGTCTCCAGATTGGTGCCGCGCCGTGGGTCCGGCGCGGCTTGTCGCGGTTGCGCGGCTAGCATGGCGGCAAGCCGCGGCGACAGCAATCTGGTTCTCCTGAAGGATGCCTAATGCCCGGTGAAAGATCAGGCCGCTTCGGCCACGCGCACCTCCACCAGCAGCTTCTTCAGCTCCGGCACGCAAGAGCCGCAGTTGCCGCCAGCCTTGACGCAGGCGGTGATCTCCGCGGGCGTTTTCAGGTCGTGCTTGCGCACCGCATCGCAGATGGTGTTGCGGCCCACGCCGAAGCACGAGCACACCGTCGGGCCGGCATCGGCGCCTTTCTCCATCGGCTGTCCGAGCAGCAGGCCGATGCGGTCGGCGTCTTCCAGCCGCTCGCGTCCGAACAGGCCGGCGAGCCAGGCGCGCGAGGGCAGCTCGGGACGTGTCGACACATAGACGCAGGCCTCGAGCCGGTCATCGACGACATGGCCCGCGTGGTACACGCCCGCCGCGCGGTCCTCATATTCCAGCCAGTCGGCGTCCGGATCGGTCACGCCGAGCAGCGCGCGGGCCCAGGCGGTGCGGTCGGCGATGGTGTCGCGGCCGGCGAATTCATAGCGCTGGAACTGGCGGCCCTGCACGCGCGTCCAGTAGGTCAGCGCTTGCGCCGGCAGCGCGCGGCGGCTCAGCATGAAGCCATGCCAGTGCACGCCGAAGGGCTCGACCCGCACGGGCGTGTGCTTGAACTCGGGCTCGCCGGAAACGGGATCGACCACCGGATTGACCAGCGCGCCGACGCGCGCGTCAGAGCTGAACTGCCCGTTCCAGTGGATCGGCACGAACACGCTGCCGCGCGGAATGCCGCCGCCGTGGCGTACGCGCGCGACCATTGCGCCCCAGCGCGTGCTGACGCGCGCGAGCTTGCCCTCGCCCACGCCGCACAGCAGCGCGTCCTGCGGGTGCATGTCGACAAAGGGCTCGGGCAAGTGGTCGGCCAGCTTGGCCGACTTGCCGGTGCGGGTCATGGTGTGCCACTGGTCGCGCACGCGGCCGGTGTTCAGGATCAGCGGGAAGTCGTCATCGGGCGCGTGGGCGGGCGCGCGCGGCGGCGTGGCGACAAAGCGGGCGCGGCCGTCGGCGTGGGCGTAGCGGCCGTCGCCGAACAGCCGCCGCGCGTCATGGCTGCCATGCGCGGGCACGGGCCATTGCACGGGTTCCAGTCCGTCATAGCGCGCCGGGTCCAGGCCGGCCAGTCCGCCGATATCGAACGCGCGCGGCGCGGCATCGTTGCGCCATGCGCTCAGGCGCGCGTGTTCGTCGAAGATCTGGTGCGGCCCGGCATAGTCGAAGCCGCTGAAACCCATGCGGCGTGCCACGTCGCACAGGATGTCCCAGTCCGCGCGCGCTTCGCCGGGCGCCGGCAGGAACGCGCGCTGGCGCGAAATGCGCCGCTCCGAGTTGGTGACGGTGCCGTCTTTCTCGCCCCAGCCCAGCGCGGGCAGCAGCACATGCGCGGCGGCGTTGGTGTCGGTACGCTCGATGATATCGCTGCTGACCACCAGTTCGCAGCGGGCCAGCGCGCGGCGCACCTGGTCGGCGTCCGGCAGGCTCACCACCGGGTTGGTGGCGATCACCCAGACCGCCTTGACGCGGCCGGCTTCGATGGCCTCGAACAGCTCCACGGCCTTCAGGCCCGGGCGATCGGCCATCGCCGGCGATTGCCAGAACCCCTGCACGACTTCGCGATGCAGCGGATTGGCCAGCTCCATGTGCGCGGCCAGCATGTTGGCCAGGCCGCCGACCTCGCGCCCGCCCATCGCGTTGGGCTGGCCGGTCAGCGAGAACGGGCCCATGCCCGGCTGGCCGATGCGACCGGTGAGCAGGTGGCAGTTGATGATGCTGTTGACCTTGTCGGTGCCGGCCGACGACTGGTTGACGCCCTGCGAGAACGCCGTCACGGTCTTCCCGGTTTGCGCGAACAGCTGGTAGAAGGCCAGCACGTCCTGCACGCTGAGCTTGCAGGCGCGCGCCACGGCGGCCGGATCGGCGCAGGCGGCGTCGGCCGCCTGCAAGGCCTCATCCAGCCCCGCGGTGCTGGCGGAAACGAACGCGGCGTTGGCGTGGCCCTCGCGCGCGAGGTAGCTCAGCAGCCCGTTGAACAGCCATACGTCGGTGCCGGGACGGAGCGCCAGGTGCAGGTCGGCCAGCTCGCAGGTGGCGGTGCGGCGCGGGTCGATCGCCACGATCTTCATCTCCGGGCGCGCTTCCTTGGCGCGGGACAGGCGCTGGAACAGGATCGGGTGACACCACGCGGTGTTGGAGCCGACCAGCACCACCAGGTCGGCCAGTTCCAGGTCTTCGTAGTTGCCCGGCACCAGGTCTTCGCCGAAGGCGCGCTTGTGGCCGGCCACGGCCGACGACATGCACAGGCGCGAGTTGGTGTCGATATTGGCGCTGCCGATAAAGCCCTTCATCAGCTTGTTGGCGACGTAATAGTCCTCGGTCAGCAGCTGGCCCGAGACGTAGAGCGCGACGGAATCGGGACCGTGGCGGCGGATGATGTCGCTGAAGCCCTGGGCCACGGTGTCGAGCGCATCGTCCCACGACACCTGCCGCAGTTGGCCGTCGGCGCCGCGCAGCCTGGGATGGAGCAGGCGGCCTTCCAGGTCCACGGTCTCGCCCAGCGCCGAGCCCTTGACGCACAGCCGCCCCTGGTTGGACGGATGCTGCGCGTCGCCCGCGATCTCGACCTGGCCGTCGGCGCGCACCGTGGCACGCACGCCGCAGCCGACGCCGCAGTACGGGCAGGTCGTGGCGGTGGTAGTGGTCAGGGTTGCAGAGACAACCGGGATGTCGGACAGGTTCACGCGTTCTCCGTGCGGGGGCGTTGTATGGCTTTGGATGATGCTAGGCAGCGAGCGCTTCGCACTGCGCCTTGCCGAACAGCAGGCGCTGGCGCAGTGGGCCCACCGGCGTGCGGCGCTGGATCATGTCGAAATACCACGGCCCGTCCTGCACGTCGCCGTACAGCACGGCACCGACCAGGCAGCCGTCCTGCAGCACCAGGCGCTTGTAGACGCCACGCCGCGCGTCGCGCAGCACCAGGTCTTCGGAGCCTTCCGCACCGATGAAGTCGCCGGCGGAATACAGGTCGACGCCGGTCACTTTCAGCTTGGTCGCGGTGGCCTGCTGCACGTAGCGGCGATGGCCGGCACCGGCGAGGTGGGCGGCGCAGACGCGTGCCTGGTCCCAGATCGGCGCGACCAGGCCGAAGGTAGCCTGGCGATGCTGAACGCATTCGCCGACGGCGTAGATGCGCGGGTCGTAGGTCTGCAGCGTGTCGTCCACGACGATGGCGCGCTCGCAGTGCAGGCCGGCGCTGGCGGCCAGTTCGATATTGGGGCGCACGCCGGCGGTCATTACCACCAGGTCGGCCGGGATCTCGCTGCCGTCCTTGAAGCGCACGCCGGTGACGCGTTCGGTGCCGAGGATCTCCGCGGTCTGCGCGCTCAGAAGAAAGCGCAGGCCCTTGCGTTCCAGCGCGCCCTTGAGCAGCGTGGCGGCGGGCTTGTCGAGCTGGCGTTCCATCAGGCAGTCGGCCAGGTGCACCACGGTCACGTCCATGCCCTGGCGCAGCAGGCCGTTGGCGGCTTCCAGCCCCAGCAGCCCGCCGCCGATCACCACCGCGTGGCGGTGGTTGCGCGCGGCATGCAGCATGGTCTCGACGTCCTGGATGTCGCGAAACGCGATCACGCCGTCGAGCAGGTGGCCCGGCACCGGAATGATGAAGGGCTTGGAGCCGGTGGCCAGCAGCAGGCGGTCATAGCGCACCTCGCGTCCCGAGGCGGAACGCACCACGCGGCGCGGCCGGTCGATTGCCACCACCGGATCGCCGGCGAGCAGCTCGATGCCATGCTCTTCGTACCATTCGCGCGTGTTCAGCATGATGTCCGCCACCGTTTTCTCGCCGGCCAGCACCGGCGACAGCAGGATGCGGTTGTAGTTGCCGTGCGGCTCGGCGCCGAACACCGTGATGTCGTACAGATCCGGGGCCAGGCGCAGCAGTTCCTCCACCGTGCGCATGCCGGCCATGCCGTTGCCGACGACGACCAGGCGCGGCCGGGCTCGGGGGTTGGCGGAAGGGGTCATGCCGGCGTCTCCGTTGGCGGGGCAGTTGGGCTGGGGCAGCATCGGGCGGGCGCCGGATCAGGCGGCGAGTTCTTCCTCGGCCTCGCGCACGGCCACTTCGGCGGCGATCCACACCTTGCCGTCATAGACGCGCGCGGCGTAGGCGTTGACCGAGTGCTCGGGGGCCTCCAGGCATTCGCCGGTGCGCAGGTCGAAGTGGTGCTTGTAGATGGGGGAGGCCACCACCAGGCGCTCGCCCAGGTTGCCGACCAGCCCGCGCGACAGCACCGCGGCCTGCGCGTTGGGATCGAAGTTGTCGATGGCGTAGACCTCGTCGCCGCGGCCGATGCGGAAGACGGCGACCTGCCGGTCGTCGACCAGCGCGCACACACCAGTATTGGGCACGATATCGCGTACGGTGCAGACGGCGGTCCAGGTTTCGGGATGGTGGGGATGGCTCATCACGTTCTCCTTGTTTGCGGGCACGGTCAGGCGGCTTTCGCGGGCATGGACACCACGGGAATGTGGCTCAGCCGTGAGCGCTGCAAGTTCCGTTCCTCCGGCGTGGCCGGGCGGATCTGGCCGCGCTCTTCGATAAAGACGAGGTTGTCGTCGCGGCGGTCGCTGTTGACGAAGTGGCGGAAGCGCTTGCGCGTCTCGGGGTCGGTCACGGCCTTCTTCCATTCGTCTTCATAGGTGTCGACCACGTGCTGCATCTCGGCTTCCAGTTCGGCGGCGAGGCCCAGCTTGTCGTCCAGCACCACGGCCTTCAGGTAATCCAGGCCGCCTTCGAGGTTGTCGCGCCAGACGCTGGTGCGCTGCAGCCGGTCGGCGGTGCGCACGTAGAACATCAGGAAGCGGTCGATGTAGCGCACCAGCGTGTCGTGGTCGAGGTCGCTGGCCAGCAGTTCGGCGTGGCGCGGCTTCATGCCGCCGTTGCCGCACACGTACAGGTTCCAGCCTTTCTCGGTGGCGATCACGCCGACGTCCTTGCCTTGCGCCTCGGCGCATTCGCGGGTGCAGCCGGACACGCCGAACTTGATCTTGTGTGGCGCGCGCAGGCCCTTGTAGCGGTTCTCCAGCTCGATGGCGAGGCCGACCGAGTCGCCCACGCCATAGCGGCACCAGGTCGAGCCCACGCACGACTTCACCGTGCGCAGCGCCTTGCCGTAGGCGTGCCCGGATTCAAAGCCGGCGGCGATCAGCTCTTCCCAGATATAGGGCAGTTCCTCGGCACGCGCACCAAACAGGTCGACGCGCTGGCCGCCGGTGATCTTGGTGTAGAGGCCGTACTTCTTCGCGACCTGGCCCACGGCGATCAGGCCTTCGGGCGTGACCTCGCCGCCCGGCATGCGCGGCACCACCGAGTAGGTGCCGTCCTTCTGGATGTTGGCGAGGTAGTAGTCGTTGGAGTCCTGCAGGCTGGCGTGCTCTTCCTTCAGCACGAACTCGTTCCAGCACGACGCCAGGATGCTGCCCACGGTGGGCTTGCAGATGTCGCAGCCCAGGCCATTGCCGTGCGCTTCCAGCAGCGCCTCGAAGGTCTTGAACTTGCCCACGCGCACCAGGTGGTAGAGCTCCTGGCGCGAGAACGGGAAGTGCTCGCAGAGGTGGTTGTTGACCGCCATCCCTTGCTTCTTCATCTCCGCCTTCATGATCTGCGTGACCAGCGGCACGCAGCCGCCGCAGGCGGTGCCGGCCTTGGTGCAACTCTTCAGTGCGCCGATGCTGGTCGAGCCGTCGCAGACGGCGGCGCAGATCTCGCCCTTTGAGACGTTGTTGCAAGAGCAGATCTGCGCGGTATCGGGCAGGGCATCGGCGCCGAGCGCCGGGCGCGCCTTGCCGCTGCTGTCGGGCAGGATCAGGAACTCGGGCGACTCGGGCAGCTCGATCCGGTTCAGCATCATCTGCAGCAGCGTGCCGTATTCACTGGCATCGCCGATCAGCACGCCGCCCAGCAGGTACTTGCCGCAGTCGGACACCACCAGCTTCTTGTAGACCTCCTTGCGGTCGTCGCTGAACTGGTAGATGCGCGCGCCGGGCACGGTGCCGTGCGGGTCGCCGATGCTGGCCACGTCCACGCCCATCAGCTTGAGCTTGGTGCTCATGTCGGCGCCGCTGAACTCGGCCGCCTCGCCGCGCAGGTGGCGTGCGGCGACGCGGGCCATGTCGTAGCCCGGGGCCACCAGGCCGTAGATCTTGCCGTCCCACAGCGCGCATTCGCCGATCGCGTAGATGTCCGGGTCGGAGGTGCGGCAGTTGTTGTCGACCGCGATACCGCCGCGCGCACCGACTTCCAGGCCGCAGGCGCGCGCCAGTTCGTCGCGCGGGCGAATCCCGGCGGAGAACACGATCATGTCGGTGTCGAGGTGCGTGCCGTCGGCGAATACCATGCGATGGGTGCCGTCCTCGCCGTCGACGATCTCGACGGTGTTCTTGCCGGTGTGCGCGGTCACGCCCAGCGCAGCGATCTTCTGGCGCAGCATGCGGCCGCCGCCTTCATCGACCTGCACCGCCATCAGCCGCGGCGCGAACTCCACCACATGGGTCTGCAGGCCCATGTCGCGCAGCGCCTTGGCGCATTCGAGGCCGAGCAGGCCGCCGCCGACCACCACGCCGGTCTTCGAGCGCGCGCCGCATTCCTGCATCGCTTCCAGGTCTTCGATGGTGCGGTAGACGAAGCAGTCCTTGCGGTCCTTGCCCGGCACCGGCGGCACGAACGGGTAGGAGCCGGTGGCGAGGACCAGCTTGTCATAGGACAGGGTCTCGCCGGTGGAGACCTTGACCGTGCGCGCGGCGCGATCGATCTTCACGGCGCGCGCGTTCAGGCGCAGCAGCATGTTGTCGTGCTGCTCGAAGAAGCCCGCCGGCACCAGCGACAGGTCTTCTGCCGACTTGCCGGCGAAGAACTCGGACAGGTGCACGCGATCGTAGGCGGGACGCGGTTCTTCGCACAGGATGGTCACGTCGAGGTTGTCCGCGCCGGCCTGCGCCAGCGATTCCAGGAACTTGTGACCCACCATGCCGTGGCCGACGATGATCAGTTTCATGATGCTTTCCTTGTCCGGTAGTCAGTCTTTGCTGCCTGATGTTGCTGTGGGGCGATGCCTGGGAATCAGTTGGCCAGCGCGCTGTCGTACAGCGCCTGCTCCTGCGCCTTGTGCTCGGCGCTGAAGCGGATGGCGATGGCGCACAGCGCGGCGATGGTGGCCAGCACGCCCAGCACCGTCAGGGTCTGCTGCACGTTGCCCAGGCCCTTGAGCAGGAAGCCCGCGGCCACCGCGCCGACGTTGCCGCCCGCGCCGATGATCCCGGCCACGCCGCCCAGCGCCTTGCGGTCGATGAAGGGCACCAGCGCGTAGGTCGCGCCGCACGCCATGTGGGTGAACAGGCCGAACAGCAGCATCGCCACCACCGCCAGCGCCACGTTGCCGGCCTGCGCGAACCACAGCAGGCCCAGGCCTTCGCCCAGGATCAGCACGAACAGCAGCGTGGCGCGCGCATCCAGGCCGCGCCGGCGCGCCGCCTTGTCCGACAGCCAGCCGCCCAGCGCGCGGGCGAACAGCGCCAGCAGGCCGAAGCTGGCGGCGGCCATGCCGGCTGCTTTCAGGCTCAGGCCGAAGCGGTCGACGTAGTACATCGCGGCGATGTTGTGGATGAAGATCTCCACGCCGAAGCAGGCGCCGTAGGTGATGAACAGCAGCCACACGCGGTAGTTGGCGCTGGCGGCGCGGAAGCTGGCCCAGCCGCCGCCCTTGCCGGCATCCTTGCCGCTGATTTCGATGCCGCGGGCGCGCAGGTCGGCGTAGTTGCCTTCCGGGCAGTCCTGGGTGAAGCGGAAATAGACCACTGCCATCGCCAGCATCAGCACCCCCGGCACCAGCAGCGCGATGCGCCAGCCGAAGGCGTGGTCCGCGCCGAGCATCAGCACCGCGGCCAGCACCAGCGGCATCAGCGCCTGCGCGGCGCCGCCGCCGGCATTGCCCCAGCCGGCCGTGGTCGCGTTGGCGGTGCCGACCACGTTGGGCGCGAACATGACCGAGGTGTGGTACTGCGTGATCACGAAGCTGGCGCCGACCGCGCCGATCAGCAGCCGGAACACCAGGAAGGTTTCATAGTTCTGCGCCAGCGCCACGCCCAGCACCGGCAGCGCGCCCAGCGCCAGCAGCGCGGTATAGGTCTTGCGCGGGCCGAAGCGGTCGCACATCGGGCCGATCACCAGGCGCACCAGGATCGTCACCGCGACCGCGGCGATGTTGATGTTGGCGATCTGGCCGGCGCTCAGGCCGAACTCGCCCTTGAGCACCGGCATCAGCGGCGCGCAGGCAAACCACGCGAAGAAACACACGAAGAACGCCATCCAGGTCAGGTGGAAGGCGCGCATCTGCGGAGTGCTCAAGCTCAGCAGCTCGATGCGGGTGGCTTTGCCGGTCATCGTCACTTGCTCCAAAAACAAATGGCGTCCCGCAAACCGGCCGTGAAGCCGGTTCAGGGGACGCCGTTGTCCTGACAGCCGCTACATGGGATAGGGGCTGTGTATGTGGGGGTGGGCCGGTCGCCGTTGACGGGCCCGGACCCGATTACGCAAGGGGTGTGCCAAGCCGGTATGTGACGCGCAATGGCCGTTAAGGGCGCGCTGCCGGGGCCGCAGCGGCCGGAAATGCGCTGTGGTGGGGCGGGCGGCCGGCGTGCGGCACGCTCATGGTGCAGTGCAATGGACTGCGCTGGTGCGGTGCGGCACCGGCAATCAGGAAGTTGGCGGTGTCAGGCGCCGGGGCGGGGAATGACCTGCATGTCGCGCGGCGAGACCTCGGCGCCGTCTTCGTCGACCAGTGCCGCGCGTACCCGCTGGCCGTTCGCGCGCGAGCGGATCTCGACCGGGCCGCCGTCGGAGGCCATGTGGCAGTCGCCCCATTGCATCAGGCCGACCAGCACCGGCAGCAGCTCCACCGCGGCGCGGGTGGGGCGGTACTCGAAGCGTTCGCGTTCGCCGGGTTCGCGGTAGCCGACCTTGCGCAGCAGGCCGGCGTCGGTCAGCGTCCTGAGCCGCGCCGACAGCACCGCCGGCGAGCATTCCAGCCGGCGCAGGAAGTCATCGAAGCGCGTCACGCCGTGGAAAACGTCGCGCAGGACCAGGATCGTCCACTTTTCGCCGATCAACGACAGCGTGGAGGCGATCGAGCAATGGCGGAGATCGGACGAAGTGGTGGTCATGATGCGGGCAAGCATAGCACGCTGACTTCATTTGCAAAAGTCAGGTTATCTCCTATACTCTGGCTACAAATTATGAATCCAGAGGGTGGCAGCATGGATCTCCAGAGCCTGGGACGCTGCGGCGTGACGGAAAGCTGGACGGCAGCACGGGGCACGCAGATGACGCTGCGACGGACGCGGGACCAGGACGGCGCGGCGCTGCGCGCGATGGTCGATGGGCTGTCGCGGGAAAGCCGCTACTTCCGCTTCCTGACCGGCGGGCGCGTGGTGGACGAGATCGTCGCGGGCCTGGCCGCGCCGGGGGACGGCGTGGCGCTGGTGGTGGTCGCCCGCCGTGACGACGGAGATCCGGCTATCGTCGCCAGCGCCGAATATGTCGTGTCCGGCCAGATCGCCGAGTTTGCCGTGGTGGTGGCCGATGCCTGGCAGGGCCAGGGCCTGGGCCGGCGCCTGATCGCCAGGCTGTGCGAACTGGCGCGCGCGGCCGGCCTGCACGGGCTGCGCGGCGACGTGCTCAGCGAGAACCGCCGCATGCTTTCCATCCTGCATGGGCTGGGCTTTGCCAGCCGCCGCAACCCGCAGGACAGCTTCCTGCATGAAGTCTCCCTGGCGCTGGCCCAGCCGGCACGCAGCGCGCACCGGCTGCCCGCGGACTGGTTCAGCGCGCGCTGAGCGGCCGCGCGCCCGGCGCTTCAGCCGGCCTCGCGCTTGCCGCGCGAGGTCATGGTGCAGCCGACCGAGGCCGTGATGATGCTGGCGATCGCCAGCCACTGCAGCGGGCTCAGCTGTTCATGCAGGAACACCAGCCCGGCGAGCGCACCCATGGCCGGCTCCATGCTCAGCAGGATGCCGAAGGTGCGCCGGTGCAGGCGCTTGAGCGCGACCATCTCGAGCGAGTAGGGGATGGCGCTCGACATGATCCCGACCGCCAGCCCGAACAGCAGCAGCGTCGGGCTGAACATCGCGGTGCCCGCATGCGCCAGCCCGAACGGCAGCACCACCAGTGCCGCCATGGTCAGCCCCAGCGAAGTCGCCTGCCCGCCGTGGGCGTTGCCCGCCATCTGCCCGAACACGATATACAGCGCCCAGCCCACGCCCGCGGCCAGCGCATAGCCGATGCCGACCGGATCCAGCGTGCCGGCGGCATCGCCGACCGGCAGCAACAGCAGCAGACCGGTCACGGCAAAGGCAATCCACAGGAAGTCGATCGCGCGCCGCGACGACAGCACCGCCACCGCCAGCGGCCCGGTGAACTCGATGGCAATTGCCAGCCCCAGCGGAATGGTCCGCAGCGACATGTAGAACAGCAGGTTGGTCGCGCCCAGCGCGGCCCCGTACAGCGCGATCGCGCGCGCGTTGGCGCGCGTCAGCGGCATGCGCCACGGGCGCCAGACGCACAGCAGGATCAGCGCGGAAAAGCTGACCCGCAGCGCCGTGGTGCCCTGCGCGCCCAGCGCCGAGAACAGGCTCTTGGCAAACGAGGTGCCGATGCACAGCGAGGCCATCGAGCCGGTCAGGGCCAGTACGGCGATCAGGGTGGAGCGGCGGTGGGCGGCGGCGTGCTGCAAGGTGGAATCCTGTCTCAATGGTGGGGCCTGCGCGAATGCAGCCGCATCATGCGGCAAGCGCGGCGCGGGCGCCATATACAGGTGTGCGATGGCGGCTCAGTACAGTTGGGCCAGGCGCGGCCCATGCCGCCGCTCAGTGGTCCCGCGCCGCGGCCTTGCGCCGTTTGCCGGGCTTGCCGGCGCAGTCCGGGCAGCGGCCAAGCAGCGTCAGTTCGTGGTGCTCCACCACGAAGCCGGGCGGCGTGATCTCTTCCAGGTGGCCGGGGCACCCTTCCAGCGGGAACACGCGATCGCACGTCAGGCACTGGAAGTAGTGGCGATGCGTCACGGCGCCGGCTTCGTCGGCCAGTTCATACCGGTCCGCCTGGCCGGGCAATTCCACCGCGTGCACCTGCGCATCGTCGAGCAGGGCACGAAGATTGCGATAGACCGTGGCCAGGCCCAGGGACGGCACCTGGCGCTGGGCCGCGGCCAGGATCTCGGCCGGGCTCAGCGGCCGGCCGGCTTCGCGCAGCGCGTCGATCACGGCGCCGCGTTGACGGGTCATGCGTTCCATGCCTAGAATCTTAGTGAGAATCTATTATCATTAGTGAGTCGCCGCGGTTTGCCAGTCGGATGGCCGCCGCGGCGGCTCGTTTTTTTCGGGGTGTTCCTTATGCTGCTTGCGCAGCCCAGCCATGCCCGGCACCGGGTGCCGCTTTCCTTCCCGCGCGTTGTGTCCCGGCCGGTGCCGGCCCGGCGGCCGCTGGCCGCGCTGATGCTGGCGCTGTCCGGCCTGGCAGACGCGGCGGACAGCGCGCAGCCATCCGATATTACGCTGCCCACGGTGTCGGTGACCGGCACGGCCACCGCATCATACAACCCGCCCGATGCCTCGGGCGCGACCCGCACCGACACGCCGCTGCGCGAGATCCCGCAGTCGGTGCGCGTGGTGCCGCGCGC
Organism: Cupriavidus taiwanensis; assembly: GCF_900249755.1. Taxonomy (NCBI): domain Bacteria; kingdom Pseudomonadati; phylum Pseudomonadota; class Betaproteobacteria; order Burkholderiales; family Burkholderiaceae; genus Cupriavidus; species Cupriavidus taiwanensis. Next base: position 456,259 of record NZ_LT976854.1, read on the forward strand.
CATGCTCGACGACCTTGCCGCGACCCGCTTCGACCAGACCTTCGACTACGTCAGCGGCGTGGCGCGGCAGAACAACTTCGGCGGGTTGTGGGATAACTTTGCCATGCGCGGCTTCACCGGGCATGAAAACACCGGCGCCGGCTACCTGGTCAACGGCTTCGCCGCCAACCGCGGCTATACCGCGCCGCTGGACGCGGCCACCATCGACCGCGTCGAAGTGCTCAAGGGCCCGACCTCATCGCTGTACGGCAGCAGCGAACCCGGCGGCACCTTCAACGTGGTCACGCGCCAGCCGCAGTTCCGCCCCGCGCAGCGCTACGGTTTCGAGCTGGGCACGCGCGACGGCTACCGTGCCACCGCGGACATCACCGGTCCGCTGGGCGAAGGCATCGCCGGCCGGCTGATCGCGGTCGCCGACCACCAGGGCAGCACGCGCGACTTCATCCACAGCCAGCGCTACCTGGTGGCGCCGTCGTTCACGTGGATGCTGGGCCGAGACACCATCCTGCAGTACGCGGCGGAATTCCAGCGCTACACCACGCCGATGGATCGCGGCGTGGTGGCTGTCAACGGCCAGCTGGGCCGCATCCCGCGCTCGCGCTTCCTGGGCGAGCCCGGCGACGGCAGCCTGCGCCTGGACAGCCAGTCGCACCAGCTCAGCGTGGAGCACCAGTTCTCGCCGGACTGGAAGGGCAGGCTCGGCCTGTCGTACCGCGGCGGCGCGCTGGTGGGGCATTCGAGCGAGGCCGCGTCGCTCGCCGCCGATGGCCGCACGTTGTGGCGCCAGCACCGCTACCGCGATTTCCAGTCCGACGATGTTTCGCTGCAGGCCAGCGTGACCGGCAAGTTCAGCACCGGCCCGGTGGGGCATGAACTGCTGCTGGGCGTGGACGCCTACCGCTTCGGCAACACCATGGCGATCCTGCGCAAGAACCCCAGCGCCGCGGCGCCGTATGCGATCGATATCTACAACCCGGTCTATGGCCAGCCGGCGCCGCCGCTGGCGTGGAACATGGACACCTACGAGCGCCAGCACAATATCGGCGCCTATGCCCAGGACCAGATCAGTCTGGGCGAGCGCTGGCGCGTGCTGGCCGGCGTGCGCTTCGACAGCTTCAGCCAGTCGCTGGACGACCACCTGCGCGGCACCCGCACCACGCAGCACCACAACGCGGTGTCGCCGCGCGTGGGCGTGAGCTACCTGGCCAGCAACAACCTGTCGCTGTTCGCCAATGCCAGCCAGTCGTTCCGACCCAATGCCGGCACCGATGCCGCCGGCCAGCCGTTCGACCCCGAGCGCGGCCGCGCGCTGGAGGCCGGCATCAAGTTCGACAGCGACGACCGCCGCACCGGCGCCACGCTGGCCGTGTTCGAGATCCGCAAGCGCAATGTGCTGGCCGCCGACCCGGCCGATCCGTCGTTCTATCTCGCCGCCGGTGAAGCGCGCAGCCGCGGCGTCGAGCTCGACGTGGCCGGGCAGCTCGGCACGCACTGGCGCGTCTCGGGCAGCTTTGCGCTGACCGATGCCGAGATCACGCAGGACACCCGCCTCGCCCCCGGCACGCCGTTGTCCAACGTGCCGCGCACCAGCGCCAGCCTGCTGGCGATGTATGAAGACGCGGCCCCGGTGGGCCAGCGCTACGGCGCCGGCGCCGGCCTGCGCTACGTGGGGCGGCGCCCGGGCGACGTGCAGGACAGCTTCGCGCTGCCGGCCTACGTGCTGGTGGACCTGCACGGCTACTGGCAATACAGCCGTCATGTGCGCGTCTCGCTCAACGTCGGCAACCTGTTCGACAAGACCTATTACGCCAGCTCGTACAGCAGCCTGTGGGTGGCGCCCGGCGCGGGCCGCAGCGTGCGGCTGGGCGTGCAGCTGAGCTACTGAAGAGGGACCGATGATGCCGATTCCACTGGCGCGGAGCGCCTCCGGCCCAACCCGCAGGCTGCTTTCCATCGACGCGCTGCGCGGGCTGGTGATCCTGATCATGCTGCTGGACCATGTGCGGGACATGTTCTTCCTGCACGTGCCGGTCGGCGATCCGATGGACGTCGCCGCCATCTCGCCGGCGCTGTTCTTTTCGCGGACGCTGGCCCACCTGTGCGCGCCGGTGTTTATCGGCCTGGCGGGGGTCTCGGCCTGGCTCTATGGCAACGCCGGCCATGACCGGCGCGCGGTCAGCGGCTTCCTGTTCAGGCGCGGCCTGTTCCTGGTGGTGCTGGAGCTGACCCTGGTGGGCTATGCCTGGACCTGGCGGCTGCCGCCGCAGGTGATCTACCTGCAGGTGATCTGGGCCATCGGGCTGAGCATGCTGGCGCTGGCGGCACTGGTGTGGCTGCCGCGCGCGGCGCTGGTTGCGGTGGGCGTGGCACTGGTGGCCGGGCATAACCTGCTGAGCCCGCTGCATTTTCCCGTCGACAGTGCCTGGCACGTGCCCTGGGCGATCCTGCACGACCGCACCTGGATCGAGGTGGCCGACGGCTTGCGCGTGCGCACCTCATACCCGGTGCTGCCGTGGATCGGCGTGATCGCGCTGGGCTACGCGGCAGGGCCGTGGTTTGCCACCGGCGTGCCCGCGCGCGTGCGGCAGCTGCGGCTGGCCGGATGGGGCGTGGCGATGCTGGCCGGGTTTGCCGGCCTGCGCGCGCTCAATGGCTACGGCCAGGAGCAGAAATGGATGCCAGGCGCGGATGCCCTGCATACCGCGATGAGCTTCCTCAACGTCACCAAGTACCCGCCGTCGCTGCTGTTCCTGCTGCTGACGCTGGGCACCGGCTGCCTGCTGCTGGCGTGGCTGGAGCGCGTGCAGGGCGGCCGGGCGGCGCGCTGCCTGGCCGTGTTCGGCGCGGTGCCGATGTTCTTCTACCTGCTGCACCTGTATGTGCTGCAGGGCCTGTACCAGTTTTGCGTGTACCGCTGGGGGCTGAACCAGGGCCGCGTGTTCGGCTTCGACCATGTCTGGCAGCTGTGGCTGGTGGCAGCGGTGCTGGCGCTGGTGCTGTGGCCGGCGGTGCGCTGGTTCGCCGCGCTGAAGGCGGCGCGGCGCGACTGGCGCTGGCTGAAATACTTCTGACCAGCGTCTCCGCGCCGCGCGTGCCTTAGCGCGGCGCAGTCGCGGCAGGGGCCGGCTGGACCGGCTGGACCGTTGCCGGGGACGGTGCCGGCGCTTGCGGTTGCACCGCGGGTTGCGGCTGCGCGACGGGCTGTTGTTGTGCGACGGCTTGCGGCTGTGCGACGGCTTGCGGCTGCGCGACGGCTTGCGGCTGCGCCCCCGCCTGCGGTCGCGCGACGGCTTGCGGCTGCGCAACAGCCTGAGGTTGCGCCACCGCCTGGGGCCGCGCCGCTGCCTGCGGCCGGGCAACGGCCGCCGCCTGGCTCCCGCCGCCGGCCACCGGCGCGGCCTCGGTCACTTCGCGCCAGCCTCCGCCCAGCGCCTTGTACAGCGACACGCGGCTGGTCAGCCCGGCCAGCTTGTAGGTGATCAGCGCCTGCTGCGCGGTGTAGAGCTGGCGCTGCGCATCGAACACGCCGAAGTAGTCGTCCACGCCGTTCTTGAAGCGCATCTCCGACAGCCGCCGGGTTTCGCTGCCCTCGCGCACCAGCGCTTCCTGCGCCTGCACCTGGCGCTCGTAGGTGGCGCGTGCCGCCATGCTGTCGGCCACTTCGCGGAAGGCGGTCTGGATGGTCTTCTCGTAGTTGGCGACGTTGATGTCCTTGCGCACGTTGGCCGCATCCAGGCCGGCGCGGTTGCGTCCCGCATCGAAGATCGGCACCGTCAGCTGCGGCGCAAAGACCCACGCCATGCCGCCCGAGAACAATCCGGCCAGGCTGCTGCTGGCCACGCCCAGCGCGCCGGTCAGCGAGATGCGCGGGAAGAAGGCTGCGCGCGCCGCGCCGATATTGGCGTTGGCGGCCTTGAGCCGGTGCTCGGCGTCGAGGATGTCGGGCCGGCGCACCAGCACGCTGGAAGGCAGGCCTTCCGGGAACTCGCGCATCAGCATGCGTGCGTCGAGCGGGTCGGGCGCGGGGGCATTCGGATTCGCAGGCGCGGCACCGGCATCCAGCACCGACTTTGGCAGCGGGCCGCCGATCAGCAGTGCCAGCGCGTTCTCGTCCTGCGCCACCTGCCGGGTGTACTGCTCCACGCCCACCTGCGCGGTCTGCACCTGGGTTTGCGCGCGGTGCTGGTCCAGCTGCGCCATCGCGCCCACCTGGTGCCCGCGCCGCACCATCTCCGCCGCGTCCTGCTGGGTCTTGAGCGTGTCCTGCGACAGCTGCAGCAGCGCGCGGTCGGCGCGCAGCGTCAGGTAGGCGCTGGCCACTTCCGCCACCAGGCTGATCTGCGCGCTTCGGCGCGCCTCCTCGGTGGCCATGTATTCCTCCAGCGCGGCATGCTTGAGGCTGCGCACGCGGCCGAAGAAGTCCAGCTCGAACGCGGTCAGGCCGATGCCGGCGTTGTACGTGGTGATCTGCGGCGACTGTCCCGCCGCGCGCAGCCGTTGCGGCAGCCGCTGCGACACCACGCCGGCAGTGCCCTCCACGGTGGGGAACTGCGCCGCGCGCTGGATCTGGTACAGCGCGCGGGCTTCGTCGATGGCCAGCGTGGCCATGCGCAGGTCGCGGTTGTTGGCCAGCGCCAGCTCGATCAGCTGGCGCAGCTGCGGGTCGACGAAGACATCGCGCCAGCCCAGGTCGGCGGCAGAGGGGCCGGGGGGCTGCGCCGGCTGGCCTGGCTGTGCCGACTGCGCGGTGGCGTTGGCCGGCCTGGCTTGCGAAGTGCGGTAGGCCGCGCCGTCCGGCCATGCTGACGGGATCGGGGCTTCGGGGCGCTGGTATTGCGGCTCGAGCGTGCACGCGGCAAGCGCCAGGACAAGCGCGCCGGGCAGCAGCAGGCGTGGCGGCAGGGGCGTACGGCATCGGGGGCGGGGCAGGCTTCGCATGGATCGTTCCGGAGAGAGAAAGGGATAGCAGCAGGGGTCAGCCCATCAGCGCGCGCCGCATGAAGCGCGAGATCGCCAGCCGGGGCTGCCCTTGTCGGGCAATGTTGTGGGCGGGGTCGGTGAACAGCAGCCGGATCAGCGCGTGGCGCGCGGCCATGCTGGCATGCAGCGCGATGCCCAGCAGCTGGCCGTCGCGGCGCACCACGCGGCACGGGATCCAGCCGGTCTGCGCCAGCCACAGCGCGCCCTCCATGCCGGGGCGGAAGGCCGGCGCCAGCGGCGTGATCACGGCCACGCCGTTGCAGGACAGGTCTTTGGTGGTGACGCGGTACTCGCGCCCGTCGACGCGCAGCAGCGCGGCGGCATGGTGCGGAAAGCGCTCTTCCTTGCGCGGGCGCGGCAACTCCACGCACACCAGCAACGAGGCCAGGTACAGCATCAGCGCCACCCCGGTCCAGATCGTGTTGAAGGCCAGCCCTTGCGCATCGGGGTCGACCATCAGCGCGCGGCCCAGCCCGAGCGCGGAGAAGCCCAGCAGGCCCGCGTACAGCGCGGCGAACTTGCCGTGGATCACCAGCTTGGAGCGGTCCAGCCCCTTGTTGGTCACCTTGAACGGCCGCCCGAACGGCTTGAACATGGCGCTGACCAGCGATGCGGTCACCGCCAGCGCCGCGACGATCTGCGTGACCTCGGTAAAGATCGGCAAGGCGCGCTGCCCGGTGATCCAGATGCTGTACGCCCAGTACGCCACCAGCGCGGGCAGGCCATAGGCCAGGAACTGCAGCGGCTCGCCGTACAGCGTGGAGACGCCGAAGTACCAGTACAGCAGCGGCCCCGCCAGCAGCATCAGCGTGAACGGGCGCGACAGCCAGTGCAGCAGCCCGTGCACATAGTGCAGGCGCTGCATCCCGGTGTAGCCGCGCCCGCGCAGCGGCCCGTCGGCGGTCAGCGCCACCTGGATCGTGCCCAGCCCCCAGCGGCTGCGCTGGCTGATGTACTCGGGCAGGCCTTCGGCGGACAGGCCCACGCTCAGGCGCTCGTTGAGCCAGCGCGTGATATAGCCGTGCGGCAGCAGCCGGTAGGTCAGGTGGATGTCTTCGGTCACGGTGCCGGTGGGGAAGCCGCCGATCAGCTCGATCAGGTCGCGCCGCACCACGAACGAGGTGCCGATGCAGAACGCCGCGCCCCAGGCATCCTTGGCCGGCTGCATCACGTCGAAGAACGCGCGCTGCTCGTCGACCCAGCATTCGGTGGCGCGCAGGTTGTACTGGATCGGGTCGGCGTTGTAGTAGAACTGGGGCGTCTGCACCACGCCCACGCGCGGGTCGGCGAACAGGCCCACGGTGCGCAGCAGGATGTTGCGATGGGGCGCGAAGTCGGCGTCGAGCACCAGGATGTAGGGCGCACCGCCGGCGGCGTCGCTGTGGCGCAGGCCGTTGTTGAGGTTGCCCGCCTTGGCGTGGGCGTTGTCCGGGCGCGTCACGTAGTGCGCGCCGACGCGCTCGCAGAACTCGCGCAGCCAGTCGCGGCGGGTGTCGTCGAGCACCCAGACGCGGAAGTCCGGGTAGTCGATCGCCAGCGCCGAGACGATGGTCTTCTCCAGGATCTCCAGCCCTTCGTTGTAGGTGGCGATGAAGATGTCCACCGGCGGCACCTGCTGCGCGCGGCGCAGCGCGGCCTCGCCCGCGTCGGCATCGGGCGTGTGGTTGCTGGTGCGGGCCAGCACCACGATCGACAGCAGCGTGTAGGCCAGCGTCATGCACTCGAAGGCAAAGAACGCATGCGCCCATACGCTGGCGAAAGTCATCTGCCAGTCGGGCAGGGTTTCGCGGACGCGCCAGGTCAGGTACACGCCCAGCAGCAGCGCGGTGACGCCGCCGAACAGGATGCGGTCCGCCGCACGATCGTGCCGGCACAGCAGCGACAGCAGCACCACGGCCAGCAGCACGCCGCCGTTGATGACCAGCAGCGTCTGGTTTTCCAGGAAGAGGGCGAACATCGTCAGTCCTTGTTGTTGGCAGTGCCGGTGTTGCCGGAGGCGGCAATCGCCGGCGGCGGGCATGACGGGTCCAGGCAGCCGCCCGGGCGAAACGGGTTCCAGCGCGCGGCGGCCAGCACCGCCCAGGCGGTCGCGCCCAGGTGCGGCAGGTGGAAGTAGTGGAAGTCCTCCGTGGTGGAGGTCGGGCCGATCGACAGCCCGGTGCTGATGCGCGCCTGCGGCGTGGCGTAGAGCATGCCGGACGGCGCGCGCTGCGCGCGCAGCAGCGGCCACAGCGGCGCGGCCTGCCGCGCCTGTCCCGCGGCCTGCAGCACCAGCGCGGCCTGCCCGGTGCCTTCGGTCCAGATGCCGTCAGGGCTGCCCTTGAAGCCGTAGCCGGCGCCGGCGCGGTGCTTCGCCTCGACCCACGCCAGGTTGCGGCGCCAGTCCGCCGGCGGCTCGGGGAAGGCGATCAGCGGCCACAGCACGGCATCCAGCGCCGAAGGGGCGGCATTGGGCGCGCGCCCGTCGTCGTGCGTGCCGATGATGAAGCGGCCCTCGCGCGGCTGCCACATGGCGCTGACAAAGCCGCGCGAGCGCGCCGCGCCGTCGCGCCAGCGCGGCTCGTTGCGCACGCTGGCCAGCCAGCTGAAGGCGGCATAGGTGTCGACGTTGTGCTCGGTGGATTTCCAGCCCTGGCGGATCTGCTTCGGCTCATGGCCGAAGAAGCCGCCGATATAGCCGGCCGGCGCGGCCGGGTCCGGCACGGTGGCATGCACCCAGCCCATCAGCGCCGCGGCACCGTCCAGATAGCGCGCATCGCGCGTGGCGTCATGCACTGCCAGCAGCAGCAGCGCGGCCCAGGCCACGTTGCCGGTGGCGGTGCCGGCCTGGTAGGCGTCTTCGAACCAGCGCTTGCTCGGTTCGTCCCACCAGCCCGGCAGCGGCACCGGGCCCGCCGGCAACGGCCCGGCGCGATAGGCGTTGCGCAGGCGCGCGTCGCGGAAGTGGCGGTCCTGGCGCGTGGCCTGCAGCACCGCATCGGCAATGCGGCGGGCTTCGGCGGGCCGCTTGCACGCGATCAGCGCGATGCCGGCCAGCGCGTTGTCGTAGACGAAGGCGGCATTGCGCAGCGCCGGCGCCAGCGGCTCGCCGCCCGGCGCGGGCTCGTAGCTAGGCAGGAACAGCGGGCCGCCGCCGCCGGCGCGGCCGACTTGCTCGGTCAGCGCCTTGCAGCCTTCGGCCAGCAGCGCCTGCTGCGCGGGGTCTGCGGCGTCTGCAGCGTTCGCGGCGCGTGCCGCAACTGGCGACAGCGCCAGCAGGGTGGGAAACAGCGCGGGAAGCAGCGCGCCGGCGGCCAGGCGGGGCAGGCGTGCAGTCGGGATCGGCAGTCGCATCCGGCTCTCCTTTGCGCGCGCTTACAGCGATGCGCGCAACTGGCCCAGCCAGCTCTGGTTCAGCGTGACGCGCGCCCAGCGGCCCATGCCGCAGTGCCCGGACTGCGCCGATGCAGCGGGCGCCGCCGCGGCGGCCGTGCCTGCCGTGCCGGGCGTGGCGGTGGTGGCAGAGGCCGCGCCGGCCTTCGCCGGCAGGTTGCCCAGCGGGCGGTCGAGCTTGGCGATCACGTAGATCTCGTTCTTCTCGATCGGCGGGAACGGCACGAAGTAGCGCGCCTGGTCGCCGTCCGGCGCGCGCGGCAGCACCTCGGCCACCGATGCCGGCAGCGCCGTGGTCACGCCGTCGACCTGCACGTTCAGGCGCGCACCGGGCAGCAGGTTGTCGCTGAGGCTGCGCGGGAACACCGCCACCACGCGCGTCTGCGCGCAGTTGCTGGCGCGCGCCAGCGTGGCGCCGGCGGCAACGCGCATGCCTGGCTGCGCGATCAGGTCTTCGATGGTGCCGGGCTCGGGCGAGCGGATCTCCAGGTTGGACAGCCGCTCGATGCGCTCCTGCTCGGTGGCGATCATTTCGTCGACGGACTTGCCGTAGGCTTCCAGCTGCTCCAGCTCTGCCGTCAGCTGCGCCGCTTCCGCGCCCAGCACCTGGCGCCGCTGCGCGAGCGTGGCGCTGGGGCCGTCGGTGGACGACGCATAGACCTTGTTGCGCGACGCCTGGCTTTCGCCGATGGCGTTGTCGAGCTCGGCCCTGGCCGCGGCCTTGGCGTTGGACAGCATCGACAGCTGGTAGCGCGAGGCATTGGTGTAGGCCTCGCTGACCGCGCCGGCCCACTGCATGCTCTGGTTGCGGTTGACCACTTCCTGCTGCTGGTCTTCCTGGGCATTGGCCGAGGCCAGCCGCGCCTCCAGCGCGCGCACGCGCGCGGCGTGCTCGCGTTGCGCGGCGCTGTTGTAGCGCTGCAGGTCCTGCTCGGTGGCGGCCATCAGCCGGCGGTTGCTTTCCAGCCGCGCCTTGGCGGAGTCATAGCGCTGCTGGTTGTCGAGCTTCTTGCCGGTCAGGTCGACCAGCAGCGAACGGTCGATGTTGGGGTTCTGCACCACCATCAGCGCCTGGTTGGCCGTGAACGGCTGGCCCGCGGCCACCATCTGCTTCATCACCACGCCTTCCACCGGCGACGTCACCAGGCTGACCGGGCTGTTCACCACCGCACGCTCCGACGAGCGCGTAAACACATTTGGAAACATGATCGTCAGCACGGCCCAGATGATGAACAGCACCACGCCGTAGCCCGCCATGCGCGGCACGATATGCCATAGCGGCACGGCGACGGGCTGCGGGCGCTGCACCAGGCCGTCGCCCTGGGGATGGCGCAGCGGGGCCGGGGTCAGTGGATGAGGGCGCGGCGGCGGGTTGTTGCGCTGGTCGGCCATGGTGTTGTTCTCCGGCAAGCAAAAGTCAAAAAGCATCCCCGCCGGCATCCGGCGCATGGATGCCGGGCGAGCGTATTCGTCAGGCAAGCGTGCGGCGTCGCGCAAGGGCAGTCGCGCGTGGCCCGGCTTGCAAGTCCCCAATTCAGCTTGTTGTCTGCAGCACGCGCGATGTGGCTGGGCCGTATCGGCGCACTTTGCAATCGGACCGACATACCGCATGCAGCGGCGTGCAGCCCGTGGAGTTGCCCGGCTTCATCCAGGCAGAGTTGAACAATGGCCAGTCGATGGCCAAGACATGGCGGCCCGCTGAAGCAAAGATTCACGCACTCAGGCCGCCGCAGGTGAGTTAAGGCTAGTCAGTTGCCCCTTTGCTTGCTGTAAGAATGTGTAAGAGGAGGCTGTAGCACTGCTTAACACGGCATTAACATGGCGTGCGGTGCAGGGGCGTGGTGGCCCAATGGCTGCGCTTGCGCGCGCGAGGCGTGGTCTCGCAGCTAGTCGTCGCTGCCGAGCGGCGGCGCGATATGCTCGAGCGGACGGCGTTCCGCATCGATGCCGTAGCGCAAGGCCAGCAGGCCGGCAACGATCACCAGCGCCGCGCCGAAGCCGTAGCCCGCGGCCACCGCTTCGCGGCTGCCGCTTTCGATCAGCGCGCCCAGCAGCAGCGGCGCGATGAAGCCGCCGGTGCCGGTGCCCACGGCGTAGAACACCGAGATCGCCAGCGCGCGCATTTCCAGCGGAAAGACTTCGCTCGCGGTCAGGTAGGCGGAACTGGCCGCGGCCGATGCCAGGAAGAACACGGCGGACCAGCACAGCGCCTGCGTGCGCGCATCGAGCCAGCCCTGCACGAAGGCCCAGCCGGTCAAGGCGAGGCCAACGCCGGACAGCACGTAGGTGGCGGCAATCATGCGCCGGCGCCCGACCTGGTCGAACAGCGGCCCGAGCAGCAGCGGGCCCAGCGCATTGCCGAGCGCGAACGGAAAGATGTAGAGCGCCACGCGCGTTTCCGGCACGCCATAGAAGCGCGACAGTACCAGCGCATAGGTGAAGAAGATCGCGTTGTAGAAGAAGGCCTGCGCCACCATCAGCGCCAGCGTGATCAGGCTGCGCTGGCGAAAGCGCCGCAGCAGCAGGCGCATGACTTCGCCCACGCCCGGGGCGGCGCGCCGGCGCATCGCCACTGCCACGCAATCGGGCGCAATCGGCGGCAGCGGCCCGTGGCTGGCGCGCACTTCGGCCTCGATCGCGGCGATGATGCGCTCGGCCTCTTCGAGCCTGCCGTGCGTGGCAAGCCAGCGCGGGCTCTCCGGCACATGCCGGCGCACCAGCACGATCGCGACCGCCAGTACCGCGCCGAGCGCGAAGCAGGCGCGCCAGCCCCACACCGGGCCGAATACGCGCGCATCCAGCAGCACCAGGCTGAGCCCCGCCCCCAGCGCCGCGCCCAGCCAGAAGCTGCCGTTGATGGCAAGGTTCACGCGGCCGCGCACGCGTGCGGGAATCAGTTCGTCGATGGCGGAATTGATCGCGGCATACTCGCCGCCGATGCCCAGGCCGGTGCAGAAGCGGCAGGCGGCAAAGAAGGCAAAGTCGGGCGCGAACGCGGTCGCCAGCGTCGCCACCATGTAGACCGCGAGCGTGGCCAGGAACAGCCGCTTGCGCCCGAGCCGGTCGGCCATGCGCCCGAACACCAGCGCACCCAGCACCGCGCCCGCGATGTAGAGCGAGCCCGACCAGCCCACCTGGGTCGCGCTCAGCCCCAGCGTATCGGGCCGCTCCAGCACGGCGCCGACCGAGCCGACCAGCGTGACTTCCAGGCCATCGAGCACCCAGGCCACGCCCAGCGCGATCGCCACGCGCCAGTGCCAGCGCGACCACGGCAGGCGGTCGAGCCGCCCGGGAATGTCGGTGCGGAAGGTGGTGTCGGCAGGCGGGCTGGCGAGCGCGGTATCGGTTGGCATTGCCAACCAGTATAGGAAACGCGGGGCGCGCCGCTCAGCGGTACAGCACGGTCGGCAGCCAGAGGCCGATTTCCGGGAAGACGTAGAGCAGCACCAGCGCAATCAGCTGGATGCCCATGAACGGCAGCATGCCCAGGAAGATCTGGTTCAGCGTGACATGCGGCGGCGCCACGCCCTTCAGGTAGAACGCCGCCATCGCCACCGGCGGCGACAGGAACGCGGTCTGCAGGTTCAGCGCCACCAGCAGCCCGAAGAACAGCGGATCGATGCCGAAGTTGTCCAGCAGCGGGATAAAGATCGGCATGAAGATGATGATGATCTCGGTCCACTCCAGCGGCCAGCCCAGCAGGAAGATGATGAGCTGCGCCAGGATCATGAACTGCACCGGCGACAGGTTCATCGACAGCACCCACTGCTCGACCAGCGCCTGCCCGCCCAGCAGCGCGAACGCCGCCGAGAAGATCGACGAGCCCACGAACAGCCAGCACACCATGGCGCTGGTCTTGGCCGTCAGCAGCACCGATTCCTTGAGCACGCGGAAATTCAGCTGCCGGTACGCGGCCGCCAGCAGCGCGCCGCCGAGCGAGCCGACCGCGGCGGCCTCGGTGGGCGTGGCCAGGCCGAACACGATCGACCCCAGCACTGCCAGGATCAGCAGCGCCAGCGGGAAGAACGAGGTCAGCAGCATCTTGAAGATTTCCACCCGCGCAAAGCTGAAGCGCCAGTAGAAGTACACCAGCAGCAAGCCCGCCACCGCCAGCGTGATCCAGAACCAGCGCGGCGCCGCGACGGCCGCCGCGGCGGGCGGGGCCGGCGGCCGGGCATTCGCTTCGGTGGCCGGTGTGGCTGGTGCAGCGGGAGCGGGAACGGGAGCGGGAGCGGCGGCCGGCGCCGCCGGTTCCTCCGACGGCGGCGCCGCCAGGTCGTCCACCGAAGCGCTGCTTTCTTCGGCGCCGCCCAGCGAGAGCGGCGACTCGACGGCGATGCTCGCGGCCGGCGCGGTGACCGCGCTGTAGATCGTCCCCATCACCAGCGCCGTCGCCAGCGCCGGCAGCAGCACGATGCCGAGCTGGCGCGCGAACACGGCGGTGGGCACCTCGGCGTTGCGCGGGCCCTTGAGCGCACGCATCAGGCCCGCGCCCAGCGCCGGCAGCGCGTGGGTGCTGCCGCGCGCTTGCAGGCTGCGCGCCACTGGCGGCAGCGGCACCACGCGCTCGGCCTCTGGCAGCGGCGGCGCCAGTGCGGGCTTGAGCTTGGCCAGCAGCACGATGTACAGCACATAGAGGCCGGTCAGCATCAGGCCGGGGAAGAATGCGCCCGCATAGAGCTGCACCACCGACACGCCGGCGGTGGCGCCGTAGACGATCAACAGCACGGAAGGCGGGATCAGGATGCCCAGGCAGCCGCCGGCGGTCACCGCGCCGGCCGACATCGAGGTGCTGTAGCCCGCGCGCAGCATCGCCGGGAAGGCCAGCAGGCCCATCAGCGTGACCACCGCGCCGACGATGCCGGTGGCGGTGGCGAAGATCGCGCAGGTCACCAGCGTCGCCACCGCGAGCGAGCCCGGGATCCACGCCAGCGCCAGGTGCAGGCTGCGGAACAGTTTCTCGATCAGGTTCGAGCGCTCGACCAGGTAGCCCATGAACACGAACAGCGGGACCGAGATCAGCACATCGTTGGTCATCACGGCATAGGCGCGCTGCACCATCAGGTCCAGCGTCTGCTGCACCGCGATCTCCGGGTTGGCGTCGCGGTACGCCAGCCAGGCAAACAGCACGCCCATGCCCATCAGCGTGAACGCGGTGGGAAAGCCCAGCATGATCGCCACCACGATCAGCGCCAGCATCAGCAGGCCCAGGTGGCCGTTGGTCCAGTCGCCCGGAGCGGGCATGAACCACACCACGGCACCGATGATCAGCGCCATCAGGACCACACCGAACCACAGTTCCTTCCTCATCGGCCGGCTCCCGGCGGTTGGTCGCGCGGGGGCGGGGATTCGGCCAGCTCAGCCGTGGGCGTGCCTTGCACCATCTCCTTGAGCTTGTCGACGTCGACCTCTTCGACATCGCCTTCGCGCAGCGGCCAGTTACCGCTGCGCAGGCACAGGATGCAGCGGATGGTCTCGGCCACGCCCTGCAGCAGCAGCAGCGCGCCGGCCACCGGGATGACCGCCTTGAACGGATAGATCGGCGGGCCGTCGGCGGCGATGGAAGAGTGTTCGTTCTGCGCCAGCGAGACCTCGAAGAAGTCGATGCCGGCCCAGGCCAGCGCGATCACGCCGGGGAAAAAGAACGCCAGGTACAGCACCAGGTCGATGCCGGCCTGCATCCGCGGCGACAGGAAGCCGTAGAGGATATCGCCGCGCACGTGGCCGCGCTTGGCCAGCGTGTAGGCGCCCGCCAGCATGAACAGCGTGCCGTACAGCATGTTGCTGGCGTCGAACACCCAGGCGTGCGGCGCGCCCAGCGCATAGCGCGAGAACACCTCGTAGCTGATCATCAGCGTGAGCGCGATGATCAGCCACGAGGCAGCCTGGCCGACGAAGGTGCTGAGCCAGTCGATGCGCAGCAGCAGGCGTTGCACGGCGCGCGTCCCGCGGGCTTAGCTGCGCTTGGAGAAGTAATGGCTGCTGGCCAGCCGGTAGTCGACGTTGGTGTCGTTCTGCCAGCGCGTGGAGCGCTGCGCGAAGGCCTTCATCGAATCATTGACCTTCTTGAACATGGGGTTCTCTTTTTCCTTGCGCGCGACGATCTCGTCCCAGATCTTCAGCTGCGCCTGCAGCACCGAGTTGGGGGTGGCGTAGAACTTCACGCCCTGCTGCTGCAGCGCCTGGTAGTCCTTGGAATAGCGGTCGATGGCCTTCATCGACATGTCGGCCGAGGCGGCGTCCACGGCGTTGGCGATCAGTGCCTTGAGCTTGGCCGGCAGCGCGTCGTAGCGCTTCTTGTTGAACAGGATCTCGAACTGCTCCGAGCTCTGGTGGAAGCTGCGCAGCATGCAGACCTTGGACACATCCTGGAATCCCAGCGCGCGGTCGGAGCTGGCGTTGTTGAACTCCGCCGCATCGAGCAGGCCGCGATCCAGCGCCGGCACGATCTCGGCGCCGGGCAGCGCGTTCACCGCCGCGCCCAGGCCGGTGAAGATATCGATCGACAGCCCGACGGTGCGGAACTTCAGGCCCTTGAAGTCTTCCGGCTTGGTGATGGGCTTCTTGAACCAGCCCAGCGGCTGGGTCGGCATCGGCCCGTACAGGAACGACACCACGTCGAGGTTCAGGCTGCGGTAGATCTCCTGCTGCAGTTCCTTGCCGCCGCCGTACTTGTGCCAGGCCAGCAGCATGTTCGGGTCCATGCCCCAGGCCGGGCCCGAGCCCCACAGCGCCAGCGCCGAGTTCTTGCCGTACCAGTACGCGATCACGCCATGGCCGCCGTCCAGCGTGCCCTTGCTGACCGCATCGATCAGGTCGAAGGCCTTGACCACCGCGCCCGCCGGCAGCAGCTCGATCTTCAGGTCGCCGCCCGACATGTCGTTCACCTTGGTGACGAAGTCGCCGGCGAACTCGTGGAAGATGTCCTTGGTCGGCCAGGTGCTCTGCCAGCGCATCGTGACCGGCCCCTGTGCCTTGACGATGGCCGGGAAGCCCATCGCTGCCGCGCCCGCGGCAGCGCCGGCGGCGCCGCCAAGGAAGCCGCGCCGGGACACGCCGTTGCTCCGTCCATCTGATTTCCTCGCCCTGGATGCCATGACCGTCTCCCTCTGCTGAGTGTGGGACTACCCGCGAGCCTGCCGGCCATGGGGGGCCGAGGCAGCTCGCCTTTGACGCGAACACCGGAAAAGTCGGGAAAAACTGGAGCATGCGGGGCCAGCGGACGCACGGCAGGCCCGCGGACGGGCAGGGGCTGCCGTGCAGGTGGCCCGTGATTCCCTTCATGGTAGGAAAGGCACAGGCAACCACAATCTAGGGATTACCCGCGCGGTGTGCGCCGGCGCACTTTGTGGCGGCGCGCGCCTCCTGCTCAGACGCGCGCGATGCCGACGGTGAAGCGGGCCTCGAGCATGCCAGCCGCGTCGGCGGCCTGGCGCACCTCCATCAGGTTGGGGCGTGAACCCGCGATGGGGTCCTGCGCGGTGGCGCGCGACGGCACGCCGTGCGCGCGATAGGCCGGATGGCTGCCGAGGATCTCGCGGTTGAGCGCGTCGCTGAAATAGAGCTGGCTGGTCAGCGCTTCGGCGCGTCCGAGCAGCACCTTGAAGTGGATATGGATGGCGCGCGACGGGTACCAGCCCGGATAGACCGAGGTGAAGGCGGCGACGCCGTCGCTGTCCGCGGGCTGCACGCCGCGCAGGAAGCGCGCCTGCCGGTCACCGCGGCCTTCGCCGCTGTACTGGCCTTGCGCATCGCAGTGCCAGATGCTGACCAGCGCACCCGGCACCGGTACGCAGCCATGCCTGGCGTCGACGACCCGGATGCGCAGGCGCATGGGCTGGCCGGGGCGGCCGTCGCGGATATCGGCACGCACCAGCGCGTCGTCCAGGTAGAAGGGCCCTTCGGTGGCGGCTGGTGTCAGCAGGCACGCGGCAGGCGTTGCCGCGCCGGCCAGGCCGGGCCCGATGCCGGCCGCGGCCAGCAGGCCCAGGTCACGCAGGAAGCGGCGGCGCGCCGCCGCATCGGGGTCGGCCGGGACGCTGGCGCCAGGCGCCGGACCCGCTGTCATGGTGGCCTCCGTGGTGTTGCGCGGGCGCCGGGCGCTGGGCTGCTGCGCCTCAGCGTCCCATGGCCTTGAGCATGGAATAGCCGTGGCTGGTGATGCGCGGCGCCTGGCGGCAACCGTGCAGGACTTCCAGGTGTACGAATTGCTTGTCGACCAGGGCCTTCAGGTCGGTGGGATCGATCTGGCGGGAATCGGTGGAATCGAGGGAATCGGGGCCATCGCTCAGCAATAGCAGCGTGGCAAATTCATGCGGGCTCAGCACGTTCGTCTCCTTGGTGAGAAGGGGGGCGTTTGCTGGGAGTCTGCGCGGCGACATCGCGCCGGCGAAGAAGGCGTAACACGATCGCGAAAGACCGCGCGGCCCATGCGCAGCGCATGCTGCGCTGCAATGCCGCGTGCCTGATGCAATCCACTGGTTTGACGGGATGGTCCGCGCACGGTTCCGCGTTGCGGCGGGCCGTTACATGTGATCCGGCGTCGCACCACCGTCATCACCATACTAGCCAGCATTGGTGACAATGCGAAGGCCATGCTGGCTGCGTGGGCAACGCAGCGGCCGCCAGCCGCTGCGCGCAATACTCTGTCCCTCTTATTGATCCTGCCGCGCGCGCCAGGCCTCGTACAGGTCGATGCCCTCGTCGCGAGCCGGTACGTAGGCCAGTTTCATCTCGCGCTGCGCCAGCGGACGCGCCAGCTCGACGTAGCCGCGCTCGGCCGACAGGTCGTAAGGGGCGCCGTCCTCGTTGGAATACGCGTAATAGACCGCCTCGACGCCGGCCAGGTACATCGCCGTCAGGCACATCGGGCACGGATAGCCGCTGGCATAGACGGTGCAGCCGCTCAGGTCGGGCTTGCCCAGCGCGCGGCTGGCGGCGCGCACCGCCTGCATCTCGGCATGCGCGCTGGGGTCGCAGCTGGAATCCACTTCGTTGACCGCGCGCGCCAGCACCTTGCCCTCCTTGACGACCACGGCGCCAAAGGGCCAGGTATTGCGCTCGCGCACGTTTTCCATGGCGAGGCGGATGGAATCGAGCAGATAGGCTTCGGTTGTCGACACGCGTTGGCTCCGGTTTTTTTTTTGGCCTGGCCCGGGCAGGCTTTGATTTGATGGCGGGCCCTCGGGACTATAGGGCAGTGTGCGTGGGTGGGGTGGTGGGGGTTGTTATAGAGCGTATTTCGGTTGGTCTCTAGTGAGTGGCGGGTGTTGGCTGCGCTCGCACGCGTTGTCGCTGGAGAGCCCACTGTCTCTGATTTTCCGCGTGTTTGCTCCCCTCTCCCGCTCGCGGGAGAGGGGCGGGGGTGAGGGCCGGCGCATCCATGAAGTCAGGACCAGGCACACTCCCAGGCGCCTCGCCGCGCCAACCCCCCGCCTTTGCCTGTCAGCCCGGATGCACTACAACCAGTAGTGCGGTGGCCGTGGTCTTGCCACCATTGGAGATTGCATGTGCGACATCGGCCGCATAGCGCGCGGTCTCGCCGTGCCGCAGCTTCTTTTCATCGGCGCCCGCGCGCACCGTCATCGCTCCGCTCAGCACCGACAGGTGTTCCTGGGTGCCGGACTCGTGCGGCTCCGAAGCCAGCACGCCGCCAGCCTGGATCGTCAGCTCATACCACTCGAAGCGCCCGGCCAGTTCGATCGGGCCCAGGATGCGCAGGTCGCAGCGCGTGTCCGGGCTCTTCAGCGACGGGATCGCATGCGGCTGGACCACGGTGATGCCGCCGCCGGCGCGCTCGCCGGTGCCGCCGGCGAGGAAATCCGCCAGGTTCACGCCCAGCGCATTGGCCAGGCGCCACAGCACCGCGACGGTCGGATTGGCCAGGTTGCGTTCGATCTGCGACAGCATCGACTTGGACACCCCCGCGCGGCGCGACAGTTCGTCGAGCGACAGCCGCTGCTGCTGCCGCAGCGCCTGCAGCGCCATGCCGACGGCGGGCGGCCCTTCGACGGGCGAAGTCTGGACCAGGGCTTGCGTCATGGAATGATGTTCGTTATATTGCGCAAAACGTTCGATATATAGAACGTGTTCGATTTATCGATCGGATCGTAGCACATCCGCCCGCACACCCATCGACCCCAACCGGAGCCAAGCCATGCCGAATGCCCAGGCGTTCTACGCGTCCATCCGCGACGAGCTGCAATCCATCCGCGACGCCGGGCTGTACAAGAACGAGCGCGTGATCGCCACGCCGCAGGGCGCGCGCGTGCGCACCAGCGATGGCCGCGAGGTGATCAACCTGTGTGCCAACAACTACCTGGGCCTGTCTTCGCACCCGCGCGTGATCGAGGCCGCGCACGAAGCGCTGCGCACGCACGGCTTCGGCCTCAGCTCGGTGCGCTTCATCTGCGGCACGCAGGACCTGCACAAGACGCTGGAGGCGCGGCTGTCGGTCTTCCTCGGCACCGAGGACACCATCCTCTACGGCTCGGCCTTCGATGCCAATGGCGGTTTGTTCGAAACGCTGCTGGGGGCGGAAGACGCGGTCATCAGCGATGCGCTCAACCACGCCTCGATCATCGACGGCATCCGGCTGTCCAAGGCGCGGCGCTACCGCTACCAGCACAACGACATGCAAGACCTGCGCGCGCAGCTGGAGCAGGCCCGTGCCGACGGCGCGCGCTACACGCTGGTGTTTTCCGACGGCGTGTTCTCGATGGACGGCACCGTGGCGCGGCTGGACGAAATGCGCGCGCTCTGCGACGAGTATGGCGCGCTGCTTGGCATCGACGAATGCCATGCCACCGGCTTCATGGGCCAGCGCGGCCGCGGCACGCACGAGGCGCGCGGCGTGTTCGGCAAGGTCGACATCATCACCGGCACGCTGGGCAAGGCGCTGGGCGGCGCGTCCGGCGGCTTCACCAGTGCGCGCAAGGAAGTGGTGGCGCTGCTGCGCCAGCGCTCGCGGCCGTATCTGTTCTCGAACACGGTGGCGCCGGCGATCGTGGGCGCGTCGATCGCGGTGCTCGATATCCTCGAAGCCAGCACCGAGCTGCGCGACCGGCTCGAGCGCAACACGAAGTTCTTCCGCGCCGGGCTGGACCAGCTGGGCTTCGACGTCAAGGCCGGCGACCACCCGATCATCCCGATCATGGTCTACGACGCCGACAAGGCGCAGCAGCTCGCGCAGCGGCTGCTGGAGCTGGGCGTGTACGTGGTGGGCTTTTTCTACCCGGTGGTGCCTCAGGGCCAGGCGCGCATCCGCGTGCAGATGAGCGCGCTGCATGACGAGGCCACGCTGCAGGCGGCGCTGGATGCGTTCGGCCAGGCCGGCCGCGAACTGGGGCTGCGCTGATGGAAGCTGGCAAACCGAAGATCCTGATCGTCGGCGCCAATGGCCAGATCGGGTCTGAACTGGCACTGGCGCTGGCCGATCGCTACGGGCGCACCAACGTGATCACCTCAGACGTGGTGCCCACCGGCCGCCACGTGCAGCTGACGCACGAGATGCTCAACGCCACCGACCGCGGCGAACTGGCCACGGTGGTCGAGCGCCATGGCATCACCCAGGTCTACCTGCTGGCCGCGGCGCTGTCCGCCACCGGCGAGAAGGCGCCGCAGTGGGCCTGGAACCTCAACATGACCAGCCTGCTCAACGTGCTGGAGCTGGCGCGCCAGACCGGGCTGGAGCGGGTGTTCTGGCCCAGCTCGATCGCCGCCTTCGGCCCGACCACGCCCGCCGCGCACACGCCGCAGCAGACCGTGATGGAGCCCACCACGGTCTACGGCATTTCCAAGCAGGCGGGCGAGGGCTGGTGCCGCTGGTACCACGCCAACCATGGCGTCGATGTGCGCAGCGTGCGCTATCCCGGGCTGATCTCGCACAAGACCCCGCCCGGCGGCGGCACCACCGACTACGCCGTCGATATCTTCCACGCGGCGGTGAAGGGCGAGCCCTACACCTGCTTCCTGAAGGAAGACGAGGCCCTGCCGATGATGTATATGCCCGATGCGATCCGCGCCACCATCGAACTGATGGAGGCGCCGGCGGCCCAGCTCGGCGAGCGCGGCAGCTACAACATCGCCGGCATGAGCTTTACGCCGGCGCAGATCGCCGCGGCCATCCGCGAGCAGGTGCCGGGCTTCGAGATTCGCTACGAACCGGACTATCGCCAGGCAATTGCGCAGGGCTGGCCGGATTCGATCGACGACTCGGTCGCGCGCGCGGACTGGGGCTGGCGTGCGCAATACGGCCTGAAGGAGATGGTGGCGGACATGCTGGCCAACCTGAGGGCGGCGCTGGCCGGCTGAGCCGCTGCGGCGTGCTAAGGCGCGATCGCGTCGTCGATGGCGATGCGGATGCCTTCGGTGCCGACCGCTACCGGTCCGGTGCGTCCCACCAGGTCCCCGGCCTTCGGCAAGGCGCTGCCGCTGACCGAGATCCGCGCTTCCAGCATGACCTGCTGCTGCCCCGACAACCGGTGCTCGGGCCGCATCGCCATCGCATCGTCCAGCGTGAACGACAGCGGCAGGTCGCGCGCCTGCCGGCGCAGCACCGCCAGCGGCATGCGCGAGCCGTCCGTCGGCAGCGCATAGACGAAGAGCGTATCGCCCGGTTGCGGCGTGCGCCCGGCCTTTTCGCCGAGCGTGACCATGCCGGTGATCTTCGGGGCTGGCGCCGCGGCATCGGTGCCGCGCGCGGCAGCAAGGTTGGCGGCGATGCGCGCCGCGGTCTGCGAATCGGCCGGCAGCAGCCGGTGCAGGTGCTCCCAGTAGCCGATCGCCGCCTGCTTGTCGCCGCGTTGCGCCGCGGCGCTGGCGGCCAGCGCCAGCGCCTTGGGGTCGTCCGGATCCAGCACCAGCGCCTGGCGCACCTGCGCCATCGGCGCGCCGTCGAGCGCGCCGCCGTTCAGGCTGGCCAGCACGTCGGCGTAGTCGGCGCGCAGCGCGGCCACGTCCGGCGCCAGCTCGACCGCGCGCGCGTAGGCGGCCGCGGCGTCGGCATGACGCTCCAGCACGCTGTACGAGCGTGCCAGCATGGCCCAGCCCTGCGCATCGCCGGGCGCGTCGCGCAGGCGCTGCGCCAGCTGGTTCACCATGCCCTCGACCTGCGCGCCACTGAGCTGATGCTCGCTGCCGCTGGCCGCGGGCAGGTCGTCGGCGCGCCACAGCGCCACCGGGTTGCCGAGATGCAGGTAGAGCAGGATGGCGGCGCTGGGCAGCAAGGCCAGCAGCAGCGCGGCCAGCAGCGGAGAAGCGCCCGCGCCGGCCGGCGCGCTGCTGCTGCCGGCGGCCTCGTCCAGCAGCCGGCGGCCCAGCTCATCGCGGGCTTCGGCATGGCGTGCCGCGCCCAGGGTGCCGGCGCGCAGGTCGCGGTCCAGCTCGCGCAACTGGTCGTGGTAGAGGTCGACCAGCAGCGCGCGCTCGGGCGTGGCGGTAGCGGACGGCGCACGGCGGCGCAACAGCGGCCAGAGCAGGCACGCGGTGGCGGCGGCAATCAGTGCGGCGGCCAGCAGCCAGAAGGTGGTCATGGCGGGCGGCGCTCCGTGGGCGAGGCCTCCAGCAGGTCCGCCAGCGCGCGCTGCGCGGCGGCGTCCAGTGGCGCGTCAGCCTGCGTGCCGGCCGCGGCCTTGCGCGAGCGTGCCCGCGCGATCGCGGCCACGGCGGCGGCCAGCAGCAGCAACGGCCCGAACCACAGCAGCCACGTCAGCGGCCGCAGCGGCGGCTGGTACAGCACGAAGTCGCCGTAGCGCTGCACCAGGTAGTCCTTGATGGCGGCGTCGCTGGCGCCGTCGCGCAGTTGCGCGCGGATCTGGCGGCGCAGGTCGACCGCCAGCTCGGCGTTGGAGTCGGCCAGGGTCTGGTTCTGGCAGACCAGGCAGCGCAACTCGGTCGACAGCGCATGCACGCGCGCATCGAGCTCGGCTTCGCTCAGCGCCATCGCCTGCAGCGCAACGCAGCCAAGGCACGCGGCAAGCGTCGTGCGGATCCGGCTAGGCATCGCTGCCTCCCTGGCGTTGCAGCTGCTCGATCAGCGGGATCAGCTTGCGCTCCAGCACCTCGCGCGTGACCGGGCCGACCTGGCGGTAGCGCACCACCCCGTGCTGGTCGATGACGAAGGTCTCGGGCACGCCATAGACGCCGTAGTCGATGCCGACCCGGCCGTCGGCGTCGACCAGCGACGCGGCATAGGGGTCGCCCAGCCGCCGCAGCCAGTCGCGCGCGGCGCCGGCTTCGTCCTTGTAGTTGAGGCCGTACAGCGGCACCGGCGCGCGCGCGGCAAAGTCCACCAGCAGCGGATGCTCGGTGCGGCAGGCGGCGCACCACGAGGCCCATACGTTGAGCAGCCAGACCTTGCCGCGCAGCTCGGTGCTGCGCAGCGTGCGGCCTTCGGGTTCGAGCAGCGGCAGGCGGAACGCCGGCGCGGCCTTGCCGACCAGCGGCGACGGCAGTTCGCGCGGGTCGTGGCGCAGCCCGGCCGCCAGCGCGACGGCAAGGGCGAGGAAGGCGGCCAGCGGCAGCAGGAAGCGCGTCATGCCGGCGTCTCCTCGCGGACGGAGGCTAGTGCCGGCACCGTGGGCGCCTCGGCTGGGGCCGGCGCGTTGACCGCGTCGGTGGCGCGGCGCCGCAGCCGGTAGCGCTTGTCGCACACCGCCAGCAGCCCGCCCAGCGCCATCAGCACGCAGCCGGCCCAGATCCAGCCGACAAAGGGCTTGACGTGGATGCGCACGGCCCAGGCGCTGCCGTCGGCGTCGTTGCCGACATGCTCGCCCAGCGCCACGTAGAGGTCGCGCGTCACGCCGCTGTCGATCGCCGCTTCGGTGGTGGGCATGTCCTGGCTGCGGTAGATGCGGCGCTCGGGATGGAGCACCGCCACGCGCCGGCCCTCGCGCGCGGCCACCAGCGTGCCGCGCAGCGCGTCGTAGTTGGGCCCGCCGGCCTGAGTCACGCCGGCGAAGCGGAAGTCATAGCCGCCCACGCTGACGCTGTCGCCTGCGCGCATCGGCAGTTCGCGCAGGCTTTCCTGGCCGGATACCAGCGTCACGCCGGCGATGAAGACGCCCACGCCGGCGTGCGCGAGCAGCATGCCCCAGTAGCTGGGCGTGAACTGGCGCAGCGCCGCCAGCCGGCGGCCGTGCTGGTGGTGCAGCCGCGCCGCCACGCTGGCCACCGCGCTCAGCACGCACCAGGCCGCCAGCAGCAGCCCCAGCCCGCTCAGCGCCGACGCATTGCGCAGCACCAGCAGCAGCCCCAGCCCGATGGCCGCGCTGGCCAGCGCGGCCCAGCGCAGCCGGCGCGCCATGCCGGGCAGGTCGCCGTGGCGCCAGCGCGCCAGCGGCGCGGCGCCCATCAGCAGCACCGCGGGCGCCATCAGCGGCACGAACACCTGCTCGAAATACGCCGGGCCGACCGAGATCTTGCCCAGCCCCAGCACATCGACCAGCAGCGGGTAGAGCGTGCCCAGCAGCACCGTGGCGGCGGCGACCGCCAGCAGCACATTGTTGGCCAATAGCATCGACTCGCGCGACACCGCCGCGAACGCCACGCGGCGCGCCAGCGCCGGCGCGCGCCATGCATACAGCGCCAGCGCCAGCCCGGTCACCAGCCCCAGCAGCGCCAGGATGAAGATGCCGCGCTTCGGGTCCACGGCGAAGGCGTGGACCGAGGTCAGCACGCCGGAGCGGACCAGGAAGGTGCCGAGCAGGCTCAGCGAGAAGGTGAAGATCGCGAGCAGCACGGTCCACGCGCGAAACGCGCCGCGCTTCTCGGTGACCGCCAGCGAATGCATCAGCGCGGTGCCGGCCAGCCAGGGCATGAACGAGGCATTCTCGACCGGGTCCCAGAACCACCAGCCGCCCCAGCCCAGCTCGTAGTAGGCCCAGGCGCTGCCCAGCATGATGCCCAGCGTCAGGAAGGCCCACGCCACCGTGGTCCACGGCCGCGACCAGCGGGCCCAGGCGGCATCGACGCGCCCGGCCAGCAGCGCGGCCACGGCGAAGGCAAAGGTCACCGAGAAGCCGACGTAGCCCATGTACAGCAGTGGCGGGTGGAACACCATGCCGGGGTCCTGCAGCAGCGGGTTCAGGTCGCGGCCTTCCATCGCCGGCGGCAGCAGCCGCACGAACGGGTTGGAGGCAAACAGCAGGAACGCCAGGAAGCCGGCGCTGATCGCGCCCATCACGGCCAGCACGCGGGCCACCGCGGCCAGCGGCAGCTGCCGGCTGCACACCGACACCGCCAGCGACCACAGCGCCAGCATCAGCGTCCACAGCAGCATCGAGCCTTCATGCCCGCCCCATACCGCGGCGATGCGGTACGCGAGCGGCAGCGCGCTGTTGGCGTTGGCGGCGACGTAGCGCACGCTGAAGTCGTTGCTGACGAAGGACCACGTCAGTGCCGCAAACGACAGCGCCACCAGCACGCATTGCACACGCGCGGCGGGGCGCGCCAGCGCCATCCACGCCAGCCGGCCGCGCGCCGCGCCGGCCAGCGGCACCACCGCCTGCACCAGCGCCACGAGCAGCGCTACGATCAGCGCGAAGTGGCCCAGCTCGGCGATCACCGGCGCACCTCTTGCACGGCCATGGCCCCGGCCATGCGCGGCTTGGCCTGGCCGGCCTGCTTCAGCGCATCGGCGGCCTCGGGCGGCATGTAGTTCTCGTCGTGCTTGGCCAGCACCTCGCTGGCGATGAAGGTGCCGTCCGCGCGCAACTGGCCGCGCGCGACCACGCCCTTGCCTTCGCGGAACAGGTCGGGCAGCAGGCCGCGGTACTGCACCGGCACCTCGCGCGCGGTGTCGGTCACGACGAAGCGCACCGTCATGCCGTCGCCCTCGCGCCGGATCGAGCCGGGCGCGACCAGCCCGCCCAGCCGGAAGCTGCGCGCCACCGGTGCCTCGTGCGCGGCGACCTGGCTCGGGCTGAAGAAGAACACCAGGTTGGAGCGAAAGGCATTGAGCACCAGCGCCGCCGCGATGCCGCAGCAGGCCAGCGCCGCGGCCAGCAGCCCGAAGCGGCGCTGGCGTGGCGTCATTGGCCGGCTTCCTCGCGCGTGGCGCGGCAGCGGCGCGCCAGCAGCACCAGCTCCAGCGCCAGCAGCAGCGCGCTCACGCCGAAGGCGCCGGCGATGAAGATGCCGTGGTGCCCGTAGGGCAGCAGCGTGGACAGCGTCATGAGGGCTCTCCGGAAACCCTCGCCGGGCCGCGCGGCGCCTCGCCGCGTTCGCGCAGGATGCAGCGCACGCGCACCAGCGCCACCGCCACCGTGTACATCCAGCACGCCAGCGTCATCAGCAGCATGCCGGCCAGCATGGTGGCCGCCATCGACGGCGCCGCGGTCAGGCTGACCGAGGCGCCCTGGTGCAGCGTGTTCCACCACTGCACCGAGAAATAGATCACCGGGATGTTGACCACCCCCACCAGCGCCAGCACCGCGCAGGCGCGCTCGGCGCGGCGCGGCTCGTCGATGGCGGCTTCCAGCGCGATAAAGCCCAGGTACAGGAACAGCAGGATCAGCTCGGAGGTCAGCCGCGCATCCCAGACCCACCATGTGCCCCAGGTGGGCTGGCCCCACAGCGCGCCGGTCCACAGCGCCAGCGCGGTGAAGAGCGCGCCGGTCGGCGCCAGCGCCGACGCCATCATCGCCGACAGCCGCGTGCGCAGCACCAGCGCCAGCGCGCAGTAGCCGGCCATGACCAGGTAGATGAACATTGACATCCACGCCGCCGGCACATGGATGAAAATGATGCGGTAGACCTCGCCCTGCTGCGCGTCGGTGGGCGCCACGCCGAAGCCGACATACAAGCCGGCGAGCGCGAACACCGCCGCGGCGGCGAAGAACCACGGCGCCATGCGCCCGGCCAGCGGATAGAAGCGTACCGGTGCCGCGTACGCGGTCCAGGCGAGACGCGCCCGCAGCGCCGCAGCAGTGGGCAGCGATGGCAGCGGCTGGCTCATGCCGGCGTCTCCATGGCAATGCGCAGCCCGGCGGCGGCGGCCAGCGGGCACAGCAACAGCGACAGCGCCAGGCATGCGCCCAGCAGCGAGAACTGCGCGGTCACGTCGAGCCCGGCATCGGCCGCGGCCGCGGCGCCGGCACCGAACACCAGCACCGGCACGCACAGCGGCAGCACCAGGATGCACAGCAGCACCGCGCCGCCGCGCAGGCCCAGCGTCAGCGCCGCGCCGACCGCGCCGATCAGGCTCAGCGCCGGCGTGCCGACCAGCAGCGACGCCGCCAGTCCCAGCGCCGCGCCGAAGGGCAAGCCGTATTGCTGCGCCAGCAGCGGCGTCAGCAACAGCAGCGGCAGGCCGCTGGTAAGCCAGTGCGCGGCGATCTTGGCCAGCACCAGCAGCGCCAGCGGGTGCGGCGACAGCAGCAGCTGGTCCAGGCTGCCGTCGGCATGCTCCTGCGCGAACAGCCGCGACAGCGACAGCATCGAGGCCAGCAGCGCGGTCACCCACAGGATGCCCGGCGCCAGCGCGCGCAGCTGCTGCGGTTCCGGTCCGATCGCCAGCGGGAACAGGCTGGCGGCCATGACAAAGAACACCACGCCGCCGAGCAGGCTGCCGCGCCGCCGCCACGACAGCGACACATCGTGCGCGACGATGGCGGCGAGCGTGCCCGCCATGCCGCTCATGCCGGTCCGCCCAGGCGCAGCACCGCGCCGCCGCCCGGCAGCAGCTGGTGCGTGGCGATCACGGCCATGCCGCCCGCGCCCAGGTGCGCGTCCAGCTGGCGCCGGAAGCGCGCGCAGCTGTCGGCATCCAGCGCGGTGACCGGTTCGTCCAGCAGCCACAAGGCGCGCGGCGCCAGCGCCAGCCGCGCCAGCGCGACGCGCCGCCGCTGGCCTTGCGACAGCGTGCGCACCGGCACCTGCGCGACGCGCTCCAGCCCTTGTGCGGCGAGCGCGCGCGCGACGCTGTCGGCGCGCTGGCCGGCATCGGCATGCTGGGCGGCAAGGCGGGCAGCAAAGCGCAGGTTCTCGGCCGCGGTCAGGTCGACGTCGATGCCGTTCGCGTGGCCGACGTAGGCCAGCGCCTGCTGGAACTCCGGATCGGCGGCGCGCAGCGGACGCCCGTGCCATTGCAGCGTGCCGGCATCGGCGCTGGCCAGGCCGCACAGCACGCGCAGCAGCGTGGTCTTGCCGCTGCCGTTGGCGCCCAGCACCTGCAGCAGCCCGCCCGGCGCCAGGCCCAGGTCGATGCCTTGCAATACCTTGCGGCCGGCACGCGACACCGCCAGGCCGCTGGCGCTGAGCACGGGCGCGGCGGCATGCGTCATTTCACCTCGGCCTTCGACATGTCGGGCAGATGGTGGGCAATGCCCTTGTGGCAGTCGATGCAGGTCTTCTCCTTGTTGGCCAGGTAAGTCGAATGCATGGCCTGCGCGCGCGGACTCTGCCGCGTGAAGTCCATCGACTGGTAGTCGTGGCAGTTGCGGCATTCGAGCGAATCGTTGGCCTTGAAGCGCGCCCACTCGTGCTGCGCCAGCGTGAGCCGGTGCGCCTGGAATTTCTCGCGGGTGTCGACGGTGCCGAAGACCTTGGCCCAGACTTCCTTGGACGCCTGCATCTTGCGCGCCATCTTCGAGGTCCAGTTGTGCGGCACGTGGCAGTCCGAGCATTTGGCGCGCACGCCGCTGCGGTTGGTGAAGTGGATGGTGCCCTGCAGTTCCTGGTAGACGTTGTCGCGCATCTCGTGGCAGCCGGTGCAGAACTGCTCGGTGTTGGTCAGTTCCAGCGCGGTGTTGAACGCGCCCCAGAACACCACCCCGGCGATAAAGCCGCCCAGCGTCAGGAAGGCCAGGCTGAAGTGCGCGCTGGGCCGGTTGATGGTCCGCCAGTAACGCTTGATCAGGTCGAGCATGGCGCGCACCCGCTAGTTGGACGAGCCCTTGGCGCCGGGCTTGCGCTTGAGCAGCTGCTCGACGTCGACGAAGGTGTTGCCCACCAGCGGCTTGGCGTCGGCCTGCGGCACGTGGCACTGCGTGCAGAAGTAGCGGCGTGGCGAGACCTCGGCGAGCACGTTGTTGTGGCGGTCCATGTAGTGGGTGATGCTGACCGGGATCGCCTGGGTTTCCTCGGTCCGGGTGCGGGCGTGGCAGAACATGCAGCGGTTGAAGTCCTTGTCGACCTGATAGCCGTCGATCTTGTGCGGGATCGTCGGCGGCTGCATGGTGTAGTTGCGGTTGCGGCGGATGTCCTTGTTCTCGATCGGGTAGAGCAGCGGCGCCCTCGCTTCATCGGCGATGGGCGTGGGCCCGCGCATCGCGTCGACCACGCCCTGCGCGCGCGCCGGGCTGCTGGCGGGCACGGCCAGCACCGCCAGCAGCAGCGCGCACAGCGCCAGCAGCGGCATCCAGGATCGGCTTGGCTTCATGGCGTCTCCCCTCGTTCGGTTCCGGGCTAGACCTTGACGATCTTGACCGCGCACTTCTTGAAGTCGGTCTGCAGCGAGATCGGGCAGGTGGCGTCCAGCGTCACCTTGTTGATCAGCTGGCTGGCATCGAACCACGGCACGAACACCAGCCCGCGCGGCGGTGCGTCGCGCCCGCGGGTCTCCACGCGCGAACGCATGCGCCCGCGCCGCGACACCACTTCGACCTCGACGCCGCGCCGCAGCCCCATCGCCCTGGCGTCTTCCGGATGCATGAACACCACCGCGTTGGGGAAGGCGCGGTACAGCTCCGGCACGCGCCGCGTCATCGAGCCGGAATGCCAGTGCTCCAGCACGCGGCCGGTGGCCAGCCAGAACGGATATTCCTTGTCGGGTGATTCGGCCGGCGGCTCGTAGGGCAGGGCAAAGATCACCGCCTTGCCGTCGGGGTTGCCATAGAACTGGTAGCCGGTGCCGGCCTTGACGTACGGGTCGCTGCCCTCGCGGTAGCGCCAGCGCGTTTCCTTGCCGTTGACCACTGGCCAGCGCAGGCCGCGCGCCTCGTGATAGGCGTTGAACGGCGCCAGGTCGTGGCCGTGGCCGCGGCCGAAGCTGGCGTATTCCTCGAACAGCCCCTTCTGCACGTAGAAGCCAAAGGCCTTGGCTTCGGCGTTGTGGTAGTCGGGGTCGGTTTCCTTGAGCGGGAACCTGTCGACCTGGCCGTTGCGGTAGAGCACGTCGAACAGGGTCTTGCCGCGATATTCGGGTTTCTTTGCGATCAGGTCGGCCGGCCACACGTCCTCGACCTTGAAGCGCTTGGAGAACTCCATCAGCTGCCACAGGTCGGAGCGCGACTCGCCCGGCGCATCGACCAGCTGGTGCCAGAACTGCGTGCGGCGCTCGGCATTGCCGTAGGCGCCTTCCTTTTCCACCCACATCGCGCTGGGCAGGATCAGGTCGGCGGCCAGCGCGGTCACGGTGGGATAGGCGTCGGACACCACCACGAAGTTCTGCGGGTTGCGGTAGCCCGGCAGGCCTTCTTCCATCAGGTTGGCGGCGGCCTGCATGTTGTTGTTGACCTGCACCCAGTACGCGTTGAGCTTGCCGTCCTTGAGCATGCGGTTCTGCAGCACCGCGTGGTAGCCGGGCTTGTCGGGGATGGTGCCGGGGGGCAGCTTCCAGATCCGTTCGGCTTCCTCGCGGTGCTTGGGGTTGGTCACCACCATGTCGGCCGGCAGCCGGTGCGAGAAGGTGCCCACCTCGCGCGCGGTGCCGCATGCCGACGGCTGCCCGGTCAGCGAGAACGGACTGTTGCCGGGCGTGGCGATCTTGCCGGTCAGCAGGTGCAGGTTGTAGACCATGTTGTTGGCCCAGCTGCCGCGCGTATGCTGGTTGAAGCCCATGGTCCACAGCGACATCACCTTGACGTTCGGGTCGGCGTAGAGCTCGGCCAGCTGGTCGAGCTTGGCCTTGGGCACGCCCGACAGCTTGCTGACGGTATCGGCGTCATACCTGGCGACAAAGCGCGCGAAGTCGTCGAAGCTGATCGGGCGCGAAGCCCCCGGATCGGCCGCGTGCTTGGCCGCCTTCTGCAGCGGATGCTCCGGGCGCAGGCCATAGCCGATCTCGGTCACGCCCTCCTTGAACACGGTGTGCTTGTTGACGAAGTCCTTGTTGACCTTGTTGTTCTTGATGATGTAGTGGGCGATGTAGTTCATCATCGCCAGGTCGGTCTGCGGCTTGAAGATGACCGGGATGTCGGCGAGATCGAACGAGCGGTGGGTGAAGGTCGACAGCACCGCCACGCGCGTCTTCGGATGGCTCAGGCGCCGGTCGGTGATGCGGGTCCACAGGATCGGGTGCATCTCGGCCATGTTCGAGCCCCACAGCACGAAGGCGTCGGCGGCCTCGAAATCGTCGTAGCAGCCCATCGGCTCGTCCATGCCGAAGGTGCGCATGAAGCCCTGCACCGCCGACGCCATGCAGTGGCGCGCATTGGGGTCGAGGTTGTTGGAGCGAAAGCCCGCCTTCATCAGCTTGGACGCCGCATAGCCTTCCCACACGGTCCACTGGCCCGAGCCGAACATGCCCACCGCGGTGGGGCCTTTCTCTTTCAGCACGCGCTTGAACTGGTGCTCCATCTCGTCGAAGGCGCGCTCCCACGTGACCGGGGCGAATTCGCCGTTCTTGTCGTATTTGCCGTTCTTCATGCGCAGCAGCGGCTTCGTCAGCCGGTCCTGCCCGTACATGATCTTCGACAGGAAGTAGCCCTTGACGCAATTCAGGCCCTTGTTGACTTCGGCCTGCGGGTCGCCGTTGGTGGCCACCACCTTGTTGTCCCTGACCGCCACCGTGACGCCGCAGCCGGTGCCGCAGAAGCGGCACGGCGCCTTGGACCACTTCAGCTTGGTCACTTCGCTGTCGGTGACCATGTTGGCGGCGCCGGCCGGCAGCGCCACGCCGGCCACCGATGCCGTCGCCGCGGCAGCGGTCTGCTTGATGAAGTCACGACGAGAGATGGTCATGGGCCTGCCTCCTCGTTCATTGCGGGGTTGACGGCCTGGTGCATGGCCTCGGCGTCTTCGTTGTGCTGGTAGACCAGCGCGGCCGACAGTACGCCCTCGAGCTGGTGCAGGAAGGTCAGGTGCGCGGCAATGGCCTGCGCGGTGGGCGCTTCGAGGGTGACCACCAGCTTGCCGGTGTCGCTGGCGGCATGGATCTCGGCGCCGGCGATGGCGTCGATCGCGGCGCGCACCTGCGCCAGCCTGGCGGGAAGAGCATGGACCACGATGCCGGCGATATGCCACTCTGCGCTCGCGGGCAGCGGCTGGATGGGGATGGCACGTCTTGCTGCGGGCATGCGCAAGCTCCGGTTCGATGCCGTTTCAGTCTGTGCTGCAGCTTGTTTTTATCTGTCAAATGCTCCCGCGGCGGCGGGCCTGCCGCACCGGGCCTGCGCGGGGCCGCCTTGCCGACTAGTGGGACGGCGGTCCGCTGATCAGCTGGGTCATCCAGACAATGAACCCGTAGCCCGCGACGATGATGACGGACAGCACCGGCACCATCACGGCGGTCAGGAAAAGGAAACTGCGCAGTTCTTCTTGCTTGCGTTGCGGATCGGGAGGTTCACCGGTTTCCATCGTAGCTTGACGTCCTCGGAAAAAGTGATCAGGCGCGGCACCCGACGCGTTACACCATTAAAGGAAGCGCGAGCGAAGGAGTCAAGACTGCACTCGCGACACGCAGTCGACGACGGCGCGCAGTGCGGCGCGCGCCGCAACGCCGACTGCGCGATACCCCGATTGCGGTAACGGTGCCGGGCCAGGCCCGACGGAAATGTCATCTAGTGATAGGTCACCGTGACCAGGTAGGCGGACGCCGGTCCGCGCTGCCCGGCATGTGCCGGTGCCACGTCGAGGGCGGCCACGCCGATGCGCGTCGGCCCAATGAGCCGGCCTGGCGCCACCGCGAAGGGTGCCGAGATGGTCTGCCCGGAGGGCTGCTGGCAACTGGCATGCACCAGGCCCGCGGTCGGACGGAAACCGCATGACGGGGACACGATCGCCCCCAGGAACGTAATGGTGCCGGTCTGCGCGGCAGCGCTGCCGATCCCTGCGGCCGCCAGCAGCGTGACGACGGCCTTCCTGCTCCGATCAAGCGACATGTTTCACCTCACGATTGTTAGTGCGGCCCAACCCGGGCCGCCATTCTTATCGCGGTACCGTGCCGGCCCACCAAGCTGCGTGTGGGCTACCTTCAGCATAGCTCTCGGTTCAGAGCATTCTTAGGTTTTATGACACTTCGGTGGCAATTGCAGGTGGGGCGGACGTGGGCTGCGGCGTGCCTATGCCGCGCCGCGCAGGATCAGCCGCGAGCGCGCAAAGCCGGCGTGGGTCTGCAGCGCCTGCATCAGCTGCGCCGAGGGCGTGCGGTCCAGGTCGGTGACCACGTAGCCGGTGTGGCCGCGCGTCTGCAGATGCTGGCCGGTGATGTTGACGCTTTCCTGCGCCAGCAGCGTGTTCAGCGCAGCCAGCGCGCCGGGCGCGTTGCCGTGCACGTTGAGCAGGCGCGCCGGGGCATGCAGCGGACCCGGGTCGACCTCGGGGAAGTTGACCGCGCCGATGGTGCCGCCGGTGGCGAGGAAGTGCGCGAGCTTGGCCGCGACTTCGGTGCCGATGTTCTCCTGCGCTTCTTCGGTGCTGCCGCCGACGTGCGGGGTCAGCAGTACGTTGGGCAGGTTCTGCAGCGCGCTGGTGAAGGGGTCGTGGTTGGTCTTGGGCTCTTCCGGGAACACGTCGATGGCCGCGCCGCCCAGCCGCTTCTCGCGCAGCGCCGCGGCCAGCGCGGCGATGTCGACCACGCTGCCGCGCGAGGCATTGATCAGGATCGCGCCCGGCTTGAACGCCGCCAGGATGTTGGCGTCGATCATGTTGCGCGTGCGCGGCGTGGCTGGCACGTGCAGGGTCACCACCTCGGCCTGCGACACGGCTTCTTCCAGCGAGCCCGCGGCGCGGGCCGAACCGTGCGAGAGCCGCGCCAGCACATCGTAGTAGACCACGCGCATGCCCATCGATTCGGCCAGCACGCCGACCTGCGAGCCGATATTGCCGTAGCCGACGATGGCGATGGTCTTGCCGCGCGCCTCGAACGCGCCGGTGGCGCCCTTGGCCCAGGTGCCGGCATGCGCCAGCGTGTTCTTCTCGGGAATCCGGCGCAGCAGCATCACCGCTTCGGCCACCACCAGCTCGGCCACCGAACGGGTGTTGGAGAAGGGCGCATTGAACACCGGGATGCCGGCGGCGGTGGCGGCGTCCAGGTCGACCTGCGAGGTACCGATGCAGAAGCAGCCGATCGAGAGCAGTCCGGGCGCGCTGCGGATATCGTCGGCGCGCAGGTGGGTCGCCGAGCGGATGCCGACCACGTCATGGCTGGCCAGCACCTGGCGCAGTTCGGCGCCGGCCAGCGCGCCGGTGCGGCGCTCGACCTGCAGGCCGGCTTCGGCCAGCCGGGCATTGGCGCTCTGGTGGATGTTCTCGAGCAGGATGGCTGTGGTCACGTTCGTTTTCCGCATGGAGGGTTGGCGGGCATTGCCGCATCGCCTCCATTCTGCGCGCAAAACGGTACCCGGGCCGGGGAGCCCCTGCTGCCGGCATTGGCACCGGCCGTCGCATACGGACGCGATTCGGTCAC
This sequence comes from Cupriavidus taiwanensis, assembly GCF_900249755.1. Taxonomy (NCBI): domain Bacteria; kingdom Pseudomonadati; phylum Pseudomonadota; class Betaproteobacteria; order Burkholderiales; family Burkholderiaceae; genus Cupriavidus; species Cupriavidus taiwanensis. Next base: position 490,178 of record NZ_LT976854.1, read on the forward strand.
CGCGCGGTCGCCACGCGGCAGCGGCCTCAGCGCGCGCGGCGCGCGTCGCCGCCGAGCGGATCGACGATGATCATGGTCTGGCGCAGGACCCCGGCGTTGTCGAAGTAGCAGCTGAAGTGCGCGGTCTGCAGCCCGTCCTTGTACATGCGCCAGGACCACGCTTCGCGCTGCATCAGCGGGTAGTACTGCACCGGCTCGCGCGGCAGCCCGAAGTGCTGCTGCACGTCCTGCTTGGTCCAGACCCCGACCTGGGCCCGATAGATTTCGGCCTCGGTCAGCATCTGGCGGTAGCGGGTCAGCCGGCCCGCCGCGTCGAAATCGGCGGCGTAGACCTGATGGCCGAAGGGCTGGCGCGACCACAGCCAGCGGGTGGTGCCGTCGGCCAGGCGGTGGGTTTCGGTCGGCGGTCCGAAAGTCTGGCGCACGGCACTTTCAGGGCTGCCGATCATCTGCCTGCCGGTCTGTTCCGGCTGCAGCGAGGCGCAGGCGCCGAGCATGGCGGCGGCCAGACAGAGGGGGCCGAGGCATCGGCCGGGCAGGGACCGGGGTGGCATGGCGCGCTCCTGCGAAAAGAATGTCCGCAGCCGCCATTGTCCGGCCGCCGGCCCGCCTGGCGCAACCGGCCGCGCGCGGTCTTAGCAGCGGCCCTTCTTGGCCTGGCCCGGCGGGCAGAACGACTCGTTGCCGTACGCGTCGACGCGGCAGTTGCCTTTCTTGGCTTGTCCCGGCGGGCAGCCCTGCGGGCCGCCGCCGTAGGTGTCATAGGGAGCGACCACGCAGCCGCCGAGCAGTGCGCTGCACGCGACCAGAAGGGCCAGGACGGATTTCATTGCATTCTCCTTGTTGTGGGGATTCCGTTTGCGACAGGAGAATAAATGTTGCCAGCGCCGTTGTCTGTAAGGAATGGTGAAGGTGGCGGCGTCGGCGACTGCTACATCCGGAACACCAGCCCCAGCCAGAAACTGCGGGGCGCCCCCGGCGCCACGAACAGCGCGCTGGCCGCATCGCCGGGCGCCACGTGCGGGCGCACCAGGCTGCCGCCGGGAAACACGTCGTTGGCGATCTGGCCGTAGGTCTCGTAGCGGCGGTCCAGCAGGTTGGCCACGCGCGCGTAGATCTCGAAGCGCTTGCTGACCTGATACGCCGCGCGCAGGTTGAGGGTGGCGTAGCCCGGCGTGCTCCAGTCCGCGGTCCGGGGCGCGGCGCCCGCCTGCGGGTCGCTGCGCAGCCCGTCCTCGTTGCCGCTGGAAGCCGCGCCTGATACCGCCACCAGGTCGGCGCCCAGCACCAGTCCGGCCAGCGCCTGCCAGTCCGCGCCCAGCTTGAGCGTATGGCGGGGCAGGCCGGCCATGCGCATGCCCGGGCGGATATCGATGGTGCGCTCGCCGGCGGCGAGCGCGCCGGCGGACTGGTAAGTGGCCTGCAGGTAGCTGTAGGCCAGCCGCAGCGTGACCGCGCCCAGGCGGTGGCGCGCGGTGAGGTCGAGCCCCTGGTTGCGGGTGCGGTCGAAGTTGGCGAAGTAGCCGAGCTGGGTGTTCGGCGCGCGCAGGAACAGGATGTCGTCGTGGTTGTCGATGCGATAGAGCGAGGCCGTGACCTCGGTGTGCGGGCGCGGGTGCCAGCGCACGCCGGCCTCGTACGAATGCGACACCACCTGCTTCAGGTAAGGATCGGCCTGCAGGCCGGCCGGCAGCCGGCAGGGCCGCTCCGGGTCGGCGCAGCCGAGTTCGAGCACGGTCGGCACACGATTGTTCTGCGCATAGCCGCCGAACACCGTGACGCCGCCGCCGAGCTTCTGCGCCAGCCCCAGCGCCGGGTTGAGGCGGCGATAGGTAAAACTCTCGCGCGGCTGCTCGCTGCCATCGCTGTTGCGCAGCGTGTTGCTGACGCTGGCGTGGTTCCACCGGGCCGAGGCGGTCAGGAAGGTGGTGGGGGTCAGCGACCAGGTATCGGACAGGTACACCCCCAGCGTGCGCGCGTTGCCGCCGACCCCCGAGAACAGTGCATTGGCCTCGGCGGGGTCGGCCACCACGCCGCGGTCTTCGGTAAAAGTGCCGGGCTGCGCGTATTGCGAATAGGTCAGGCGGCTGCGGTCGAGCGTCAGGCCGGCATTGAGCACGTGGCGTTCGGTCTCGCGCGCCAGGCTCAGCGCCATGCCGACGGTCTGCTGCCGCATGTGGCTGGTGTTGAGCACGGCCGGGTGCAGCGCCGCGCCCTCGGCGCGGGTCATCTCGCAGTCGTCGCCGCGCGGGCTGCCGTCGGCGTTGAAGCCGTCTTCGCAGTCTTCGGCATAGTCTTCGTAGTCGGGGTTGACGTCGCCGTTGGCGGTGTCGCGGCGGCTGTTGCGCACGTAGGCCAGCGCGGCAACGCTGGTCTTGTCGTCGAACCAGTGGCGGGCGTTGAGCGCGGCCTGCGTGACCAGGTTGCGGGTCTGGTCGGGATAGGTGTAGACCGCGCGCCGGTTGGCCTGGTAGAGCTCGGGCAGCGTGCCGCCGTCGCCGGCGCGATAGCTGGGCACCAGCCCGTTGCCGGTCAGGGTGCTGCGCCCGTGCAGCACGGAGGCGTCCCAGCTGGTGCTGGCGCCGGCATAGCCCGCCTTGGCAAAGACGTTGCCGAGCCGGCCCTCGGAGTGGTCGCGCCAGCCGTGTTCCTGGAACAGCGTGCCGGCGGCGAACGCGTGCCAGCCGCTGTCGCTGCGCATGCCGCCGGACAGGTCGGCGCGCTTGCGGGCATGGCTGCCGTAGGAGAGATCGGCGCCGAAGCCGGGCGAGTCCAGCCCGGAACGCGTGGTCATCGCCAGCGCGCCGCCCAGCGTGTTCAGGCCGTAGGCGGGGTTGGCGCTGGACACCAGCGACGCGCTCGCCAGCGCCGCCTCGGGGATCATGTCCCAGCTCACCACGTCGCCGAAGGGCTCGTTGACGCGGATCCCGTCCAGGTACACCGACAGGCCCTGCGGCACGCCCGGGATCGATGAGGCGCGGAAGCCGCGGTAGGTGATGTCGGTCTGGAACGGGCTGCCCTGGATGTCGTTGACGTTGACGCCGGCGAGGTGGCGGTTCAGGTAGTCGGCCAGGTTGCCGGCGCGCGCGCCGCCGAGCTCGCTGCCGCGCACGGTCTGCACGGTGTAGGGCACCAGGTCGCTGGCCACGCCGATGCCGGGCAGCGGCGCGGCGGCGACGACCAGTACCTCGGGCAACAGGACCGTGTCCTGGTTTGGCGCAGCGGTGTCCTGTTGCGCCACAGCGGCACGCTGGCACAGCAATGCGATGGCCGCGCACAGCATCGCGGCACGGGTTGCCGCGCGGGGCCGCCGAGCGGCCACAGCGCGGCGTGGCAGGCGGGATGGCCGCGCGCCGGGCGGCGCGGGGCGCAAGATGGCTGGCATGGTCGGTCTCCTCCGGATAGGCGGCGCATGCCTGCGTCGGGCAGCGCCTGTCGGGAGGGACTCAGCAGTTTTCGTACCGTGCGGCGCCGGGCCATGGTGCCGGCGCGCGCCTGTCACAAAACAGGACAGTCGTGCGTGGCGCCAGCGGGCCAGTGTTCCATCGCGGCACAGTGCCGACGCGGCGCATTGCACCACGCGCCGCAGCGGCGCAGCGCCCAAAAGCGGCGCCGGGCCGGCCAGGCAACGGCCGCGGGCGGGCGGCGTGCGTTGCTGCGTCGCACATGGTATCGGCCTTGCTCAGCACTGCGCATCCCAACCTGTCCGGTGCCTTCGCCATGTTCCGTTGCCTTGCCTGCCTGCTGTCGATGTGCCTCGGCCTGCTGCCGGCGGGGCTGGCGCGGGCCGAGGGTGCGGCAGCCTACCCGTCGCGTCCGCTTACGCTGGTGGTGCCGTGGCCGGCAGGCGGCGCCACCGATATCTCCATGCGCATCCTGGCCGAGCTGGCCGGGCGCGAACTGGGGCAGCCGATCGTGGTGGAAAACCGCCCCGGCGCCGGCGGCACGCTGGTGGGCGGGCTGCTTGCCGCCGCGCGGCCGGACGGCTACACCATCGGCCAGCTGCCGCTGACGGTGTACCGGTTCCCGCACCAGCAGAAGACGGCGTGGCAGCCGCTGCGCGACATCCAGCCGGTGCTGATGATCTCCGGCTATACCTTCGGCATCGTGGTGCCCGCCGACAGCCCGTGGCGCTCGTTGCGCGACCTGATTGCCTGGGGCCGCGCGCACCCGGGCCAGCTGACGGTGGGCTCCACCGGCATCGGCACCACTGCCCACCTGGCGATGGAGGATGTGCTGGGCCGCAGCGGTGTGCGCTACCTCCACGTGCCGTACCACGGCACCGCCGACCAGATGCTGGCGGTGGCCAACGGCTCGCTGATGGCGGGGGTCAATTCCACCGGCTTCGCGCCGTTCGTCGAGGCCGGCAAGCTGCGCCTGCTGGCGGTGTTCAGCGCGCAGCGCCCGGCGCACTGGCCCGAGGTGCCGACCGTGGCCGAGCTGGGCTTTGCCGATGCGGTCCACAACTCGCCCTACGGCATCGGCGTGCCGCGCGGCACCGATGCGGCCATCGTCAGGCGCCTGCACGATGCGTTCCGCGCCGCCATGCAGCAGCCGCGCCATCTTGCCGAGCTGGCCCGCTACGACCAGGAGCTGACTTACCTGGGCACCGCGCAATATGAAGCCTTCCTGCGCCAGGCATGGGAGACCGAACGGAGCTTTGCCGCGCGCGCGGGCACGGCGCGGACGCGGGGGCAGCTATGAGCGCGGCGCCATCGCGCGATACGCTGGCGCTCGGCTGCGATGCCGTGCGCAAGGCGTTCGGCGCCCGCGTCGCGCTGGACGGGGTCTCGCTGTGCGTGCGCCGCGGCGAATTCGTCGCGCTGCTGGGCCCCAACGGCGCGGGCAAGACCACGCTGTTCCAGATCCTCGGCGGCCTGTTCGTCGCCGATGCCGGGCAGGTCACGGTGATGGGCTGCGACATGCGGCGCGAGCCCGTGCGCGCGCTGGCGCAGCTGGGCATCGTGTTCCAGCAGCCCGCCATCGACCTGGACCTGCCGGTGCAGGCCAACCTGCGCTTCCATGCGGACCTGCATGGCCTGCCGCGCCGCGTGGCGGCGCAGCGGATCGCGTGCCTGCTGCAGGGGTTCGGCCTGGCGGCGCGCGCCCAGGCGCCGGTGCGCGAGCTGTCGGGCGGCAGCCGGCGCAAGGTCGAGCTGGCGCGCGCGCTGCTGCACGAGCCGGCCATGCTGCTGCTGGACGAGCCGACGGTGGGGCTGGACCCGGCCTCGCGCGTGCAATTGCTGGCCGAGTGCCGGCGGCGGGCGCGGCACGCGCGCGCCGGCGTGCTGTGGGCCACCCACCTGGTGCAGGAAGTGGAGCAGGCCGATCGCGTGGTCGTGCTGGACCGCGGCGCGGTGCGCTTCGACGGCACCCCGGCCGCGCTGCTGGGCGTGACCGGAGCCGCGACGCTGGAAACCGCGTTCCTGGCGATGACGCCGTCGCTCGCCCGCGCCGCGCCAACGGAGGTCACCGCATGAGCCCGATGCCGTCCCCCGCCTGGCTTGCCGGCGCCTGGCTGCTGGCCACCACCCTGCTGGTTGCCGCCGGCCTGGCCGAGGGGGCCCAGGGCGGCCAGGCCGGCGCCGCGCGCGCCGCGACCCGCCAGGTCTTTGTCTCCAGCGAAAAGGACGATGCGCTGACCGCCTACGATGCCCGCAGCGGCCAGCAGCTCGCGGCATGGCGCCAGTGCCGGCGGCCGCGCCACCTGCAGCTGTCGCCGGACCGCGCGCGGCTGTACGTGGCCTGCAGCGACGACCACCGCGTCGACGTGGTCGACGTGGCCACGCGCAAGACCGTGGCCTCGCTGCCGGTCGGCGACGATCCGGAACTGTTCGACCTCAGCCAGGACGGCCGCACGCTCTACGTATCGAACGAGGAAGATGCGCTGCTGTCGGCCTACGACACCGGCACCGGCAAGCGCGTGTTCGCGGTGGCGGTGGGCGAGGAGCCGGAAGGCGTCAGGGTCAGCGCGGACGGACGCCAGGTGTACGTGGCCTCCGAGGTGGCGAACCTGGTGCACGTGGTCGACGTGGCCTCGCGCAAGGTGGTGCGCAATATCCGCGTCGGCAACCGGCCGCGCCGGTTGCTGCTGGTGCGCGGCGGCAAGGAGCTGTGGGTCTCCAACGAGCTGTCGGCCAGCGTCAGCGTGATCCGCACCGATACGCTCGAGGTGGTCCGGACCATTGCCTTCGCGCCGCGCGGCATGCGCGCCGAAGACGTGACCCCGGTCGGGATGGCGGCGGCCAGCGACGGCACGCACGCCTATGTCGGCCTGGGCCGCGCCAACCATGTCGCGGTGGTGGAGGTGGCGTCGCGCCGCGTGCAGGACTACGTGCTGGTGGGGCGGCGCGCCTGGGGGCTGGCGCTGAGCCGCGACAACGCCCGGCTCTATGTCGCCAACGGCTTGTCCGACGATGTCAGCGTGGTCGACACCGCCAGCCGCAAGGCGGTGGCCACGCTCAGGGCGGGGCGCGTGCCGCATTCGGTGGCGATCGATGACTGAGCGGGCGCCGGCAGTGCTGGCCTGCGCGCTGGCGCTTGCGTTGGAGTTCGCGTTGGGGCTTGCGCTGCCGGCGCCGTTGCACGCCGCTGAGGTGCGCGTCGCGGTGGTGTCGCAGGCCGATGATGCCCGCCATGCGCCGCGGCGGCTGGCACAGCGCTATCCCGACCAGCCGCACGGCCCTGCGCTCGATGGCGCCCGGGTCGCGGCGGCGGAAGCGCGCTATGCGCTGGAGGCCGCGGGCCAGTCGCTCCGGGTCGAGGGGCAGCAGGCCCGCACCGCGGCCGAGGTGGCGGCGCTGGTCGCGGCGCTGGCGCGCCAGGGCACGCGCTACATCCTGCTCGACCTGCCGCCCGCTTCGGTCAGGGCCGCGGCGGACGCGGTCAAGCCGGGCGAGGCGCTGCTGTTCAATGTCTCGGCCGATGACGATGCGCTGCGCGGCGCCGGCTGCGCGCCGGTGTTGCTGCATACGCTGCCCAGCCAGCGCATGCGCGCCGACGCGCTGATGCAATACCTGGCCGCGCGCAAGTGGCGCCGCGCGCTGCTGCTGAGCGGGCCGTCCGCGGCCGACGCCGCGCAGCGCGAGGCGCTGGTGGGCGCGGCGCGGCGCTTCGGCATCGCCTGGAGCGCGCAGCGCGTGTTCCGCCTGTCCAACGATCCGCGCGAGCGCGACCAGGCCAATGTCAGGCTGCTGAGCGGCGGCGTCGACTACGACGTGGTGGTGGTCGCCGACGCCGACGGCGAGTTCGCGCGCGGCCTGCCCTACGCCACGCAGCTGCCGCGCCCGGTGGTGGGCGCCAGCGGCCTGGGTGCGCAGGCCTGGCACTGGGCCTGGGAGCGCAACGGCGCGCCGCAGCTCAACCGGCGCTTCGCCCGGGCCGCGGGCCGGCCGATGACCGGCTACGACTGGGCCGCCTGGGTCGCGGTCAAGGCCATTGCCGAGAGCGTGGTGCGGCAGCCCGCGGGCTTCGCCGCACAGGCCCGGGCGCTGGCCGCGGGGCAGGTGGTGGTGGACGGCTTCAAGGGGCCGCCGCTGTCGTTCCGGCGCTGGGACCGCCAGCTGCGCCAGCCGCTGATGCTGGCCCATCCGGACGGCGTGGCCGGCACCGCGCCCGCCGAAGGCGTGCTGCATCCGCTCAACAATCTCGACACCCTGGGCGCCGACCAGGCCGATACCGCGTGCCGCGCCCCGACCTGACCCCCCGACCATGCCCGCTACCATTTCCCCACTGCCGAGCCATCGCTGGCGCGCGCTGCGCGCCGTTTGCGGGCGCGAGCTGCGCAAGTACCTGCGCCAGCCCGGGCGGCTGCTGTCGTCGCTGGTGCGCCCGCTGCTGTGGCTGCTGGTATTCGCCGCGGGCTTCCAGAATGCACTGGGCGTCGCGATTGCGCCGCCGTACGACACCTACATCGAATACCAGGTCTATGTCGCGCCCGGGCTGCTGGGCATGATCGCCCTGTTCAACGGCATGCAGTCCTCGCTGGCCATGGTGTACGACCGCGAGATGGGCGTGATGCGGCTGCTGCTGACCGCGCCGCTGCCGCGGGGCTGGCTGCTGGGCTGCAAGCTGGCGGCGGGCACGCTGCTGTCGCTGCTGCAGATGGCGGCGTTCCTGCTGGTGGCGGCGGCGTTCGGCATCCGTTTCGCGCCGCTGCACCTGCTGGCCGGCCTGGGCGCGATGACGCTGGCGGCGCTGATGCTGGGCGCGCTGGGCCTGCTGCTGTCGGTCCATGTGCGCCAGCTGGAGAACTTTGCCGGGACCATGAACTTCGTCATCTTCCCGATGTTCTTCATCAGCTCGGCGCTGTATCCGCTGTGGCGCCTGCAGGAATCGGGCGCCGACGCGGTGTACCAGCTGGCGCGGCTGAACCCGTTCACGCACGCGGTGGAGGCGATCCGCTTTGCGCTGTACGGGCAGCTGGCGCCGCAGAGCCTGGCCATCGTCGCGGGCTGCGCCGTGGCGTTCTTCGCGCTGGCGCTGCGCGGCTATGACCCGCAGCGCGGCATGGCGCGCCGCGGGCAGCCGGCATGAGGGGCCGCCGGCACGGCATGGCACTGCTGGCGCTGGCATGGCTGGGGCTGGCCGGCACCGCTGCGCCAGCCGCGCCAGCCGCGCCCGGCACCGCTGCCGGAATCGCGCACCGCGACCCCATGCAGTCGCCGCAATGGGCCTGGATCCACAAGGCGCTGCTGCAGCAGGGCCCGGTGGTGTTCGACAGCCGCGTGCGCGTCACCGCCCCCGCCTTCGCCGAAGACCCGATGCGCGTGCCGGTTGCCTTCGACGCGTCGGCGCTGGGCGAGGTCGACCGCATCGTGGTGGCGGTCGACCGCAACCCGATTCGCCCGGTGCTGGTGTTCGAGCCGCTGCGGGTGCGGCCGTCGCTGTCGTTCCGGTTCAAGCTGGAGCAGGCCTCGCCGGTGCGGGTGGCGGCGCGCACGCGCGACGGCACCTGGCATGTCGGCAGCGCATGGGTCGACGCCGGCGGCGGTGGCTGCACCGTGCCCGGCGCCACCCGCCGCGACGGCAGCTGGAGCCGCACCCTCAACCGGGTCGAGGCGCGCGTGTTCCCGGGCCTGGGCCAGGGCCAAGGCGAGGCCGGCGCGCGCGTGCGGCTGCGCGTGATGCACCCGATGGACACCGGCCTGGTGGCCGGCATCCCGGCGTTCCATATCGAGACCCTGGTGCTGGCCGACGCGGCCAGGCAGCCGCTGTTGCGGCTGGCCTTGCACGAGCCCGTGGCCGAGAACCCGATCTTCTCGTTCGACCTGCGCGAGGCGGTGGTGCCCGGCATGACCGTGGCCGGCCACGACAACAACGGCAACCGCATCGCGGCGCGGGTGTCGCCATGAAGCGGGCGCTGCGGTTGCTGTTGCTGCTGCAGTGGCTGGCCACGGCTGCGGTCTGCGCGGCGCCCGCGCAGCCGCCCGACTACCGCCTGGCCCCGCGCGAGATCGCCGCCGGCGTGTGGCTGCTGGAAGGCGCCAATGCCGACTTCGCGCCGGCCAACGGCTGCAACATCATCAACACCGCCTTTATCGACACCGGCGACGGCGTGGTGGTGATCAACACCGGCCCGTCGCGCGAGTATGGCGAGCAGCAGCGCCGCGCCATCGCGGCGCGCACCGGCGCGCCGGTACGGCTGGTGCTGAACCTGAACCAGCATCCCGACTACTTCTTCGGCAACCAGGCCTATGCCGACGTGGGCGGCAGCGCGCTGCCCGGCACCATCGACGGCGCCCGCCGCGAAGGCGCCGCCTATGCCGACAACCTCTATCGCCTGTGCGGCGACTGGATGCGCGGCACCGAGCCCGCGCCGCCGGTGCATGCGCTCGCGCCCGGCCCCCGCACGATCGGGCAGCGCACGCTGGAGCTGATCCGCCTGGAAGGCCATACCGACGCGGACCTGGTGCTGCTGGACCGCGGCGCCGGCATCGTCTTTGCCGGCGGGCTGGTGTTCCGGCAGCGCATTCCGACCACGCCGCATGCACACCTCGGCCGCTGGCTCGACAGCCTGGCGCGGCTGCAAACGCTGATGGAGCAGAGCGGGGCGCGCCTGCTGGTGCCCAGCCACGGTCCCGCGCTGGGGGGCGTGGAGGCCATCGCGCAGACGCGCGCCTACCTGCAATGGCTCGACACGCGCCTGCGCGAAGCCGCGGCGCAGGGACGCGACCTGGCCGAGGTGATGGCGATGCCGGTGCCCGAGCCCTTTGCGCGCTGGGGCGCGCTTGCCGCCGAGTACCCGCGCAACGTGATCCATCTCTATCCGGCGCACGAGGAAGCCGCGCTGGGCCACTGAAACGGCTGGCGGCGGCTGTTCAATTCTGGCGCAGCTGCAACGCGGTGTTGCACGCTGGCGCGGGCCGCGGCCATGCGACCGGCCCGCCAGGCGCGTCAACAGGGCGCCAGCCTACTGGCATGGGATTTGCCATTTGCGTGCTGGTGTGTGTGGCGCAGTGGCGCACCAGGGAAATCCAAAACAAGAGAGGAGATGGCAATGAGGACGTTACGAGTAGGGCTGGCGGCCGCGGCAATCGCGGCCGCCGCGGCAAGCGTTGCCGCGCAGGCGGCGGTAAGCTCGGTAAGCGCGGTGAGCGACGCCATGATCGAGAACGACGCGAAGACCCCCGGCGACGTGCTGTCGTGGGGCATGGGGCCGCAGGGCCAGCGCTATTCCACGCTCGCGCGCATCAACACCAAGAACGTGGGGCAACTGGTGCCGGCGTGGTCGTTTTCGTTCGGCGGCGAAAAGCAGCGCGGACAGGAATCGCAGCCGCTGGTCCACGACGGCAAGATGTTCGTCACCGCCTCCTATTCCCGCATCTACGCGCTCGACGCGAAGACCGGGCGCAAGCTGTGGAAGTACGAGCACCGGCTGCCAGAAGGGATCATGCCGTGCTGCGACGTGGTCAACCGCGGTGCGGCGCTGTACGACAACCTGGTGATCTTCGGCACGCTCGACGCGCAGCTGGTGGCGCTGGATCAGGCCAGCGGCAAGGTGGTGTGGAAGGAGAAGCTGGAAGACTATGCGGCGGGCTATTCGTACACGGCGGCGCCGCTGGTGGCCAAGGGCCTGGTGCTGACCGGCATCTCGGGCGGCGAATTCGGCGTGGTCGGCCGCGTCGACGCGCGCGATGCCAGGACCGGGCAGCTGGTGTGGTCGCGGCCCGTGGTCGAAGGCCACATGGGCTACAAGTACGACAAGGACGGCAACAAGACCGAGATCGGCATGACCGGCACCCAGAACGCCAGCTGGCCCGGCGAGACGTGGAAGACCGGCGGCGCGGCGACGTGGCTGGGCGGCACCTATGATCCGGCAACCGGCCTGGCCTACTTCGGCACCGGCAATCCCGGCCCGTGGAACAGCCACATCCGCAAGGGCGACAACCTCTACTCGGCCTCGACCGTGGCGCTCGATCCCGCCACCGGCAAGATCGTCTGGCACTACCAGAACACCCCGAACGACGGCTGGGATTTCGACGGCGTGAATGAGTTCATCACCTTCGACCTGGACGGCAGGCGCATGGGCGGCAAGGCCGACCGCAATGGCTTCTTCTACGTCAACGACGCCCGCAGCGGCAAGCTGGTCAACGCCTTCCCCTTCGTCAGGAAGATCACCTGGGCCACCGGCATCGACCTGAAGAGCGGCCGCCCCAACTACGTGGCCGAGGGCCGCCCCGGCGATCCGGCCGCCGCCAGCGGCGAGAAGAAGGGCAAGTCGGTGTTCGCCGCGCCGGGCTTCCTGGGCGGCAAGAACCAGCAGCCGATGGCGTACAGCCCGCAGACCGGCCTGTTCTACGTGCCCGCCAATGAATGGGGCATGGACATCTGGAACGAGCCCATCAGCTACAAGAAGGGCGCCGCGTTCCTGGGCGCCGGCTTCACCATCCAGCCGCTGAACGACGACTACATCGGCTCGCTGCGCGCGATCAACCCCAAGACCGGCAAGATCGTCTGGGAGGTCAAGAACAGCGCGCCGCTGTGGGGCGGCGCCATGACCACCGCCGGCGGCCTGGTGTTCTGGGGCACGCCGGAAGGCTACCTGAAGGCCGCCGACGCGAAGACCGGCAAGGAGCTGTGGCAGTTCCAGACCGGCAGCGGCGTGGTGGCACCCCCGGTCACGTGGGAAGAGAACGGCGAGCAGTTCGTCGCCGTGGTGTCGGGCTGGGGCGGCGCGGTGCCGCTGTGGGGCGGCGAGGTGGCCAAGCGCGTGAATTTCCTGGAGCAGGGCGGCTCGGTGTGGGTGTTCAAGCTGCACAAGAGCTGAACAGGTAACGGGTGACACGGCCGCGCGCACGCCATGGCATCGCCCGATGCCATGGCGCGCGCGGGACACGGTAGCAACAGCATCGGATAGGGGTACAGGTATGAAGAAGGAATGGATGGCGCTGGCGGCGGCCGGCGCGCTGCTGCCGGGCGCGGCGCTGGCCGCCACCGCGGAGGAAATGCAGGCGCTGGCCGACAAGAGCGGCTGCTTTTCCTGCCATGGCATGCAGTCGAAGCTGGTGGGGCCGGGGTTTGCCGAGGTCGCGGCGCGGTACAAGGGCGACAGCCAGGCGGCCGCGTCGCTGGCGAAGAAGATACGGGAGGGCGGCAAGGGGGCGTGGGGCAGGATCCCCATGCCGCCGCATGGCAACCTTGGAGAGGACGATGCGAAGAAGCTGGCGCAGTGGGTGCTCGGCGTCGGCTGAATCGGGTCGGTGCGCGGGCGGCGGGCGCTGTGTCGGCCGCGGCCCCGTCGCCGGCGCGCGCAGCCGGCGCAAGACCCGCTTGCGGCGCCACCGGCGCTGGCGCTGACTCAGTCCTGCCGCGGCCGCCCGCTCAGGCGCATTGAGTTCCCGTCAGTGCGAAACACCAGCGGATGCTCGCTCGCCCGCGCGGCGGCGAGCCGGCCCTGCAGCACGATCTCGCGCAGGCGCCCGCGCGCGGGGGCCTGCGCGCAGGCGGGATCGGTCGCGGCGGCATCGCCGGTGACCAGGAAGGCCTGGCACCGGCAGCCGCCCAGGTCTGCCTCGCGATGCTCGCACGACTGGCACGGCTGCGGCATCCATTGCGTGCCGCGGAAGCGGCGGAAGGCGTCGCTGTGGTGCCAGATGTCGCGCAGCGTTTGGTGCCTGACGCTGGGCAGGGCCAGGTCCGGCAGCATGCGCGCCGCATGGCACGGCAGCGCGGTACCGTCCGGCGCCACGCCGAGGAAGGTGGTGCCCCAGCCGTTCATGCATTTCTTCGGCCGTTCCTCGAAATAATCCGGCACCACGAACAGGATCTGGCATTGCCTGCCGATGCGCGCGCGGTACTGCTGCACCACGGCCTCGGCCTCGCGCAGCTGCTCGCGGGTCGGCATCAGCGCCAGCCGGTTCTGCCAGGCCCAGCCGTAGTACTGCGTATTGGCCAGCTCCAGGTATTCGGCGCCCAGCTGCAAGGCCAGCTCGATGATGGTGCCGACGTGCGGCAGGTTGTGCCGGTGCAGCACGCAGTTCATCACCATCGGATAGCCGTGCGCCTTGATCAGCCTGGCCACGCGCTGCTTCAGCTCGAACGTGCGGGTGCTGGACAGGAAGTCATTGAGCTCGCGCGTGGAGTCCTGGAACGACAGCTGGATATGGTCCAGCCCGGCCTCGCGCAGCGCGGCCAGGCGGGTATCGGTCAGGCCCACGCCCGAGGTGATCAGGTTGGTGTAGAAGCCGAGGCCGTGCGCGTGGCGCACCAGCGTCTCCAGGTCCTTGCGCAGCAGCGGCTCGCCGCCGGACAGGCCCAGCTGCACCGCGCCCAGCGCGCGCGCCTGGCTGAATACGTCGCACCACTGCGCCGTGTCCAGTTCCTCGGCATGCCGTGCATAGTCGACCGGATTGGAACAGAACGCGCAGTGCAGCGGGCAGCGGTAGGTCAGTTCCGCCAGCAGCCACAGCGGCGGGCCGGGTGGCGCCGGCTCAGACCAGCCAGCCGCGTTCGATGGCATGTCTGACAAAGGCATGGACCTCCGGCGCGATGCCCTGCACGCCGAAGGCGGCCTGCAGGTCGTCGATCAGCATGTCCAGCGTATGGTGGCCGTCGCAGCGCTGCAGGATGGCGGCGGCGCTGTCGTTGAGCGTGACCATGCCTTCCGGGTACAGCAGCACCCAGCTCTGCTGCGATGCCTCCCACTGCAGGCGGAAGGTCCGGTGCAAGGTCGGTGTGGCGAGGTCTTGCGTGCTGGCTGTCATGGGTGGGCGAGCTGGACCGCATCGAGCATCGACCACAGCACGTCGAGCTTGAACTGCAGGATATCAAGGGCGCGCTGCTGGGCTGCGGCGCTGCGGAAGTAGTCCAGCGTCACGCGCAGGCCGTGGTCGACGTCGCGCTGCGCCAGCGGGATGCGCGAGCGGAAATAATCCAGGCCGCCGGCCTCGATCCACGGATAGTGCGTGGGCCAGCCGGCCAGCCGCTCCTGGTGGATCTTCGGCGCGAACATCTCCGTCAGCGACGAGCACACCGCCTCCTGCCACGGCGCGCGGCGCGCGAAGTTGACATAGGCGTCGACCGCGAAGCGCACTCCGGGCAGCACCTGCCGGTGGTTCAGCAGCGCCTCGCGCTCCAGGCCGACGGCCTCGCCCAGCCGCAGCCAGGCCTCGATGCCGCCGGGCCGGGTGTCGGTGCCGTCATGGTCCAGGATGCGCACCACCCATTCGCGGCGCGTGGCGCGGTCGGGGCAGTTGGACAGGATCGCGGCATCCTTCAGCGGAATGCTGGCCTGGTAGTAGAAGCGGTTGGCCACCCAGGCGCGGATCTGCGCGGGCGTGCATTCGCCCGCGGCCATGCGCTGGTTGAACGGATGGTGGATGTGGTAGCCGCTTTCGCGGGCGCGCAGGCGCGCCTCGAACTCGGCCGGGGTCCATGCAACGGTGGCTGTCATAGCGCGATTTCCATGCCGTCGTAGGCCAGTTCGATGCCGTGCCGGGCCAGCTCGGCATGCTCGGGCGAGTCTTCCGCCAGCACCGGATTGGTATTGTTGATGTGGATAAGGATCTTGCGCGTGGCGGGCAGCCGGTCCAGGACTTCGATCATCCCGCCCGGCCCGGACAAGGCCAGGTGCCCCATGTCGGCGGCGCTGCGCGTGGAGAATCCAAGCGCCTGCATTTCATCGTCGCGCCAGAAGGTGCCGTCGACCAGCACCACGTCGGCGCGGCGCAGCTGCGCGAACACGTGGTCGTCGACCTGGCCCAGCCCGGGCGCATAGAAGGCGCTGCGACCGCTGCGGCGGTCTTCGATGCGCAGGCCGATGTTGTCGCCCGGGCGCGGTGCGCGCCGGTTGGGCGAGTAGGGCGGGGCCTTGCTCTGCAGCGGGATCGCGGTCAGCGCCACGCCGTCCAGCGGCGGCACCGTGAACGCGGAGCCGTCGCAGGGCAGCGAGTGGCGCTGCAGGCCGCAATAGTGCGACAGGATGCAGGTCAGCGGGAACGCCTCGGCGAGGTCTTCGAGCACGCTGGCGGTGGCATAGAGCGGCAGGGCCTGGCGGTGTTCGCGCAGCATCAGCAGGCCGGTGACGTGGTCGATCTGCGCGTCCATCAGCAGCACCGCGGCAATCGCGGTGTCGCGCGCGGCGCGCGCGGGTTGCAGTGCGCTCGCCTGGCGCAGCTGCTGCAGGATATCGGGCGAGGCGTTGACCAGGACCGCTTCGGGGCCGTCGCCGCTCAGCGCGATCGACGATTGCGTGCGCGCGGTGGCGCGCACGGTGCCGCGGCGCACGCCGTCGCAGTTGCGGCAATTGCAGTTCCATTGCGGGAAGCCGCCGCCGGCGGCCGAGCCCAGTACCCGGATGGTCGTCATGGTGCGAGCGCGCGAGGGTGGGTCACGCCTTTGCCGCGCAGGCGCCGCACCGGCGCCTGCCTGCGCAAAGGCCGGGCCGGTCAGCGGTTGGCGATATACATCGTGATTTCAAAGCCGAGCCGCAGCTCGGTGTAGGCGGGCGTGGTCCAGGTCATGTCGGTCTCCTCGGGTGGCATGGTTAGTGAATGTCGTCGCGGCATGGCAGCGTGGCTGCCGCGATGCCCTGAAAGGCAACAACCATGCCCGACCTGACCAACAACCGCGACGTCTTCTACCTGCACACCCCCGACGCCCAGCGCCTGCACGTGCGGCTGTGCGGCTCGCCCCGGGGCGAGCCCTGGCTGGTGCTGCATGGCGGGCCGGGCAGCGGCTGCGCGGCGTCGATGGCGGCATGGTTCGACCTGCGGCGGCACCGCGTGGTGCTGCCCGACCAGCGCGGCGCCGGCGGCTCGACGCCGGCAGGCAGCCTGCGGCGCAATAACGTGGGCGCGCTGCTGGCTGACCTCGAACAGCTGCGCGCGGCGCTGGGCATTGCGCGCTGGGGCGTGGTGGGGGGCTCGTGGGGCGCGGCGCTGGCGCTGGCCTACGCCGCGCGCTGCCCGCACGCGGTGGCGGCGCTGGTGTTGCGCGGCGCTTTCCTGACCGGGCGCGACGATGTGCTGGGACTGTTTGCGCCGCGCCCCGGCGGCGGCATGCTGCGCCGCGTCGCGCCCGCGGGCGAGCGGCTGCCCGGGGCGCGTGCCCGGCTGCTCACGGTGTCGCGACTGCTCCAAAGCGGGACGGTTGTTCAAAAACGGGACACCGCTGCCGCGTGGCGTCGGGCGGAGCTGGCCAGGCTTGGCCTGAGGGGCTTCGCGCAGGGACGCCGGCAGGGCGCGCGCGAACAGCTGGCCACGGTACGCAAGTACCGCATCCAGGCGCACTACCTGCGCCACCGCGCCGGGCTGGGCAAGCCGGCCCTGCTGCGCGCGGCGCGCGAAATTGCCGCGCACGAGATGCCGGTGACGCTGCTGCACGGCCGCGCCGACGCGGTCTGCCGGCCCGCCAATGCCCGCCGGCTGCGGCATGCCATGCCGGCCGCGCGGCTGCAATGGGTGGACAGCGGCCACGTGGCGGACGGCGCCATGCGCGCCGCGCTGGTGGCCGCGATCCGCGATCGCGCCTGGCAGCGTTGATGGCCGCCACGCGACGCGGCTTTCTCGGGGCCACGCTGGCGCTTGCCCTCGATCCCTGGCAGCCCGCCGCCGCCGGCGCGCGCGTGACGCTGGACCCGCTGCAGGCCGGCGTCTACGTCGCCCGCGCCCACAATGCCGAAGCCATGCGCGCCAACGCCGGCACGGTGGTGCCCAGCGTGGTCCATGTCACGCGCGCGGGCGTGCTGGTGGTCGATCCCGGGCCGCACGCGGCATGGGGCCGCGCGCTGCTCGGAGCGATCCGCGCGCTGACGCCGCAGCCGGTGCGCTGGGTGGTCAACACCCACGCGCATCCGGAGAATGTGCTGGCCAACGCCGCCTTTGCCGGGCTGCGGCCGCGGCCGCGGTTCCTGGCGTCGGCCGCCACCGCCGCGTTGATGCGGCAACGGTGCGCCGACTGCCTGGCGCGCCTGGACGCGCAGCTCGGGACCGCCGCCATGCGCGGCGCCGTGATCGTGTTGCCGGAGCCGGCGCTGCAGGACGGCGGCTGGCTACATACCGGCGCGACCGCGTGGCAGGTGCACGTGCACGCGCCGGCGCACAGCGCGTCGGATACCGCGCTGTACGCGCCGCAGCTGCGGCTGCTGTGCGCGGGCGGCCTGGCATACCGCGAGCGTGTGCCCGAGATGCAGGAAGCGTCGCTGCAGGGTTGGCGCCATGCGCTGCGGCAACTGGCCGCGTTGCCGGCAGACAATGTGGTGGCAACGGCGGCCGGCACGCCCGCGCAAACGCTGGTGCCGACGCTGGCCTATCTCGATGCGCTGGCCGAAGGCATCGGCGCCGCGCTGGCCGCGGGCCAGGATGCCTCGCATGCCGTCGAAGCCGTGGCGGCGGGGCCGTTCCGGCACTGGCGCCATTTCCAGGCGCGCCATCCGCTGAACGTGCAGCGCGCCTGGCGCGAGCTAGAGGACCTGTGGATGCGCGGCGAGCCGCCGGCCTGAACCTGCGGCCGGGTGTCAGCCGGCCTGCTGCGGCAGCGCGCGCGCCTCCTCCATCTTGCGGTAGACCGTGTTGCGCGAGATCCCCAGCGCCTTGGCCGCCGCCGAGATATTGCCGTTATGGGCCCGGACCGTGGCCACGATCGCCATCGCCTCGACCTCGGCCAGCCGCGTCGGCTGCCCGCTTGCGGGCATTGGCACGGCCGGTGCGGCCGCGCACGCCGGCGGCTCGCGCAGGTCGTCAAGGAAATCGTCGGGCAGGTGGTCCTCGGTGATTTCGGCTTCGCCTTCGGCCATCAGCCGCGCGGTGCGCAGCAGGTTGCCCAGCTGGCGGATATTGCCCGGCCAGTGGTAGCGGCGGAACAGCGCCATCACCGCCTCGCTGATGCGGGGTGGCTCGCCGGCCGCGTGGCCCCCGTGGTCATGGCGCAGCAGCTTGCCGGCCACCACATCGAGGTCGCTGCGCTCGCGCAGCGCCGGCAGCCGCACCACCAGTCCGTTGAGGCGGTAGTACAGGTCTTCGCGGAACTGCCCGTTGGCGACCAGCTCGCGCAGGTTGCGGTTGGTGGCGCACACCACCGAGACGTCGATATGGATCACCTTGCTGCTGCCCAGCGGCGATACCGCGCGCTCCTGCAGCGCGCGCAGCAGGCGGCCCTGCAGGTGCAGCGGCATGTCGCCGATTTCATCGAGAAACAGCGTGCCGCCGTTGGCCAGCAGCATCTTGCCGATGCCGCCCTTCTTGCGGGCGCCGGTGAAGGCGCCTTCCTCGTAGCCGAACAGTTCCGACTCGATCAGGGTCTCCGGGATCGAGGCGCAGTTCACCGCGATGAAGGGGCCGGTGCGGCGGGCACTGTCGGCGTGGATGGCGCGCGCCATCAGCTCCTTGCCGGTGCCGGTTTCGCCCAGCACCATCACCGGGATGTCCTTGCCGATGACCTTGCGCAGCTTGCCGATCACGGCGCGGATCTGGGCGTCGCCCGTGTCCAGCTGATCCAGCCCGGGCGAGGGCGCCGGGCCCGCGGCCAGGGCGCGCGGCGCCGCCGTGGCCCCGTGCGCGGCCGCGTGCGTCACCGCGTGGCGCGCCTCGCCGCCGGCGGGCAGCGCGGCCGCCGGCGACTTCCATTCGACCCGCGCGCAGACCTTGACGCCGCTGGGCAGGGCCAACTGGACGATGCCCGCATGGGCCGCGCGCGCCGTGTCGAACAGCTGCGACATCGACAGCCCGAACAGCGAAGAGAAGGTGTGCGCCTGCAGCGCGCCGTTGGACAGGCCAAGCTGGAACTGCCCGCTGCGGTTGGCCGACAGGAAGCGCCCGCCGGGCGTGAAA
This sequence comes from Cupriavidus taiwanensis, assembly GCF_900249755.1. Taxonomy (NCBI): domain Bacteria; kingdom Pseudomonadati; phylum Pseudomonadota; class Betaproteobacteria; order Burkholderiales; family Burkholderiaceae; genus Cupriavidus; species Cupriavidus taiwanensis. The sequence goes on from NZ_LT976854.1 coordinate 509,446, forward strand.
GACACGATGCCCTCCACCAGCGTGCCCAGGAACTCGGCGCGCGAATGGAAGCGGATGCATACCATGTCGCGGAAGGCATTGCCGAACAGCTGGTTCTCGATCATCTGCGCCGACATCCGCACCAGCGCCATGGTGTGCTTGTGGAAGCTGCGCTGGTCGCCGGTCACGTCCAGCGCCCCCACGGTCTTGCCGTACGGGTCCAGGATCGGCATGCACGAGCAGGTCAGGAACTGGTTCGCATGCAGGTAGTGGTCGTCGCCGTGGACCAGCGTGGCGCGGTTCTCGGCCAGCGCGGTGCCGATGGCGTTGGTGCCGCGGCGCGCCTCCGACCACTCGGAGCCGGGGCGCAGCGAGATCTTGTCGGCGCGGGCGAGGAAGTCGTCGTCGCCCATGGCGTGCAGGATCAGGCCGTCGGCGTCGGTCAGCACGATCATGCTCTGGGTGTCGACGATCTGCTCGTGGAGCGTCTCCATCACCGGCAGGGCATAGGCGAACAGCGACTGGCTGCGTTCGATCCGGGTCTTCAGCTCGCTCTGCAGCACGGGGCAGAAGTCGGGCGATTCATAGGGGCGCAGGCCGTAGGACTCCGAGCGCTGGTGGGCCTGGGCAATCAGCTCGGCGCGCTCGGGCTGCCCGGCATCGACGGGGGCGGCCGCTTGCGGACGGGCCGGGTCCGGCTGGATGGTCATGTCTCGGTCTCCTGTGTCAATCCGCCCGCGATCTTTGCGCGGGTCGCTGCCGGCCGCGCCAGGGGCGCGCTCGACAGTGTTGCGTGGTGAAGCAAAACACTTGCCAGGGTGTGGCATTCCGGGACACCGCGGCGTTGCCGGGGCCGTTCCAGCCCGGCAAACGCGGCATTTGCAGCGCGCCGCCGCGTTGGTATGGCTCTTGCGGAAACGGGGCAAACAAAAGCCAGCCCCATCACTGTAGGAGACATCCATGAAAACGCAGCGCCGCCTGCTCGCCTTGCTCTCGCTTTGCGCTTCCCTGACCGCTTTTTCCGCCGGCCCGGTGCTGGCCCACGGCGATGTCACGCCCCAGGCCGTCGATACCAAAGCGTTACCACAGCTGGGCGACGAATGGCGTCCGGACAATCCCTATCGCACCGGCGAAGCGCACAAAGAGGCGCTGCGCATCGGCTCGTCGGCCTACAACCAGAACTGCGCGCGCTGCCACGGGCTGGAGGCCGTGTCGGGCGGCATTGCCCCCGACCTGCGCAAGCTCGACGGCGACTGCGTCGCGCTCGCCGATGCCAGGAAGAAGCAGGCCTGCCAGAGCGAGATCTCGCAGTTCTACACCACCACCGTGCGCAAGGGCCGCACCCGCGACGGCCGCGTCTACATGCCGCCGTTCGACGGCGTACTCAGCCAGGAAGCGGTCTGGGCCATCAAGACCTACCTGGAATCGCGTCACGAGTAAGCGCCGCGCCCGCGCCTTCCTGCCCGGTGCCCCCACTTGAAGCCCGGGCCCCTTGGTCTACCTGGAGAGATGCCAATGCCTGCCAGCCCTGTCCGCGGCCCGCGGCTTACCCCGTCCGCCTTGCCGGCGCCCGTGCCGCACCTGCGGCGCTGGCTCGGCGGCCTGCTGCTGGCCGCCGTCGCGCTGCTCGGCATGTCGCCGGCGCACGCCGACCTGGCCCGGATCCGCCAGGCCGGCACGCTGAAGGTGGCGGTGTACAAGGGCCTGCCGCCGTTCTCGTCGCTGGCCGGGAGCCAGTACGCCGGCATCGACGTGGCGCTGGCGCAGGCGCTGGGCAAGGCGCTGGGCCTGTCGGTGGCGCTGATGCCGTTCGATGCCGACGAGGACATGTCGGACGACCTGCGCGCGATGGTCTGGCGCGGCCATTACCTTGGCTACGGGCCGGCCGACGTGATGCTGCACGTGCCGGTCGACCGGGCCTTCATGCGCGCCAACGACAAGGCGCTGATCGTCGCGCCCTACTACCGCGAGACCTTCGTGCTGGCGCAGGACCGCGAGCGGGTGCGCGACGTGCGCGGCCTGGAAGACCTGGCCGGCCAGCCGACCGGCGCGGCCGCGGGCTCGGCCGGCGCCAATGCGCTGCTGTCCGCGGGCGGCGGCGCGCTGCGCGACCAGGTCAGGATCTATGCCGAGGCCGGCGCGGCGCTGAACGCGCTGTTTGCCGGCGAGATCGCCGCGGCGCTGGTGACGCGGGCCCAGTACGAAAGCGCGCTCAAGGCCGGCGGCCGCGCCGCCGGCCGCTATGCCGCCACCGACATCAGCGCGCCGCTCCTGCCACCGCGCGGATGGGCCGTCGGCATGGCGGTCAAGGCGGGCGAGCGCGAGCTGGCCGAAGCGCTGGAGTCGGCGCTGGACAAGATCCGCGGCAACGGCGAGCTGGCGCGCATCTTTGGCGGCTACGGGGTATCGATGCAGGCGCCTTGAGCGCCGTGAGGGGCCCCGCAGCCCGCGGCCCGCGCGCCCCTCGGACACGCCGGCACGCCCGCCGGCCGTTGTAAAGAATGCATGCGATCCGGCACCGGATCGGCACGACACCCGCGCAAAGCCGGCGCGTGCCTGGCCGCCAGGCGCGCCCCGGGCGGCGCTCTGCCGGCTGCATGGCGCCAGGCCGGGCATTCCCGCGGCCCATCGCCACGGCAGGAACGGGAATTGCGGGGGCAGGGCAGTATCGTCACTACCGGTGCCGCGATGCCTTCCTTCCCCTCGGTTCTGCTGTCCTCGCCCCGCGCGCTCTACGGGCTGCTGCGGGATACCGTCAACGCCTGGGTGGACGACTACGCGCCCAGCATGGGCGCGGCGCTGGCCTACTACACGGTGTTCTCGATCGCGCCGCTGCTGCTGATCGTGATCTCGGTGGCGGGCGTGGTGTTCGGGCACGAGGCCGCGCGCGGCGAAGTGGTGGCGCAGCTGCAGGGGCTGCTCGGCCCGGAAGGCGCCAAGACCGTGGAAGCGATGCTGCTGGCGGTCAGCAAGCCGGCGGCCAGTGCGCTGACGGCGGTGGTCGGCGTGGCGGTGCTGCTGGTGGGCGCGACCACGGTCTTCGCCGAGCTGCAGTCGGCGCTGGACCGGATCTGGGAGGTGCCCGAGCGGCGCAAGAGCTCGGGCATCTTCGCGCTGCTGCGCGCGCGGCTGCTGTCGTTCGGCATGATCCTGGGCATCGGCTTCCTGCTGGTGGTGTCGCTGCTGCTGAGCGCGGCGATCTCCGCGCTCAACCGCCTGTGGGGGCCGCTGTTCGGGGCCGAGGAACTGATCGCCCATGTGCTCGACACCGTGGTCAGCCTGGTGCTGATCACCGTGATCTTCGCCATGATCTACAAGATCATGCCGCGCGCCAAGGTGCGCTGGCCCGACGTGTGGCTGGGCGCGGCGGTGACGGCGCTGCTGTTCACGCTGGGCAAGTTCCTGATCGGCCTGTATATCGGCAAGAGCGGCGTGGCCAACGGCTACGGCGCCGCCGGCTCGCTGGTGGTGCTGCTGCTGTGGGTCTACTACTCCGCGCAGATCTTCCTGCTGGGCGCGGAATTCACCTGGCAGTACGCGCGCCGCTACGGTTCGCGCCGGCACGAAGCGGCGGCCCAGGCCGAGGCCGAGCGCGCTGAGTCGCAGTCGCAGTCTCAGCCGCCGCCCAGCGCGACCGCAAACAGCGCCGCGATCAAGGGCCGCTCCTTGCGCACCGCCAGGCAGCACAGGGAATAGTCGATCGACAGCAGCGGCTCGTCCACCGGCACCACCTGCAGCCCGGGCAGCGGGATGCATTCGATCTGGGTCACGAAGCTCAGCCCCATGCCGCTCGCCACCGCATGCAGGATGGCCTCGCGGCTGTTGATCTCCATCGCGCAGTGCAGCGCCACGCCTTGCTGCGCGCAGGCGCGCTCGACGCGGTCGCGCGTCTTCGAGCCGGCTTCGCGCAGGATCACGGGCTCGCCCGCGAGGTCTTGCAGCGTGACCGACGCGCGCGCGGCCAGCGCATGGCCCGCCGGCATCACCGCGACGATGCGCTCCCTGCGATAGGGCGCGATATGCAGGCCCGCGACCGGGTCGGGCTCCGCCAGGATGCCGACGTCGATGTCGAAATCCTGCAGCCCGCGCAGCACCGACGCCTCCGAGCCGATCGTGACGGTCAGCTCCAGCGCCGGGTGCGCGCTGCGAAACCTGCGCGCCAGCCCCAGCGCGATCGGCGGTGATACCGCGCCCACCCGCACCAGCCCGGTCTTGAGCTTGTGCGCGCTCTGCAGGAACTGCATGGCCTCTTCTTCCTGCCCGAACAGTCCCTGCGTGATCGCATAGAGCCGCTCGCCGGTCTCGGTCAGGCGCACGCCGCGCCCGCTGCGCAGGAACAGCTCGACGCCGAAGCGCGTCTCCAGCGCCTTGACCTGGTCGGTCACGGTGGGCTGCCCGATATGCAGGTACTGCGCCGCGGCGGTGAAGCCGCCGGTGCGCGCCACCGCGTGGAAGCAGCGGATCGACTTGTAGTACTGGTGGAACATGAATGGGATGGGGGCTGGCCGCCGCTTTAGCGGCGTGTCCGGCGAGTCTCCCACAGCCGTGCGCCGATGCGTACAGGGTTTCCCCGAGGCCCGCGCGGCGCCGCGGCGATCCATCGGTTTTGGCGCACCCGGACGTCAAAGATGCGATTGGACCGGGGGTTTGGCGTCTCCCACACTTCTGGCAACCCGGCGCGCGGCACCGGCCGCCGCCAAAGCTACCCCAAGCCAGAACACAGGAGACTCCCCGATGCCCCATGCCTACCACAACCCCGTGTCGATCCACTGCGGGGCCGGCGCGCTCGACCAGTTGCCGGCCCTGCTGCACGGCCGGCGCGCGGTGGTCGTGACCTTCCCCGAAGCGCGCCAGCTGGGTCTGGTGGCGCGGCTCGAGGCCCTGCTGGGCGCCGACCTGGCCGGGCTGATCGAAGACGTGCAGCCCAACCCGGACGTGGCGCAGCTGTCCGGCCTGTACAACCGCTTCTGGGAACACGCCGACCGCTGCGACGCCATCGTCGCGGTCGGCGGCGGCAGCGCCATCGATACCGCCAAGGCGCTGATGGTCGGCACCCGCTCGGGCCGCTTCGATTCGCTGATCAGCCTGCTGGCGAGCGGCAAGTCGTTTACGCCGGCGCAGGTCAAGCCGCTGATCGCGGTGCCGACCACTGCCGGCACCGGCAGCGAAGTCACGCCGTGGGCCACCATCTGGGACGCGGCGAACCAGAAGAAATACTCGCTGCACCTGCCGCAGACCTGGCCCGAGGCGGCCATCGTCGATGCGCAGCTGATGCTGTCGGTGCCGCGCGGCACCACCATTGCCACCGGCCTCGATGCGCTGTCGCACGCGCTCGAATCGATCTGGAACGTCAACGCCAACCCGGTCTCCGACACCTTCGCGGTGTCGGCGGTCGAGGACATCTTCGAGACCCTGCCGCAACTGGTGCAGCAACCGGATGACCTGTCGCTGCGCGAGCGCATGGCGCTGGCCGCACTCAAGGCCGGACTGGCGTTCTCCAACACCAAGACCGCGCTGGCGCATTCGATCTCTTACGAAATGACGCTGCGCCACGGCCTGCCGCACGGCATTGCCTGCTCGTTCACGCTGCCGATGGTGCTGGAAAAGGCGTGGGCATGCCGCCCCGACCGCGACCGCACGCTGCAGCGCCTGTTCGGGCCGTCGCTGGCCGCGGGCCAGCAGCGCCTGCGCGCATTCCTGCAAGGGCTGGGCGTGAAGACCGAGTTTGCCGACTACGGCGTCAGCGACGACGAGGCCGGCGCCATGATCGCGCGTGCGCTGGACGGCGCGCGCGGCAGGAACTTCATCGGCGCCGTGCCGGCGTAGCGGTTCCCCACGGCCGGTGTTTACCCGGCCACACGAGCCCGGCAGACGGGCCGACAATACAACAGGAGACAACCATGGAAACAGCCGACCGCATCCAGGTGGGGGCGTTCGTCGCCCCGGCCGAGCAATCGTTCCGGCGCGCGCAATGGCGGATGCTGCTGGCCGCCATGTTCTGCTATTTCTTCTTCTACACCGGGCGGCAGACCTTCGGCTTTGCCATTCCCGGCATCCAGCAGGAGTTCGGCCTGTCCAAGGAAGCCCTGGGCTGGGCCTCGACCTGCCTGCTGTGGTGCTATGCCATCGGCCAGGCCATCAACGGCAACCTCGGCGACAAGTTCGGCGGGCGCCGCGTGATGACCGCGGGCGCGATCCTGTCGTGCGCGGCCAACTGGGTGGTCAGTTTCGCCGTGGGCTTCAAGAGCCTGGCGATTCCGTGGGGCATCAACGGATACTTCCAGGCGCTCGGCTGGGCGCCGGGCAGCCGGCTGCTGTCGAACTGGTGGGGCGCCGGCGAGCGCGGCAAGGTCTACGGCTTCTATGTGTTCGCGGCCGGCTGCGCCTCGGTGCTGTCGTTCGTGACCTCGATCGTGGTGGTGAACATCCTGCATCTGGACTGGCGCTGGATCTTCCGCCTGCCGGTGCTGCTGATGCTGCTGGGCGGCATCACGTTCTACCTGGTGGTGCGCGAGCGTCCGGAGGACCTTGGCTTCAAGTCGCCCGATACCGGTGCAGCGAAGGGCGAGGATGCCGAGCCCCGCGCGAATGTGGAAACCGATGCCGATGAAAGCTCGTGGTCGCGCTACAAGGCCGTGCTGCGCAACCCGCGCCTGCTGATCGCCGGGTTGTCGATCGGCTTCCAGAATGCCGCGCGCTATGGCCTGATCGTCTGGGTGCCGGTGCACTTCCTGGGCAAGAACTGGAAGAGTGCCGAGACGCTGATCGACCCGGCCTGGATCTCGGTGGCGCTGCCGGTGGGCATGGCGTTCGGCGCGCTGTCCAACGGCTGGATCTCGGACCGGCTGTTCGGCTCCAGCCGCAGCAAGGCGATCATGCTCTACATGGTGCTGGGCGCGATCGCGTCGATGGTGATGTACCAGCTGCCGACGGGCATGGGCGCCATCGTCGCGCTGTTCCTGGCCGGCTTCTTCGTCTATGGCCCGGCGTCGTCGTTCTGGGCGCTGTGTCCGGACCTGGTTGGCGCGAAGCGCGCGGGCACGGCCACCGGCATCCTCAACTTCTTCTCCTACCTGCTCGCCGGCCTGGGCGAGCCGCTGATCGGCCGCATCCTGGACCAGTCCGGCAATACCTCGCTGGTGTTCCCGATCGTGGCGGCCAGCTGCATGATCAGCGCCGTGATCGCGGCCTTCATCCGCCGCTGAGCAAGCGGGGCCGGCACCGCGCCGGCCCGCCTGCGACGGCCGCATCGTCTTTCACTCCCTGCTCAAATACCCGCGAGGGCAAATACCATGACTGCATTGCACGCCATCCCCGACATCCGCCATGAAGCGCTGCGCATCGCCGGCGAAAAGATCTACCGTGAAGACGTGATCGAGGTGACCTACCCGTACACCGGCGAAGTCATCGCCACCGTGCCCAGGGCCACGCTCGACGACGTGCGCCGCGCCTACCGCATCGCGCGCGATTACCAGCCCACGCTGACGCGCTACGAGCGCTACAAGATCCTGATGCGCGCCGGCGAGATCATCGCCTCGCGGCTGGACGAGATCTCGCGCACCATCACGCTGGAATCCGGGCTGTGCCGCAAGGATTCGCTGTACGAAGTGGGCCGCGCCTCCGACGTGCTGCTGTTCGCCGCCAACCAGGCGCTGGTCGACGACGGCCAGGTGTTCTCGTGCGACCTGACCCACCACGGCAAGAGCCGCAAGGTCTATACGCTGCGCGAGCCGCTGCTCGGCGTGATCACCGCGATCACGCCGTTCAACCACCCGCTCAACCAGGTCATCCACAAGGTGGCGCCGGCGGTCGCCACCAACAACCGCATGGTGCTCAAGCCCAGCGAGAAGACACCGCTGGCGGCGTACATGCTGGCCGATATCCTGTATGAAGCCGGGTTGCCGCCGCAGATGCTGTCGGTCCTCACCGGCGACCCGCGCGAGATCGCCGACGAGATGCTGACGAACGCGGACGTCGACCTGGTGACCTTTACCGGCGGCGTGCCGATCGGCAAGTACATCGCCGCCAAGGCGACCTACAAGCGCCAGGTGCTGGAACTGGGCGGCAACGACCCGATCATCGTGATGGAAGACGCCGACCTGGAAGAAGCCGCGACGCTGGCCGCCAGCGGCTCATACAAGAACTCGGGCCAGCGCTGCACGGCGATCAAGCGCATGCTGGTGCATGAAGCCGTGGCCGAGCGCTTTATCGAACTGCTGGTGCAGAAGACCGAGGCGCTCAACTACGGCGACCCGATGGACCCGAAGGTCGACATGGGCACCGTGATCGACGAGGCCGCGGCGATCCAGTTCGAGAAGGTGGTCAACGAGGCGATTGCCGCTGGCGCGACGCTGCGCTACGGCAATATCCGGCGCGGGGCGCTGTATTCGCCGACGGTGCTGGATCATGTGGATCCGGAGATGACGGTGGTGAAGCATGAAACCTTTGGGCCGGTGTCGCCGGTGATTCGCTTCAAGGATATCGATGATGCGATCCGGATTTCGAATGGCACGGCGTATGGGTTGTCGTCGTCGGTTTGTACTAACCGGCTGGACTACATTACGCGCTTTGTGCGGGAGCTTAGGGTTGGGAGTGTCAATGTGCGGGAGGTGCCGGGGTATCGGCTTGAATTGACGCCTTTCGGGGGGGTCAAGGATTCTGGGTTGGGGTACAAGGAGGGGGTGTTGGAGGCGATGAAGAGTTTTTGTAATACGAAGACGTATTCGTTGCCGTGGTAGGTTTTTTTGTCCTGGGGGGTGGTTGGTCGCTGTTGGTGACATGCTGTCGGCGTTTGAACCGCCTGGTTCCGCCCTGCTGGGCGGGTCACTTTTTGTCCGAGCGACAAAAAGTAACCAAAAAACGCGTCGCCTGTGCGGCTGGCAATCAATTTCACGGCGTTGGTGGTTCTCGCGGTGGTGATTTCCCTTTAGCGTGGGTGCTCGTTCGACCCTGCTAACGCTATGTGAGTTAGGGGCAACGCCTTCGATAACCGACTATTGAACGATCCCAAACTAGGGCGTAGGCAGCCTGCTGCTAGCCGCATCGCGGGGACGCCTACGGCTGCTGCGCAGGCAGTATCTCAGGTCGGTGGCCCAGGCACGGAACGCGTCGCTGCGCTCGCTTGGCGCTCGAGCGCGCCCCGCCGGCGCCGGCGCCCGCGCCCGCATCCACTACCACTGGTTTGCTCCCCTCTCCCGCCTGCGGGAGAGTAGCCCGCACGCTGGCCATGCCGGCTTGCTCCCAGTCACCGACACGTCGTCCCCGCGTAGGCGGGGACCCAGTGTCTTTGAAGCGCAAGTGCTTCTCAAAGTCGCTGGGTTCCCGCTTTCGCGGGAATGACGGTGGTCTTTGATTCGTTGGTGGCACTACCCAAATCAAAGGCTTAGCGAAGGTTCCTGGGTAGGGGCCGGGGGAGAGGGCGGGAGCCTCAACGAAGTGGGGCCTTCCCAGCAAAACAGCCCCCGGCAGCCGCGGCCTGCCAGCGCCAAGCGAGCGCAGCGACGCGTTCCATGCCAGAGCCCACCCGCCGCGATAGGACCGGCGCGCAGCGCAGCCGAAGGCGTCCCCGCGTTGACGCCAGCAGCAGGCTGCCTACGCCCTGGTTGGGATCGTTCAAAAGTGGGTTATCGCAGGCACCACCCCTAACTCACATAGCGTTAGCAGGTTCGAACGGGCACCCACGCCAGACGGAAATCACCACCGCCCGAACCACTGACGCCGTGGAATTGATTCCCAGCCGCACAGGCGACGCGCTTTTCGGTTACTTTTTGGCGCTCGGCCAAAAAGTGACTCGCCGGCTACGCCGGCGAAACAGCCGCGCCTGCCAAGAGCGGCAACCTGTCGCATGGCAACAAGCCATCAGCCGCCCACCACCCTCAAACACCCGCCACCAGAACCGCCCCACCTTCCCCAACCGTGCCACGCAAAACCCCCGGCACACCCCCCGGTGCCACGCACAACAACGCATTCATCTGCACCAACTCCCGCAACACATCCAAATGCAACCCACTAGTCTCCACGCTCGCAGCCCGCCGCTGCGCCACCCGCGCAATGTGCCGCGCCATGAAGCGCTCGGCGCGTGCCTGGAACTCATTTGCGCACTCCCGCAGCAATCCCGCCGCTTCCCGGTCGTTGGCAACGAACAGCGACATCCTGGTCCGCAAGTTCGCCACCAGCAGGTCGCACAACTCGAGCAATTCCCCGCTGCCCTCGTCCGAGAACCGGTAGTTGCGGCTCAGCTTGCGCTGGTCCAGGTCCGCCAGGATCCGCTCGACGATATCGCCCGCATATTCCAGGTTGATATTGACCAGCATGATCTCGTCCCAGCGCGCGCTATCGTCATCGTCAAGGCTGCCGGCATCGACATCCGTCAGGTACATCTTGACCGACGCATAGAGGTCGTCGATCCGGTCGTCCAGCGCGCGGCAGCGCGCGTTGATGACGCGGTCGTTGCCGGTCACCGAGAGCTTCATGCCGCTGAGCATGTCCTCGATCACGTCGCCGATGCGCACGACTTCGCGCGTGGCGTTGCCCAGCGCGACGGACGGGTGCCGCAGGTCGTTCTGGCTCAGGTAGCGTGCGCCGCCGGGCGCGGCGTCGTCGTGCGCATCGGGCAGCCAGCGGTTGCACAGCGACGCCACCGGCTTGACGAACCAGATCAGCGTTGCGGCAAGCGCCACGTTGAATGCCATGTGGAAGTCGATGGCCATGGTCGCGGCGCTGCTGCCCAGGCGGGAAAGCAGCCACGGCATGGCGTCCAGCAGCGGCAGGAAGGCCAGTATCCCTGCCACCCGGAACATCAGGTTGGCGAGCGAGACCCGCCGTGCGGCCGGGGCGCTGCCGGAATTGGCGAGGCAGGCGATCAGGCCGCTGCCCAGGTTGGCGCCGAGCACCAGCGGCAACGCGGTGGCCGGGCCGATGACGCCGCCCACGGCCAGCGTTGCGGTCAGCAGGACCGCGGCCAGGCTGGAGTATGCGAGCAGGGCCAGCAGCGCGCCGATCACCAGTGCCAGCAGGGCGTCGTTGCCAAGCGAGGTGAAGATCGCGTGCACGATCGGCGCGTGCAGCAGCGGCGCGGCGTAAAGGCGGATCAGCTGCAAGGCCAGCGTGATCAGCCCCAGCCCGACGATGACTTCGCCAGCCTGTCCGCGCACGCTGGCCTTGCCGGACAGCCGCAGGGCAATGCCGGTGACCAGCAGCAGCGGCGAGAGCCACGAGATATCGACCGACAGCAGGCGCGCCATCAGGCTGGTGCCGACGTCGGCCCCCAGCACGATCGGCAGCGCCGCGGGCAACGACACCAGCCCGCCCGCGACGAAGGCGCTTGTCATCAGCGCCGTGGCGCTGCTGCTCTGGATCAGCGCGGTCACGCCAAGCCCGGCCAGGAAGCCGCGCGCGGGACTGGCCGTGCCCGCGGCGAGCGCCAGCCGCAAGCGCGGCCCCAGCAACGCAAGCATGCCGTGGCGCGTCACGTGCGCGCCCCAGATCAGCAGTGCAACCCCGGACATCAGGGAAAGCAGGATTTGCATGGCGCCGCTCCCCTTGTGTTGGTCGTCGGTCGGTGGCCGTCAGTCCGCGTGGTTCAGCGCCAGCCGCAGGATGTCGAAGTTGCGCAGCCGCTGGCCGGCCGGCACGCTGACCTTGCGGTTGAACAGCAGCGGCACCTTCTGCTCGGACAGGCCGCCGTGCGAGCGCAGCGGCGCATCCAGCCCGCTCAGGTCATGCCGCGCCGGCGTGGTGCCGAGCACGGTCAGCCGTTCGCTGACCACCACCAGGTCGCCGATGCGGTCGGGCGGCAGTTCGAAACGCTCGCTGGCGGCGCGCTTGTCCAGCACCAGCTCGATGCCGGGCAGCGCGGCGATGGCCTCGTGCACCGCGCGCTGGTCGGTGCCGGCGGGCAGGTAGACGGTGGCATACGAGCCCAGCGCGCCGTGGTGGGCGACATAGGGGTCGGTGATCGGCAGCAGCACGCGCGTGGCATCGGTGCCGAAGCGCTGGTCCAGCACCTGCTGCAGGAACAGGATATTGGCCTTGCCGAGCGCGTCGGTCTTGGCGTTCATGCCGTGGTCGGCGGTCACGCCGATGACCGCGCCGAGCGCGTCCAGGCGCTGCAGGTAGCGGTCGATCATCGCGTAGAAGGCGTTGGCCTGCGCCGTGCCCGGTGCGTGCTTGTGCTGGACGTAGTCGGTGGTGGACAGGTACATCAGGTCGGGCCGCTCGGACTCCAGCAGGGCCACGCCGGCGGCGAACACGAACTCCGACAGGTCGGCGCTGTAGACCGAGGGCAGCGGCATGCCCACCTTGCGCAGCACGTCGTCGATGCCGTTCTCTTCGATGGTGGCCTGGTCGGCTTTCTCGGCCGAGAAGCAGATGCCCTCAAGACCGTGGCCCAGCAGCGCGCGCAGCTTGTCCTTGGCGGTGACCACGGCGACCCTGGCGCCGGCTTTTGCCGCGGCGGCAAGCACGGTCGGCGCGCGCAGGTAGCGTGCGTCGTTCATCAGCACCTCGGCGCCGGCCTCGGTGTCGTAGAAGAAGTTGCCGCAGATGCCGTGCACCGACGGCGGCACGCCGGTCACGATCGACAGGTTGTTGGGATTGGTGAACGACGGCACCACGCAGTCGCCGCTCAGCACGGTGCCGCGCGCGGCCAGGCTGGCGAAGAACGGCGTCGCGCCGGCCTGCACCGCCAGGTTGATGTACTCCTGCTCGCAGCCGTCGATGCAGACGATGACGGTGGGGCGGGCGGGGAACTGGTAAGTGTGGCCGTTGGCCTGGATCGGGGTGCTCATGGGGTCTCTTTGCGCAGGATTTGTGACGAGGATTTGCCTGAGATCGATGCTAAGTTAAGCGATAAACTCTCACAAACGAGTTTATTTTCCAGATCCTGTCAGGAAATCTCACAATGCCGCACAAGCTGCCCCCACTCAACGCCCTGCGCATCTTCGAGGTAGCCGCGCGCGCCGGCAGCTATTCGGCCGCCGCGCGCGAGCTGAACCTGACCCATGGCGCGGTCAGCCGGCAGATCGAGATCCTGGAGCAATGGCTGGGGCAGCCGCTGTTTATCCGCCAGGGCCAGCGCATGGTGCCGACCGTCCACGCGCAGGCCTTCGCGCGCGAGATCAGCACGGCGTTCGACCAGATCAGCGCCGCGTCCGAGCGCTATGGCCGCATCGCCACGCGCAAGGTGGTGCGCGTCAACGCGCCGGCCACCTTTGCCATGCGCTGGCTGATTCCGCGGCTGGATGATTTCCGGCGCCTGCAGCCGGAGGTCGACGTGAGGGTCTCGACCGCGTTCAGCAATGAGGCCGGCTTCAACGGCACCTTCGACGTGGCGATACGGCGCACGCTGGAGCGCGGCGAGCAGTTCGAGTCGATGCCGGTCTTTACCGAGTACCAGACCGTGATCGCCAGCCCGGCGCTGCTGCGGCAGTTGCCGCTGCAAGGCGTGGAAGACCTGGTGGAGGGCGTGTTTCTCTACACGGAGACGCGGCCGGGCAGCTGGGAGTCATGGCTGCAGCAGGCGGGGCATGCGTCGCTGCTGCCGGTGCGCACGCTGCGCTTCGACCATTTCTTTGTCACGCTGCAGGCCGTGGCGGACAGCCTGGGCTTTGCCATCGGCACGTTCCCCACGCTGGAGGTGGACCGTGCCGGCGGGCGCATCGCCACGCCGTTCGGCGCGATCCGCGCGCCGGGCAACACCTACCATGCGCTGGTGCCGCGCGATGCCGACAAGCCGCTGCACCTGCGTGCCTTCCTGGAATGGCTGCAGCAGCAGGGCGCGGCCGCGGCGCAGGGGTAGCTGAGCGGGGCGCGCCCGCGCGTGACGTGATGAGGGGAGGCGTGGCGCGAGCCCGCGCTGCGGACCCGCGCCGGCCGGCGCTCAGGCGCCGTCGAGGAAGGTGCTGCGCTGGCCCAGGCGCGTGCCGAGCGCATCGGGCGCCAGGCTCATGCTGGCGGGGTCCACGGCCGAGACCGTGCCGCCCGCCAGCGACGGATCGGACGGCGCCGCGGCCATGCCGGGCTGGGCCGGGGGCACGGGGGCTTGTGCATAGCTGCCGCCGGCGGCCGGGGCGGCCGGTGCCGCGGGTGCCATCTGCGCCGACGGGGCCGCAGGCATCGCCTGCACGGGCTGCGCGGACGGCATCGGCTGGGCGGGCTGCATCGGCTGCATCGGCTGTGTCATCGGCATCGGCTGGCTCGGCTGCAGTGGCTGGGCCTGCTGCGCGAACAGCGGTGCGGCCGCGATGATCGCACCCGCCATGACCAGGGATTTCGCCAGATGTTGCTTCATTCGTGTACCTCCTAGAAACGCCTACAGGCAAGGGAAAGGCCACTGTAGCAACGGGGCACCTGACATTCTGTTTGTTTTTGCAACGGTCGTTAACCAGCCTTGCCATCGCGCGCAGGGCAGGTTATTTGCGCACGCGGGACAGCGTCATCGTCTGGCCAGGCGCTTCAGCGCGGCCGGGTCCAGCAGTTCGATCTGGCGGTAGGCGCGGCGGATCAGCCCTGCGTCCTGCCACGCCTGCAGCGTCTTGGCCACGGTCTGGCGCGAGCGGCTGACCATGTCGCCCAGCTCTTCCGCGCTGATGCGCACCACGTGGTCAGTGCGGTCGGCCAGCTCCAGCAGTCGCGCCGCCATGCGCGCGTCGCTGGGCGCCTGCGCCGCGCTTTGCGCGTGGTCGAAGGCCACCCGCAGCCGCGCGCAGATCTGCTGCACGATCAGCTGCATGCCTTCCGGATGCGTGGCCAGGATGCGGTGGAAATCGCGCTGGCCCAGCACCAGCAGCTCGGTGTTGCCGACCGCGAAGGCGTCGTGCGTGCGAGGCTTGCCGTCCAACAGCGAGATCTCGCCGAACCAGCGCCCGCGCCCGATCACGGAATACACCGACTCGCGCCCGCCGCTGCTGACGCGGCTCATGCGCACGCGGCCGGACACCACCATGCAGAAATACGTGGGCGGATCGCCGCGCGCGAAGATCATCTCGCCGTCGCCAAATCGCTGGCGGCGTGCGGCATGCGCCACGGCATCCAGCACGCGCGCCGGCGCGTTGCGCAGCCAGCCGCTGGCCAGCACGCTGCGCGGCAGCGCGCGCACGGGCTCGTCCCTGCCCGCGGCTCTCTTTCCCTGACCCTTCACATCGCTCTCCTTGCCGGAGCCGAGATTGTCTAACACTTAACAGACTTTGGCGCCGGTCGCCGGGACAATGCAGCGAATCAATGACCCACATGCCCCCGGGAGGCCCACATGGCGCAAGTCCAGCTCGTCGAAACCGCAGAAGACTGCATCAAAGACCGCGTCTCCGACGCCGAATGGCAGATGCGTGTGGACCTGGCCGCCGCGTACCGGCTGGTGGCGCACTTCGGCTGGGACGACCTGATCTTCACGCATATCTCGGCGCGCGTGCCCGATGCGCCGGACCAGTTCCTGATCAACCCGTACGGCATGATGTTCGACGAGATCACCGCGTCGAGCCTGGTCAAGGTGGACCACCACGGCCAGCCCGTGCTGGACACGCCGTATGACGTCAACCCGGCCGGCTTCATCATCCACAGCGCCGTGCACGAGGCGCGCCCGGAAGTCGGTTGCGTGATGCACACGCATACCGCGCACGGCGTCGCCGTGTCCGCGCAGCAGGACGGGCTGCTGCCGGTGTCGCAGCAGGCGATGTTCGCGCTGACCGGGCTGGCCTACCACGACTATGAGGGCGTGGCGCTGCGCGAGGACGAGAAGGCGCGGCTGGTGGCCGACCTGGGCCGCTGCAAGCAGATGATCCTGCGCAACCACGGCCTGCTTACCTGCGGGCGCACGGTGGCGGACGCGTTCCTGACCATGTACACGCTGGAGTCGGCGTGCCGCATCCAGATCCTGGCGCAGAGCGGCGGCACGCCGCTGACGCGGGTGCCCGAATCCGCCAGTGCCAACATGGGCCAGCAGGCGCGCCAGGCCACCAAGGGCAAGGGCTCGAACCTCGCGTGGCCGGGCCTGCTGCGCCGCCTCGACCGCATCAACCCCGACTACCGCAACTGATCATGGCCATTCTCGTTCACCTGCCGTCGTTCATGGCGGTTCCCATCACCGCCTTGCTGCGCGAGGCGGCGCCGGACATCACCGTGTGGAACGGCCGCGAGGCCGCGGTCGCGGAACAGGTCGAGGCCATCATCGCGTGGGGCCTGAAGCCCGGCGTGGTGCCGGCCTATCCGAACCTGCGGCTGGTGTGCGCCGCCACCGCCGGCGTCGACAAGCTGCTGGCCGCGCCCGACCTGCCCGCGCATATCCCGGTCACGCGCATCGTCGACCCGGGCCAGCAGGCCGGCATTGCCCGCTTCGTGCTGGCGATGGCGCTGCGCCATACCCGCTCGCTGGGTCTGTACGCCGAGCAGCAGCGCCGCGGCGAATGGAAGCGCCATGCGGGGCGCGATGCCGCGCAGTG
Organism: Cupriavidus taiwanensis; assembly: GCF_900249755.1. NCBI lineage: Bacteria > Pseudomonadati > Pseudomonadota > Betaproteobacteria > Burkholderiales > Burkholderiaceae > Cupriavidus > Cupriavidus taiwanensis. The sequence continues at coordinate 525,858 of NZ_LT976854.1, forward strand.
CCGCGTGGGCGTGCTGGGGCTGGGAGAAATCGGCAGCGAGGTGGCGCGCATGTTTGCCGCCATCGGCTACCCGGTCAGCGGCTGGAGCCGTGCCGCCAAGCATCTGCCGGGCGTGACCGATTTCACCGGCGACGACGGCCTGGACGCGATGCTGGCGCAAAGCGACATCCTGGTCTGCACGCTGCCGCTGACGCCGCGCACCGAAGGGCTGCTCGACCGGCGCACCTTGTCGCGGCTGCCCAAGGGGGCGTACTTCATCAACGTCGGCCGTGGCGAGCATGTGGTCGAGCCCGACCTGGTCGCGCTGATCGACGAAGGCCACCTGGCCGGCGCGGCGCTGGACGTGTTCGCCAAGGAACCCCCGGCAGCGGACGACCCGGTCTGGAACCATCCGCGCATCGAAGCCACGCCGCATATCGCCGCCGATCCGTCGTACCCGCTGGTGGCGCAGCAGTGCATTGAAAACCTGCGGCGCGCCCGCGACGGGCGCGCGCTGCTGAACCTGGTGGACCGGCAGGCCGGGTACTGAGGCCGGCGCGGCTAGGTCACGGTCACGTCGGCGGTGCCAGCCGCCACTTCCAGCAGCCTTGTGCTGGCGGTGGCCGGCAGTGCCGGCGCCGTGCCGCCGGCGAGCGGCTTCAGGGTGTGGAAGGTGCAGCTCAGCTTCTGCGGTGTCAGCGTGACCAGCGCGTAGCCCTCGGCGTTGGTGTCGGCATGGCGCAGCCACGGGTTGAAGGCGCGCAGCGTGGCATCGAAGGTATTGACGATGGTGCCTCCCACGTTGCTGTAGATCAGCTCGCGCAGCGCGGCAAAGGCGGCATCGGTATCGACCACGGTGCGGAACGAACTGAGCAGCGTGTTGCTCGACAGCCCGGCCGTGACCAGGTCGACCATCACCGGCGCGGGCGCCGCGGCATCGTAGTCGTCCATCACCTGCCCGCCGAAGAAGGCGTGGATATCGCCGCTCAAGGCCACCACGTTGCGGATGCCGTTGGTCTTCAGGAACGCCATCAGGTTCTTGCGCTCGGCGTTGAAGCCGTCCCACTGGTCGGCATTGAGGATAAAGCGTTCGAGCAGCGTGATCGCCGGCAGCCGGGCCTCGATCAGCGGCTTGATGTTGGCGTCGAACGCGGCGCTGTCGATGCCGGCCTGCACCAGCACGTTGCGCAGCGCGGTATAGGCCAGGTTGACATAGGTGCCGGCGGTGCGCGCCGCGCGCAGGTCATCGGCCAGCGCGTTGGCGATCGCCGTCTCGAGCGAGGCCAGCGCGTTGTTGGCCGCCACCAGCGCGCGCGCGATCAGCCGTGCCACCGCCAGCGGCACGTCGACCTGCATGCGCAGCAGCGACAGCTGGTTGCCCCACAGCTTCCACGTCGTGGCGTCGGCGCCGATGCGGTCCTGCCACCATGCGCGCTGGGTGTCGCCCAGCATCGACACCGGCGTCAGCGCATTGCCGGCGGCGGCGATCTTCTGCGCCTCGGCCGCGGCCAGCGTGGCCGTCGGCACGAAATACAGGCTGCCGATCGAACGGCCGACGGATTGCTCGGGAATGATGTGGTCGGCGCGGTACAGGCGCTCGTCGGTCATCAGCAGCGTGGCCAGGTTGCCGAAGGTAAAGGCGCGGTAGATCTGGATGTTCTGGAACGACGGGTTGTTCTGGTCCAGCGTGACGTCGGCCGGCATGAATTCGAACCAGGCCTGGCTGGCGGCGCGCCGGCGCGCGGTGCGCGGGGTCTGGTCGTCGGCGATGTTGTAGGTCTGGCGGTCCTGCCAGCCATTGTCCGAGAACTCGTGGTCGTCCCAGATCGCGATCATCGGGAAGGCGGCATGCAGCGCCTGCAGGCGCGCGTCGCTGCGGTAACTGCGGTACAGGTAGCGGTAGTCGTCCAGCGTGGTGGCGTAGACGCTGCCATCCGGCAGCGCGGTGCCGTTGGGCAGCTGCAGCGCGGTGTGGCGGTCTTCGACGTTGCCCGCGCGCGAGCCGCCCGGCACGGCTTCGTAGATGTAGTCGCCGACATGGACGATGAAGTCCAGGTCCTGCTGCACCAGCTCTTCCATGCCGGCCCAGTGGTTGGCGTTCCAGTCCTGGCAGCTGACAAAGGCAAAGCGCAGCTGCGCCAGCGGCGTGCCGGCCGCGGCCGCGGTGCGCGTGCGGCCGGTGGTGCTGGGGCGGTTGCCGAGCAGGAAGCGGTAGAAGTAGCGCGTGCCCGGGCTCAGGCCGGTGACCTTGTTGCGGATGGTGTAGTCCCAGTCGGGCAGCGCCATCAGCGGCTGGTTGACCAGCAGCGTGGGCGGCGCGAAATCCTGCTGCGTCGACACCTGCAGCCGCACCACCACCGGCCGTTTGCCGTTGGCCCCCTCCACGCGGGTCCACACGATCACGCTGTCGGGGCGGGGGTCGCCCGACGCCACGCCATGCACGAAATTGAAGTTCTCGGGGTTGCCGGTATCCGGTTCCGGCGCCGGATCGTCATCGCCACCGCCGCAGGCGCTGAGCCCGCCGGTGGCCACGGTGACGGTCAGGAAGCTTCCCCACTTCAGAAACTGGCGGCGGTCCATGGCGCTCCTCCTGTTGTTGCTGTCGTTCCATGCAGCGCGCAGCCGGTCCCGGATGCCGCTTGCGGCACCGGTTTTTCGTGGGGGCGTGCTGTTTTTCTGAATCGATACTAGTGGCTGGGTGGCGCGCTCGCTGTCGGTGAGGCTCCGACATCGATATAGGAAGAAGTCGACTGTCTGGCGACCTCTGCGCCTCACGGCAGCGCGGCGCGCCAGCGCTGCCCGCGCACGGCGGCGAGCGCCAGGCCGAAGGCCAGCGCCACCATCGCGCTGCCCAGCCACGGCGTCTGCAGCAGCGCGCCGTGGTCCACCATCACGCCGCCGACCCCCGCGCCCAGCGCCACGCCCACATGCATCGCCGCCACGTTGATGCCGATGCGCGCGTCCGCGTCAGCAGGTGCCTGCCGCACCAGGAAGTTCTGCACGATCGGCGAGACCGACCAGCTGAGCGCGCCCCACACCAGCAGCGCCGGCAGCAGCAGCCAGGCCGAGACCGCGGCCAGCGGCAGCGCCGCCATCGATACGCAGAACGCCGCCGGGCACGCCAGCAGCGCGCGCGCCGCGCCGATGCGGTCCGAGCACCAGCCGCCCAGCCAGGCACCGGTAACGCCGGCGACGCCGAACGCGGCGTAGCACGCGGTGAGCGCGCGCGCATCGGCGCCAAGGTGGGCCTGCAGGTAAGGACTGAGGTAAGCGAACAGCGTGAAATGCCCGCCGATCATCGCCACCGACACCAGCTGCGCGCACAGCCCGCGCGGATCGGCCAGCGCCTGCCAGTACCCGCGCAGTGACGCGGTGCGCCGCAACGGCGAGCGCGGCAGGCCGCGCCACAGCAGCGCCGCCGGCAGCAGCGCCAGCACCGCGAGCGTGCCAAACACCGCACGCCAGCCGGCCCACTGGTCCAGCACCATGCCGGCCGGCACGCCCAGCACCAGCGAGCCGCTGATGCCGGCAAAGACCAGGCCGATGGCGCGCCCGCGGCTCGCAGGCGCGGCCAGCGCGGTGGCCAGCATCACCGCGAGCTGGATCACCAGCGCGCAGCTGGCGGCCATCAGCACGCGCGCGCCGAACAGCACGGCATAGCCGGGGCTGGCCGCGGCCACGCCGTTGCCGAGCGCGAATACGCCAAGCGCGGCCAGCAGCAGCGTCTTGCGGTCGCCGCGCGTGAGCAGCGCCGAGGCCAGCAAGGCGGTGACGGCGAAGACGGCGGAGAAAATGGTGGTGAGCTGTCCGGCGGACGCCAGCGAGACGCCCAGGTCAGTACTGAGCGAAGGCAGGATGCCGATGCAGATGTTCTCGGCGATGCCAGCCAGGAATACCGTTGCCGTCAGCAGATAGACGCGCCTGTCCACGATGAACTCCCGTCGGATGGACGGCCGCGGCAGGGGCGCTGCGGCCGTGGGTCGGCGGGTTTCGAGGCAAGGCTTCGGTTATCCCAGGAGCCGCCACCTTACGACAGTCGCGGCGAACCGGCAAGAGGCCGGGTTGCTCCCCTCTCCCGCTTGCGGGAGAGGGGGCTGCATCTGCGATGCTGACCTGGCTCAAGCACCGACACGTCGTCCCCGCGCAGGCGGGGACCCGGTGGCTTTGAAGCGCTGGCGCTTCTCAAAGTCGCTGGATTCCCGCTTTCGCGGGAATGACGGAGCGGGATCTGCTTGCCTGGCAAACGGCTAGCGGGAACGGCGCCGGCATCAATCGACAGTAATGTGGTTAGCCTGTATCACCTTGCCCCACACCCCCACATCCGCGCGCACGGTCTGCGCGAACTGCTCCGCGGTCTTCGGCGGCGCCATGCCCATGTTCAGCTGCAAAAAGCGCTCGCGCATCGGGGCCTCGGACATCAGCCGGTTCACCTCGGCATTGAGCCGCTGCACGATCGCGGCGCTGGTGCCGGCGGGCGCGAACAGGCCGTACCAGCTGTCGGTGTCGAACGGATAGCCCTGTTCGGTCATGGTCGGCACCTCCGGCGTGGCCGGGGCGCGGCGCGTGCCGCTGACCGCCAGCGCGCGCAGCTTGCCGGCGCGGATCAGCGGCAGCGACGACGAGGTATCGACAAAGGCGGCCTTGATCACGCCGCCCCGCAGGTCCGCCAGGATCGGCGCCACGCCCTTGTACGGCACGTGGCGCAGCTTGATGCCGGTCTGCAGGCCCAGCGCCGCCATGGTCAGGTGGCCGCCCGAGCCGATGCCCCATGAGCCGTAGTCGTAGGCATCGGGGTGCTTGCGCACATGGTCGACGAATTCCCTGAGCGTGCGCGCGGGGAAGTCGGGCGTCACCACCAGGAAATTGCCGCCCGCGCCGATCTGCGCCACCGGCACCAGGTCGCGCAGGCCGTCATACGGCAGCCTGGGCTGCAGGGTCTGGTTGATCACCACCGCGGCGGCATAGGTGAACAGCAGCGTGTAGCCGTCGGGGCTGGCCTTGGCCACGGCATCGTTGCCGATGATGCCGGTCGCGCCGGGCTTGTTGTCGACCACGATGGTCTGGCCCAGCGCCTTGCCCAGCGCTGCTGCCAGCGTGCGCGCGAACAGGTCGGTGCCGCCGCCCGGCGGCGCCGGCACCACCAGCCGGATCGGGCGCGCGGGCCAGGCGTTGCTGGCGTAAAGCGGACTCCCCGCGGCGCCCAGGCCGAGCGCGGCGAGTCCGCGCAGCAGCGCGCGCCGGCGCGGATCGGGCAGCGGGGTGGCGGTAACGCTGGCACGTGCCATGTTGTGTTTCATGCGGTCTTCCTAGTGCAGGCCGAAGTTGTCCGCCGCTTCGCTCTCCAGCGCGTCGGCGGCGGCGCCGTACAGGCTGCGCGACACATAGCTGCGCACCTGGGTGGCGCGCTGGCGCAGCCAGGCGGCCTTGAGCCGGCGCGCCTCGCGCACGGAGGGGGTGTCAGCGGGCGCCAGCGCCAGCACGTCGATCACGTGCAGCGCCAGCTGCGTGTCGCCGCGCGCGGCCAGCGCCTGCGCGTGGCGCAGCAGCGCGCCGTGGTCGGCCACGGCGGCGGCGATCTCGGCCGCGGCCTGCCGCGGCGGCGCCGGATGCAGCGTGGTGGCGTTGCGGTCCCACCAGCCGTTCTCGGAGCGGTAGATGTCGCGCGCGATATAGCTCGGGTCGCCGTAGGTGGGGCACATCCAGGGCTGGTCGAACAGCGCCGCGGGCGGCTGCAGCGCGGCCAGCATCTGGCGCTCGTTGCAGCCCGCGTTCATCAGCCGCACCACCTCGGCGCGCAGCCAGCGCAAGGCGCGGGCGGTGCCGCACAGCACGCGCTGGCATTCGGCCTCGCCGTGCACGGTGGCGCCGAACTCGCGCACCACCGCGCGCGGCTGCAATGCCGCCAGGCGCTCCAGCGTGTCGGCCCAGCGCACGGTGTCGCGCAGGGTGCGGAACGGGGTGCCGATGTTCGGGATCGAGTCGATCACCGCCGGGCCGCCGTAGAGCAGCCGCCGGCCAGGCAGCCACACCGCCACGGCATCGTCGGTCTCGGACGGCGCCCACAGGATTTCCGCGCGGCGCTCGCCGCGGCCCAGCGTCAGGCCATCGGCAAAGGTTTCGGTGGGTTCGAAGTGGACCAGCTTGCCCGCCAGCGCGCCGGCCGGCTGGCGGAACTGGATCTCGGCCATGCGTTCCTGCATGCGCTGGGTCTCGCGGTAGCGCGCCTGGCGCGCCAGCACGTTGACATGGGCCAGCACGCGCGGCGCGGGCTCGCCGCGCGCGGCGGCGTGGTCCAGCCATTGCTGCAGGCCGGCGTTGTAGCCCATATGGCCGTGGCTGTAGCAGATCGCCAGCACCGGCAAATCGCTCTGTGTGCGCAGTGCCTCGATCATGCCGCGCGTGACGCGCCCGCCCGGGCCGCTGTCGACCACCAGCAGGCCCTCGCCCACGTCCGCAACGAAGCTCTGGCCTTGCCCGTGCAGCAGCCAAACGCCGTCGCCCGCGCTGTCGATCCCCGTGCCCGTGACCAGCGCCGCTGGCCGGTCTTCGATGTCCTGCATGCTTGCCTCCCTGCAATCCGGTTGGTGTCCGGTGCCACTGTCAGGCAAGAAGGCGCTGCGCAGGGATTGGGGAAAATCCCGCCGCGCCGCGCAGCACCGGCCGCAAAGCCAGCGCCGGTGCGGCACGGCAGGGGTTTGGGAATTTCAGATGTAAACCACTGGTTAGCACCGTGCCGGTACAGGCAGTTCCCGCGAGGCGCGCGCTGCGGTAGCGCGCGCTCAGGCGGGGCGGCGCAGCGGGCTGTCGGGGAGTTGCGTCAGGTAGTGGACTTCGCGCCGCAGCTGCGTGGCGAACTGGGCGGCGACCGGCGTCATCGGCGAATCGGCGCGGTAGATCAGGCTGACCGTGTGGCTGGGCAGCTGGTCTTCGATCGGCAGCGGCACCAGCCCCGCGGCGGCGAGCTGGCCCGGCACCAGCTGGCGCGGCAGCATGCACAGCAGGTGCCGGTCCTGCAGCAGCGACTGGATCATGCCGATGGTGTCGCAGCGCACCGCCACGCGCGGCAGCGGCAGGTCGTGCGCGCGGAAGGCGTCGAGGATGGCGGCGCCGGGGCCGTGCATGCGCTGGCCGGTCAGCACCCAGTCCGAGCCGATCAGCTCGCGCAGCCGGCGCGCGTGCCGCAGCGGATGCTCGCGATGCGCCACCACCACCGAATCGTTGTTGTAGAGCGGCTCGCAGGTGAACTCGCGCTCGATGCCCTCGTCCGGCACCGGGCTAACCGCCATGTCCATCACGCCCGCGCGCAGCTCGTCCAGGTGGGACGGATAGCCGCCGCTGTCGATGCACACCAGCACGTCCGGATGCTGGACCCGGAAGCGCGTCAGCACCGCCGGCAGCAGCAGGTGCGCCGGGCCGCCGGCGGCGCCCACGCGCACCACGCCGTTGCGCGCGCCCAGCATCTGGCTCATTTCGTCGCTGGCCTTGCGCGCCTCGGTGGCGATCAGGCGCGCGCGCCGCAGGAAGGCCTCGCCATAGCGCGACAGCACCACGCCGCGGGTGGTGCGGGTCAGCAGCGGCACGTGCAGCTCTTCCTCGAGCTGGCGGATGCTCTTGGTCAGTGCCGGCGCCGATACCTCGCGGGCACGCGCGCCGGCGCGAATGCTGCCGTGCTCGGCCACGGCGATGAAGTCCTGGAGTTGGCTCAGGCGCATGGATGGTCCCCGTTCAGACGTTGCCCAGGGCGCACAGCATAGCGGCAATCCGGCGGCCTCGGGATAACCCGGGGTGCTAACCCACGGTTTGCACCGCAGCCGTTCTGAGATCTGCCGTGATGCGCGGTGCGCGCGCATGATCGCTGCACATCGACGCAAACCGCCGGCCGCGCCGGCATCTTCGAGGAGCGCAAGCGCATGGCAATGCAGCAAGACCTGCCGCTGGCAGGCATACGCGTGGCGGAGTTCGGGCAGTTCATCGCGGCGCCGGGCGCGGCCATGATGCTGGCCGACCTGGGCGCCGACGTGGTCAAGGTGGAGGCGCTGCGCGGCGACAGCGCGCGGCGCTTTGACGGCACCAGCCCGCAGAGCCCGATGTTCCTGGCCTACAACCGCGGCAAGCGCGGCATCGCGCTGGACCTGCGCAGCGCCGGCGGGCGCGACGCCGCGCGCCGGCTGGCGCTGGCCAGCGACGTGGTGCTGCACAACACCCGCGCAGGCGTGATGGAAGCGCTGGGGCTGGACGCGGGCACGCTGCGCGCGGCGCGTCCCGACCTGATCCACGCCTCCATCAGCGGCTTCGGCACGCGCGGGCCGTCGCGCACGCGGCCCGGGCTGGACATTGCCGCGCAGGCCGAGAGCGGCATGATGTCGGTGACCGGCGAGGCCGGCGGGCAGCCGCTCAAGGCCGGCTTCGCGCTGATCGACGCCGCCACCGCGCTGGCCGCCGGCAACGCCATCCTGGCCGCGCTGTTCCGGCGCGGGCGCACCGGCGCCGGCGCGACCATCGAGACCTCGCTGCTGTCGGTGGGCGTGCAGCTGCAAGCCCAGCTGTGGGCCGAGTACCAGTGCTCCGGCGCGCTGCCGGTACGCAGCGGCAACAGCCAGCCCAAGGCCGCGCCGGCCGCCGACGTGATCGCGGTGGCCGACGGCCATATCGTGCTGTCGGCGTATCTGGACGAACACTGGGCGCGGCTGTGCCAGGCCATCGGCCAGCCCGCGCTGGCGCACGACGCGCGCTTTGCCAGCAATGCGCTGCGGGTGCAGCACCGCGCCGCGCTGCTGGCCATCCTGCACGACGCGCTGCGCCACCTGAGCGGCGATGCCGCACGCGCGCTGCTGGAGCGCCACCAGGTGGTGGTGGGCGTGGTGCGCGACTACCACCAGGTCAAGACCAGCCCCGACGTGCGCGCCAGCGGCATCCTGCGGCCCGTCGCCGACGGCGAGGGCGGCCAGCTGGAGCTGCCCGGACTGCCCTTCACCCTGGCGGGACTGCCGGACGGCGGACTGCCCGCGGTGCCGCGGCTTGGCCAGCATACCGCCGAGGTGCTGGCGGAACTGGGCTACGGCGCTGCCGACATCGAGGCCATGGCCCGTGCCGGCAGCATCGGCGCGGAACACGTCGAGCAGGAGGCAGCATGAACGCGCCGCAGCCTGCCGTCCTGCTGCTGCGCCACGCCGGCTGGGCCGAGCTGGTGCTGAACCGCCCGGCGCGCCGCAATGCCATCGACATGGCGCTGGCGCGCGCGCTGGGGGATGCCATCGAGACCCTGGCCGCCGACGACAGCGTGCGCGCGGTGCTGCTGCGCGGCGCCGACGGCGGCTTCTGTTCCGGCCTGGACCTGCAGGCGCTGCAAGCCGAAGCGGGCGGGCTGGCCGCGTTCGCGCCGGTGTGGGAGCGCGTGCACCAGGGCTTGCGCCAAAGCCGCAAGGCCTGGGTGGTGGCGCTCGAGCGCCATGCCATCAATGGCGGCGCGGCGCTGGCGCTGGCCGGCGACCTGCTGGTGTGCGGCGCCGGCGCCTTCCTGCAGATCGGCGAGATCCGCCTGGGCATGGCCGCGCCGCGCAATGCCGAATGGCTGGCGCTGCGCCATGCGGAAGCCGTGGCCGCGCGCCTGTGCCTGCTGGGCGACCGCGTGCCCGCGCCGGAGCTGCTGCGCCTGGGCATCGCCACCGAGGTGGTCGACGACACCCAGGTGCTGGACCGCGCGCGCGGGCTGGCCGCGACCATCGGCGGTTTTCCGGCAGAGGGCGTGGCCACGATCAAGGGCGGCATGCGCGCGGCCACGCTGGCGCGCAACCACAACGCTTGAGGACACACGCTATGACCGATTCCCTCACTACCGGATTTGCCGACGACGACCGCTCGCTGCAGGCGTTCCGCACCGAAGTGCGCGACTTCGTCGCGCGCGAACTACCCCATGCCGTGCGCGAGAAAGTCCGCCTCGGGCTGGAAGTCAGCAAGCAGGAACTGGTCGACTGGCAGCACCGGCTGGCCGCGCGCGGCTGGCTGGTGCCGCACTGGCCCGCCGCATGGCAGGGCTGCGACTGGAGCCCCGAGCGCCGCGCCGTGTTCCAGGAAGAGCTGGTGCTGGCGCACGCGCCCGAGAGCGGCGGCATCACCTTCGAGATGATCGGCCCGATCCTGATCCGCTACGGCACGCCGGCGCAGCAGCAGTATTTCCTGCCGCGCATCCTGAACCAGGAGCACTGGTGGTGCCAGGGCTATTCCGAGCCAAACGCGGGCTCGGACCTGGCCTCGCTGAAGACGCGCGCAGTGCGCAAGACCCGGCCCGACGGCACCGAGGTCTACGTGGTCAGCGGCAGCAAGATCTGGACTTCCTACGCGCAGTACGCCGACTGGATCTTCTGCCTGGTGCGCACCAATACCGAGGCGCGCGCGCAGCAGGGCATCAGCTTCCTGCTGATCGACATGCGCAGCCCCGGCGTGAGCGTGCGGCCGCTGGTCGGCATCCATGGCTGGCACCTGTTCAACCAGGTGTTCTTCGACGAGGTGGAGGTGCCCGTCGGGAACCGCGTCGGCGACGAGAACGCCGGCTGGTCCATCGCCAAGTCGCTGCTCGAGCATGAGCGGCTGAACCTGGCGCGCGTGGCCGAGAACCGCCGCCGGCTGGCCAAGGTGCGCGCCATCGGCGCGGAGCTGGAAGAGGGCGGCCAGCCGCTGCTGCAGCGCCCGTGGTTTGCGCGCCGGCTGCTCGCGCTGGAGGTGCGGCTCGAGGCGCTGGCGGCCACCGTGCTGCGCTTTCGCCGGCAGGCGCGCGCGGGCCAGGCGCTGGGGCCCGAGACCGGCATGCTCAAGCTGCTCGGCAGCCGGCTGATCCAGGACATCGAGAACCTGGCGGTCGATGCATTGGGGCCGGGCACGCTGGCCTATGACCGCGCCGCGCACTTCGAACCGGCCGCGCCGGAACCGGGCCAGTCCGCGTACGCCGCCGCGGCGTCGGCGCGCCGCTTTGTCACGCGCGGCTACACCATCGCCGGCGGCTCCAGCGAGATCCAGCACGAACTGCTGGCCAAGCAGGTGCTGGGCCTGTAGCACTGCCCGCCACGGCGGCTGCAACCTCTGCATAAGGAAACGAACACATGAGCGATGCAACGGACGATCGCCGCATGCTGCGCGACAGCGTGCGGCGCTATGTCGAGCGCGGCTACGGCTTCGAGCAGCGCCGCGCCGCGCTGGCCGGGCCCGAGGGCTTCTCGCGCACGCACTGGCGGGCGTTTGCCGATATGGGCTGGCTTGCGCTGGGTTTGCCGCAAGCCTGCGGCGGCCTCGGCGACGCCGCGGACCAGGCGCTGCTGGCCGAGGAACTGGGCCGCGCCCAGCCCGCCGAGCCCTGGCTGGCCAATGCCGCGCTGTGCGCGCCGCTGCTGGCCGCTTGCGGCGATCCCGCCCACGCGGCCGCCGCGGCGGCGATGGCCGAAGGCGGCGCCATGCTGGCGCTGGCTGCCTGGGAAACGCAGGGGCGCTATGACGCCTTCGACGTCAGCACGACCGCGCAAGCCGGCGCCGCGGGGCAATGGACGCTGGACGGCCGCAAGACGCTGGTGCTGGGCGGCGGCAGCGCCAGCCTGCTGCTGGTGCTGGCGCGCACCAGCGGCCAGCGCCGCGACCGCCACGGCCTGACCCTGTTCGCGGTGCCGGCCGATACGCGCGGCGTCAGCGTCGAGCCGCTGCCAACCTATGACGGCCGCCAGACCGCCAGCGTGACACTGCGCCGCGCCGTGGTGCCGGAGCGCGCGCGCATCGGCCCGCGCGACGAGGCCTGGCCGCTGGTGGAGGCCGCCATCGACCACGCCACCGTGATGACCTGCGCCGAAGCCGTCGGCACCATGTCGCGCGCGTTCGACCTGACCCGCGACTACCTGGCGACGCGCGAACAGTTCGGCCGGCCGCTGACCGCCAGCCAGGTGATCCGGCACCGGCTGGTGGACCTGTACGTCAGCGTCGAGCAGGCGCGCGCCATCACCGAAGCCGCGGCCGACGCGCTGCAGCGCGATGCGCTGGCGCGCATGCGCGCGGTGTCGTACGCCAAGGCCTTCGTCTCGGAAGCGGGGCGTGCGCTGGGCGAAGACGCGGTGCAGCTGCACGGCGCGGTGGGCATGACCGACGAAATGGAAGTCGGCCACTGCTACAAGCGCCTGGCCGCGCACGCCAACCTGTTCGGTGACGCCGACTGGCACTACGAGCGGCTGGCGGCAATCGATCACGCGGCACAGGCGCAGGCCTGAGCCGGTTCAGAGAGGGCGCCCGGGCAACCGGCGCGCCCGCGGACGACACGCCGGCAACGTACCGGCATGCGCGGCCAATGCGCCGCAACGGAGACAGCAATATGAGCAGCCAGCACACTGGTGCCCGCAGGATGCGCGCCACGCGCGCGGCCCTGGCCGCGGCGCTGGCCCTGGCGGGCGCCGCCAGCGCGCACGCCGAGGCCGCCTACCCCAGCAAGCCGATCCGCATGGTGCTGCCGTCGGGCGCCGGCACCGTGACCGACCAGACCGCGCGGCTGGTGGCCGAGCGCCTGACGGCGGGGCTGAAGCAGCCGGTGGTGGTCGACAACCGCCCCGGCGCCAACGGCATCATCGCCAGCGAGACCGTGGCCCGCGCCGCGCCCGACGGCTACACGCTGCTGTTCACCTACGCCGCGACCATGACGGTGAACCCTTGGACCACGCCGTCGCTGCCGTATGACCCGGTCAGGGACTTCACCCCGATTGCACGCCCCAGCCAGCCCGGCGGCAACCTGCTGGCGGTCAGCGCCAGCGTGCCGGTGCATACGCTGCAGGAGCTGATCGCCTATGCCAAGGGCAGCAAGACCGAACTGGCCTACTGCTCGTGGGGCGTCGGCTCCGGCGGCCACCTGGCGATGGAATACCTGAAGGCGAAGGCCGGCATCCACCTGCGCCACATCCCATACAAGACCGCCACCCAGTGCAGCAACGACCTCGCCGCGGGCCACGTCACCATCGGCATTACCGATGCCATCTCGTCGGTGCCGCACCTGAAGTCCGGCCGCATCCGCGGCATTGCGGTGTCCGGCCCGGCGCGCCTGCTGACCGCCCCGGACGTGCCCACCATGTCGCAGCAGGGCGTGCCGTTCCAGCAGGCCAGCTGGGTCGCGATCTTCGGGCCCAGGGGCGTGCCCGCGCCCATCGTCGAGCGGCTCAACGCCGAGGTCAACCGCATCCTGCAGACCCCGGCCGACCGCGCCAAGTTCGCCGCGATGAACCTGCAGCCGGCCGCGCCGTCGAGCCCGGCGGATCTCGGCAAGCTGCTCAGCGCCGACCTGGCGGCATGGGGCGAGGTGGTGAAGGTGGCGGGACTGCAGGCGAAGTAGGGCAAGACACAACAACGAGGACGGGAGACAGAAAGCGTGAAGGCAACACAGTGGATGGCGATGGGCGTGGCCATGGGCGTGGTATTGGCCGCGGGCAATGCCGCAGCCGGCACCATGCAGTTGTTCGGCGTGGTCGACGCATCGGTCGAATACGCCAAGGGCTCGGACAGCGTGGTGCGCATGCGCGAAGGCCAGCAGGCCGCATCGCGCTGGGGCATCCGCGGCATCGAAGACCTCGGCGGCGGGCTCAAGGCCAACTTCCTGGTCGAGTCGGGCTTCAATATCGACACCGGCATGGAGTTCTTCGGCAACAACCGGCTGTTCGGGCGGCAGGCCTACCTGGGGCTGTCAGGCAACTGGGGCGAGTTCCGGCTGGGGCGGCAGTACACGCCGTCGTTCTATGCGCTGCTGCGGCTGGACCCGTTCCTGCTCAATGGCGCGGTGTCGCCGTTCAACCTGCTGAGCGCGACCGCGTCGCAGGGCACCGGACACGTCGCCTACGGCGCGCGCTTCGACAACGCGGTGCAGTACTTCTCGCCCAAGTGGGGCGGCTTTGGCTTCGGCGCGGCGGTGGCGCCGGGCGAGGTGCCGGGGTCGGCGCGCTCGGGGCTGAACTTCGGCATGAACGCAACCTGGGAGGCCGGCAACGCCTATGCGTTTTACAGCTACCAGGGGATGTATTCGGGCGCCAATGTGCCGGTGGAGCCGACGTTGACGTCGAACCATTTCGTCGGCGGCTCGTACCGCTTCAAGCCGGTCGAGATCGGCCTGCTGTTCAGCGCGGCCAGCAGCAACCGGCCCGAGACCCGCTCGGCACGCCATTACGGCGTGACCTTCAGCTGGAACGTGACGCAGCGCGACACCTTCAAGGCCGCCGCGCTCAGGCGCCAGATCCTGGGCGGCGGCCAGCGTCCGCTGGCGCTGACGCTGGGCTGGGACCACGACCTGAGCAAGCGCACCACGGCCTACGTGCGCGCGGTGCTGGTGCACAACAGCGCCGGCGGCAGCGTCAGCAACAACAGCATCGTGATCGATCCGGGCAGCGGGGATGATGCGAAGTCGGTGAGTGTGGGGTTGCGG
>NZ_LT976854.1:840364-1002413 GCF_900249755.1 Cupriavidus taiwanensis
ATCCTGCGTGCAAGTAGTTCATGCATCCGACGATCAGGAATGGCCCTTTTGGCTCTTCTTTTTTCTTAAATAGCGAAAGCATGCCTGATTTCTTAGCCTCGACAGGTTCCCATATGCCGAAGTAAGGAATGGTGTGCCCAGTTGAGACGAGCGTCGCGACTTCGGGGTCGGGTACATCGGACAGAATGCTTGGGAAATGCATACTAGCGAGTTGATCTTGCAGCCAGTCGCCAAAGCCAAACGGGGCGGCGTCATCAAGCCACTCGCTTTCAAGTATGTCGGAACATTCTCCCCAAACCTGAGAGAGATCATTAAAGGCATCGAGAAATCTGATTGCTCCAGAGGAGTACTAGCTTCTTCGACTGCTGGATGTTCTCTCCACTCTATACGAACCAGGTAATTCTCCCAATATGAGCGGGGCCGATCTGCCATTGAAAACAGGCCGTTTACGTCATATTTGAAAACTCGCTTGTCACCGCGTTTAAGTCGAAGTATTGCATCCTCGAAATGTGCGAGCCCTTGCAGCGCGTCGATATAGTGAGATTCTCTGATTTGAGAGGAATGCTCTATATTTAATTTGCTGGCCAGTTGCCTGCAATTTTCGATAGCGAGCGTCCAGTTCTCGTAGTATTCAAGAATGCGTTTCCATGCTGTGTACGAACTGATTCGCTTGAGCCAATGGAAGAGCGTTCGCCGCTCGTTGGCGTTCGGAAGAGGGATGCTGCTGCGCTGGACCGGTCTCATGGTGCCCCAGTGAGAGCCATGCAAAATTAGAGCTGTTGACCTATCGTTCGACGCAGAACCCTGCTGTAATCTGGAAAGGGTTAGGACGTCGTCATCGCTGATGGCCGCGCAGGACTGCACAACGTGTGATTTGGGTCATTCGCTATATTCCCTAAGCAAATCCCGTATTTCTTCTTTGGAAATTTGACCGGAGCCAAGGATTGCAGATAGATCGTCCTTCGATAGAGGGTAGGTTGCGAGCAACTTTCGAAGGCTGTCCTTATCAAACGGAATTGCAGTCAAAGGATCAAGCCAGAATTTCTCGGTAGATTCGCGTGGTTCCAATTTGACGCCCTCGACATTTATATAAACCATATATCTGACGAAGCCTTCTGGGAAGGCTTGATCATAATATAGCGAAGTTCCTTTAGGTAAAATCGTGGCAGGGGAGTTCGCAGTTCCGCCGCTTAGCATTAAGGGGAACTCTAGTTTGTGGACTTTTGGCATTTTATGTTCCTTTAATTTATATATAAAAGAAGCCCCGATGATGATTCCAAGGATCAGTGTCGCTAATGCGAAAAGTGATCGTTTCATCTGCTTTTTCCGTGTAAGCGGACTTGATTGGCTGCAATCGCTGGCTTGGTGTCGAGAAATTTCTTCAAATTGGCCGGTAGAAATATTCGTGTCGGGGTACCGCCTCCTATGGTGTTCATCGCCACACGCTCCGTCATTGTTAATACGTCTTCGGGAGCGATGAAGGTTGTGGAGCCTCTCTCATAGTTTGCAATCCCCGCGCGTATAGCGTCTAGGCTTATTGTGGTGCAGTTGTATTTAAGGGCGTGATAACTTGTTGGAAGCTGATAAACTACTATATCTGGGCGGCCCCGTTGAAGATCTGACCGTGGCTTCGCTTTATCAATAATGGTATTGAAGTACATTTCCACAGCTCTTGCCTGGTGCTCGAATACTAAATAAGTATAGTCGATAGTAGATCGTCCTAATGCGTTTTCGCCTGATATGTACTTGTCAAAGCTCTTCCATACGCGAAGAATGCCTTCACCTTCTGCGCCAAGATCACCCGTTATTCGTCCGTATCTCCCGAAGTCGTAAGTCAAGTCTGATCCTGCCCTCTTGACCCGGAGCGCCGTATGTCCATAACGATGCTCTTCTCCACCAGATGTATACGGGCCACCTATAAGCATGTGTATTTCGGCGTTCGGCTTAAGCTGATCTTTGACGATGGAATTCCTTGATTCCACTGTCTGGCTATTAAAAGGACTTGCCATTATGGTTTCTGGGCAGGGGGTAGGGCACCCCAAAGCACTTCGATATTCTCACTGGCAATCGTCTTTACCCTCAGGGTCAACCCGTCGGAGTCCGTCTCGCCGAAATATACTTCGCCTGTTTCAGTCGTCAGTTTATAAGGAAGGCCGGGAATCGGTTCACCATTTAATTCATTGACGGCTCGAACTTGTTGATCGTAAAGTTTCAGTCGTGTATCGGGCAAGCGGTCCAGCATAAAAGCCTTCCCCCCACCCCCCACCAACGGATGCCCAGCCCCCTTCACCGACAACACCCCCGGCGTCTCAAACATAATCGCATTCCCATCCAGCACAATCCGCGACGAGCCCCCGTGCAGCACCACCTTCTTCTGCGCCAGCACCTCGATGCCGTCGGCCGATGAGGTCACCGTCACAGCCTTGTCCGCCATCACTGCCAGCGCATCCGTATGCGCCTGGATGGAAACCGGTCCGCCGGACGCAATCGCGCGAATTCCCTGGCGTTGGCTGAACAGGCTCACGCCCTTGGCTGCTGCCGCGGCGAAGGTATTGGCCGCGCCGACGTGCCAGTCGGCCTGGGCGAGGCCCAGCAAGTGCCGTCCGGCGAAGATGCTGGTGGTGGCCTGCGTGGCCAGCGCAATCGAGCTGGGCGATTCCGCGACGAGCCATGGTTGTCCGAAGCGCTCGACGGGGGTGCCGGTATCTGGCCGCTTGGCGTCCTGCTCATTGACGCGGTCCGGATAGCTGCCGTCCTGCTGCGGATCGATGGCCTTGGCAAGCGGTTCGAAGGCGGCGACGGCGCCCAGCGGCAACGCCTGCTGCGACGTGGCGGCATCGGACAGGCGCTGGGCGGTACGTTCCGCGGCGGTGATCTGCCCGCGGGCTTCGCGGATGTCGAACATGGTGCCGGCGGCCCGGGCCTGTACCGTGGTGGACAGCAGCAGGCCGTTGCCAGCGCGGACGATGGCCCAGGCGTCGGTGCGCAGTTCGGCGCCGGTGCCGCGCCAGGTGCCGCGTTCCCCGCTGTTGGGGGCCTGGGCGATCACGTAGCCAAGGTTGAGCTGGGTTTCGGCGGCCGAGCTGGCCAGGCGCATGCGCAGCTGGCCGGTGTTGTCGTCGACCACCCACTGGTTGTAGCCGCCGTCGCTGAAGTTGTGCGAATGCCAGCCGGACAGCGCGGTGTTCAGCGGAGCCTCGGTGGCGGGCCAGGGCAGGGCGTCCTGTTCGTTGTGCAGTTGCGCGACCACCATCGGGCGGTCGATGTCGCCGTCGAGGTAGGTCAGCATGACCTCGGTGCCGGCGCGGGGCAGGTGATGCGCGCCCCAGTTGGGGCCGGCTGCGGCGGTGGCCACGCGCACCCAGGCGGTGACCTGGGTCAGGTCGTCCTGGGCCGGGTCCGCAGCGGTGTCGGCGCTGGGGTCGGCCATCGGCGCGCGCAGCCAGGGCAGGCGCACGCGCACGCGGTGGTCGCGCTCGGTGCTCAGTGGGGCGCCGCCTTCGGCGATGACGATGGCGGGCTGGCCTTCCGGTGCGGTGGGCTTGGGCGTGTACGCCGGCACGATCGGGGCGTCGGCGCGCACGGCTTCGAAGCGGTTGCGGTAGCTGCCGGCCTCGATGTCGGACAGGCCCAGCAGCAGCGCGACTTCGGCGCCCAGGTTGTTGGCGGCCTCATGGCGCACGGCCAGCGTGACGAACTCGTTCGCTGCGGTGTCGAAGTGCCCGGTCAGCGTGAAGCGTTCGCCGGCGCCCAGGGCACGCACGCTGCCTTCGCCCTCGTAGCGCAGGTAGCGGCCTTCATGCGCTTGCGCGCGCAACTGCGCGGCGCGGCGGGCGGCATCGGCGTCCGGGTAGCGGTAGGTGCCGCGCGTTTCGAAGGATTCCAGCGTTGGCCATTCGCCCAGGCTCTCGCTGCCGGCGTCGGCGGCGGTGGCGGCCAGGGACTTGTAGTCCCATGAGGCGACGGTGACGGCATTGGTGCCCGCGGCTGCCTGCGGCGACCAATGGTCGATCGCGTCTTCGCGCTCGGTGGCGTCGCTGCGGTGGAAGCGGATGTTGGGTTGCGCGCAGGCGGGGCGTTCGGCCTGGTTGTCGAAGATCACCAGGCAATGGCGGGACTGGGTCTTGTCGTCCTGGCCGGAGGCCTCGGCGTCGTCCTGTTGATGCTCGAAGCGGTAGGACAGGCCTTCTTCGGCCAGCAGCCGCGTGACAAAGGCAAGATCGGTCTCGCGATACTGGCAGCAGACCGAGCGCTTGCGCAGCGGCTGGCTCACTGCCATGCGGAAGTGCGCATGCGGATAGTCAGCCAGCACGTCTTCGACGATCTCCAGCGCGGTCTTGTCCTGATAGACATAGCAATCGGTGCGCGCGCGCAGGCGATCGAACCAGGTCCCCACCGTGAGGCGATAGCGAGCCAGGCCGCCGTCGCCGCCGATGGCTGCGCAGCTCTGCACGTAGCCGTGCCAGGCGCGGCGCGTGCCGTCGGCAAGCATCAGCCGCAGCGTGATTTCCTCGGCGGCCAGGCGCGCAGTGTCCAGATGCGCGGACGGGCTGAGGCAATCGATCTGCAGCTGGAAGGGCGCGCAGACGCCCT
This sequence comes from Cupriavidus taiwanensis, assembly GCF_900249755.1. NCBI lineage: Bacteria > Pseudomonadati > Pseudomonadota > Betaproteobacteria > Burkholderiales > Burkholderiaceae > Cupriavidus > Cupriavidus taiwanensis. Next base: position 844,958 of record NZ_LT976854.1, read on the forward strand.
CGTGCGCGACAAAGCGCTCCACTACCAGGTCGTCGGCGGTAAGCGCCGTCTCCAGCGTGATCTGGCGCGTGCGCTGGCCCAGCAGCCCGGACAGGGCGGCCATCGCGGATGACGGGTAAGAGGACAAGGGCTTCATCGGAGCAGGGTCGCGCTAGAGGGTTCGGCATGCGGGCCTGGATGCGGCAGGACCGCCTTCGATGGCATCAAGGCGGCATCAACGCGGCATCAGGGCAGCGAGATGGTCAGGTGCGAATAACGCGGCCCCAGCTTGATCACTTGGGAGTAGCCTTGCAGCGTGTCGTTGGTCTGCGAGCGCAGCGTGGTCGACAGCCCCAGGAAGGCCAGCAGTGCGATCAGTGCAAAGACCGCGCCGAAGATCCACAGCGGGGTTTCGCGCTTGAGCGCGTGCGAGATCTTGTCCGGAATCGGCCATTGCGGGGCAAACGCGGCGCGCTTGCCCTTGATCGCCGAGATCTCGTCGCCCAGCCGCGCGGTCAGGTAGGCCAGTTTTTCCGGGCCTTCCAGGATGTACTTGCCGCGGAACCCCAGCAGCAGGCACATGTGGAAGACTTCCAGCGCCTGCAGGCGGGGCGCGCCGTGGGCGCGCAGTTCTTCCAGCTTGGTGAAGAAGCCTTCGCCGGCCAGTTGCTCGCCGAACAGCACCAGTTGCAGCGGACGCCGTTCCCACGTGCTGCGGATGCTGAAGTTCGACGCGAGGATGGTCTCGTCGATGGCAGCGCAGAAGGCGTACTTGGCATCGAAGATGTCTTCGGCCGCCACATTCAGCCGCTTGGCGCCGCGCTCGAAATCATCGAGAAAGTCGCGCACCTTCTGCAGGAACTCTTCGGCGCTGCCCGGCTGCTGGCCGTTGCGCAGCAGGAAGAGCATGAAGAAGCCATCGTAGAGCAGGTCGAGCAGCGTGCGCGCGTGCATGGCGCCGTCGGCGGAGCCCGCGGCGGCAGGGGAGGGCTGGCCGGCCGGCGAGCCGCCGAACAGCGAAGGCGTTGAGGTAGCGCTCATGAGGTCACCGCAATCAGTTCAAGTTTGAGTTCCCGGATGCCGGCCGGGGTGTAGATGGTGATGGTCTGGGCCTGCAGCATGCGGTCATAGAGCGCGCCGCGCGCCTCGATCGCGAAATAGCACGCGCCCGGGCGCACCGGGATCGCGGGCGGTACCTGCGGGGTGTAGGTCAGCGGCACGCCCGGCATCGAGGACAGCACCAGCTTGTCGACATCGTCCGGGGCGCCGACCTTGAAGCGGCTGGGGATGGCCTCGACCAGCTCGGCCACGGGCATGTCCGCGCTGACCGACAGATAGAAGCTGGTCTTGTCGTCGATCTTGCCGGAGTCCAGGCGTCCCAGATGGAACGAGGGACGGGTCTCGTCCAGTGCGATCGAAAAGTAGCGCGTGGAGATGACGGTATCGAGCAGGTCGCGGATGATGCTGTCCAGCCGCGCGAAGACCGGGCCCGGGCTGTCGTGGTCATAGACCGGCAGGTCGGCCAGCGTGTGGCTCTTGGAAAAGGTCATCAGCGCGCCGGCCAGGCGCAGCATTTCCTGGAACAGGCGTTCGGGATGCAGTTCGGGATGGTGGAACAGGTGCGCCAGCGCGGCGAACGAGGCATTGGCGGTGTGCAGCAGCCAGAACGACGCGATATCGCCCGAGCGAAACTCGATGATGTTCTTGGTGGGTTCGCGATGGAAGCCGTACAGCGCATTGACCTTGGCCTGCAGCGCATCGATCAGCCGGCGCAGGCGCAGGTACAGCACCGCCGAGGCGTTGATCGACAGGCTCGGTGCGACAAAGGTCTCGTCCAGTTCAAAGCCGCCGGTTGCGGTACGCCGGATGCGCACCACCGGCAGCGAGATGAACTGGTCGCGCGGCTCGGTCTCGGCCACCAGCCGCACGGCCTTCTTCAGGTAGGTGATGGCCGCCGGTTCCGCTTCGGTGAACAGGTCCGAGGTTTCGGTCTGCAGGCCGACATAGCGGGACGACAGCGATCCTTCGGCGTCGTCGCGGTAGTTGCCGCCGGCATCGTGCAGCGGCTGCAGGGCCAGGTAGAACGTCAGCTCCGAAGTGCCGGCGGGGATTGCATCCAGCACCACGGGCGGCGGCAGTTCGTCGGCCTGGGGCGCGGAATAGAGCTCGCCATCGGGAAAGAACAGCGACAGCTCGGTCACGCGCAGCACCCCGCTCGCGAGCGCATCCGTGTCAAAGCTGGCATTGCGCACGCCCCAGCCGTAGGGCTGGATCACTTGCGCGGTGGCGTGCAGGCGCGACTCATGGTACGCGTCCTGCCGCTGGAAATGCTGGGGCCGCAGAAACAGGCCTTCGCCCCACAGAATCTTGGCGGAATAACTCACGTTTGCCTTTGTTGTCCTTGTTGGTGCCGGTTTGGCTGCGTCAGGTGCGGCAGCTGGCTGCGGAGACGAGGTTCAGGTTGCTGCTGGCCGCAGCCCCGGCCGGGGTGATGGCATCGCCCACGGTCAGCGTCATGGCGCAGGCGTGCAGGCCAATGGTTACTCCCGATTTCTCGCTCCTGGCGCTGTCGAATGCAAACTTCCAGCGCTGTGGGGCAGGGCTGCGAAACAGCGCCACCACGCCGAAAGTACCTGCCTCGCGCGTGATCTTTTCCACGATTTCATAGCGCTGGCCCGGAATTAGAGTCATCTCTCTAACTTGCACGAGGTCAGCGCCCAGTGTCTTCTGTTCTCGTTGCGGGTCGATGAAGGTGTCGAACGGCGCCTGCAGGAAGCTGGTGGGATCCTTCAGTTTGTAGAGCCGGACCACGATGGCGGCCGGCCGATTATCGGCCGCAGCATTCAGGTTGGTGCCGGCATACAGCTTGAGCGGGACTTCCCGCGGCGGTTTCTGGGATTCCGGCACGTTGGACGGCTTCAGGCCAACGGCTTCCAGCGCGCCGCTGGCTGCCCCCGCCAGCAGCGTGCCGCCGACCGCGCACCCGGTCAGCGCCGCAACGCAGACAGCGGCGGCTAGGCCCGCACCCAGCCTGGCCCGCCAGGCCGCCGCCGCGCGGCGCGGGGCGTGTCCGGTCGGCTCCCTGTCCGGCCTCTGACTGAATTCAATTTGTCGCATGACAGAAGTTAGAAACATCTAATTCAGCAGTTGGGGCGTTTCCGACAAAACGGTACAGAACTACCAAAAAGTACTAATGCTGACAATATCCACCGATCTGTTGTCAGCCGTAAGCGGCAGAGTGTACTATTCCGGCCAATTCGGGTTCAACACAGTTCTGACATTATTGGCATTTGGCGCTTTTCCCGAGCGGATCTCGCCAAAGCCTGGCCCGAATCGCCCCGCCGCAATCTTGAACCTTCACAGAGACTCGCCGTGAACGACTACAAGCCCAAGTCAGGAATCCAACGCACCCTGGTGATGCTGGCCAGCACCGCCGTGCTGCTTGCCGGCTGCGCAACCTCCAGCCCGGGGCCGCAGAGCGATGAGTCGTTCAAGCAAAGCATGTCCGAGGCCGAAGCGGCACTGAGCAGCGGCCAGCGCGAGCAGGCCATCAGCCTGTTCGAGCAGATCGCGAAGAACAACCCGACCCGTGAAGAACCGTGGTCGCGCATGGCACAGATCGAGTTCGGTGCCGAACACTATCCGCAGGCGATCGTCGCGGCCGAAGAGGCGCTGCAGCGCGACGCCACCGATCGCAAGGCCAAGAGCGTGCTGGCGGTGAGCGGCCTGCGCGTGGCGCGCCGCTCGCTGCAGGAACTGCGCGCGGACAGCGCCCTGGCAGGCGATGTGCGTTCCGACGCCCAGTTGCTGGCGCAGATGCTGCGCGACACGCTGGGCGAGCAAGTGCTGTTCCCCCGCGAAAAGCATGCCGCACCACCGGCCAAGCCTGCGCCGCGCCGCCGTGCGGCCGCGGCCAAGCCTGCGGCCGCCGCGGCAACCGCGGCACAGCCGGCACAGCCGGCACAGCCCGCAGCTTCGGGCGGCGGCGGCGCAGACCCCTTCGGCGCCCTGCGCTGATCCTCATACCGGATTCCGCCAGATCGGAGAGTAGTGATGGCCAAGAAAGAAAGTGTCCAGAAGCGCCTGCAGAAGGTGCGCCCCCCGCGCGTGCAGCTGACGTACGACGTCGAGAAGGGCGATGCCATCGAGCAGAAGGAGTTGCCTTTTGTCGTGGGCGTGGTGGCTGACCTGTCGGGCCAGTCCGAAGTGGCGCAGCCGAAGCTGCGCGACCGCAAGTTCGTCAATATCGACCGCGACAACTTCGACGACGTGATGGCCGGCATCGAGCCGCGCGCGGCGTTCCAGGTGCCGAACACGCTGTCTGAAGAAGGCGGCAAGTTTGGCGTGGACCTGAAATTCCATTCCCTCGAAGACTTCAACCCGGAAGCCGTGGTCGAGCAGATCGAGCCGCTGCGCAAGCTGCTCGAGGCCCGTTCCAAGCTGGCCGACCTGCGCAACAAGCTGGCAGGCAACGACAAGCTGGAAGACCTGCTCTCGGAAGTGCTGACCAATACCGAGTCGCTGCAGAAGCTCGGTGCCAATGCCAGGAACGGTGGCGACGATGCTTGATAACCAGTCCGCTGCAGTTGCCCAGCCCGGCGCGGCTGTCGGCACGTTGAACCTGCTCGATGAGATCGTCGAGCAAAGCAAGGTTGCCAAGTCGGATTCCGAGCATGCCCGCGCCAAGGACATCATCGGCGAACTGGTCAGCCAGGTGCTGGACGGCACCGTGGTGGTCTCCGACAACCTGTCGGCGACGCTGGATGCGCGCGTGGCCGAACTGGACCGCCTGATCTCGGCCCAGCTCAGCGCCGTGATGCACGCGCCTGAGTTCCAGAAGCTGGAAAGCACGTGGCGCGGCCTGTCGTACCTGGTCAAGGAAACGCAGACCGGCACGATGATCAAGATCAAGGCGCTGAACGCCACCAAGCGCGACCTGGTGCGCGACTTCAAGACCGCGATCGACTTCGACCAGAGCGCGCTGTTCAAGAAGGTCTACGAGGAAGAGTTCGGCACCTTTGGCGGGGCACCGTTCGGCGCGCTGATCGGCGACTATGAAATCACGCGCCAGCCGGAAGATGTCTATTTCATCGAGCAGATGTCGCACGTGGCTTCGGCCTCGCACGCACCCTTTATCGCGTCGGCGTCGCCCGAGCTGCTGGGCCTGGAAACCTTCGCCGATCTCGGCAAGCCGCGCGATCTGGCAAAGGTGTTCGATACCGTCGAATATGCCAAGTGGAAGTCATTCCGCGAATCCGAGGATTCGCGCTACGTCGGCCTGACCATGCCGCGCTTCCTGGGGCGCCTGCCGTACAACCCGAAGGATGGCACCACGGTCGAGGGCTTCAACTTCGTCGAGGATGTGGACGGCACCGACCATGGCAAGTACCTGTGGTGCAACGCCGCCTGGGCCTTCGGCGCGCGGCTGACCGCAGCGTTTGAAGACTTCGGCTGGTGCGCAGCCATCCGCGGCGTCGAAGGCGGCGGCCTGGTCGAGGACCTGCCGACGCATACCTTCAAGACCGACGACGGCGAGATCGCGCTCAAGTGCCCGACCGAGATCGCCATCACCGACCGCCGCGAGAAGGAGCTGAGCGATCTTGGCTTCATCCCGCTGGTGCACTGCAAGAACTCGGACTACGCCGCGTTCTTCGCCGCCCAGTCGGTGCAGAAGCCCAAGAAGTACAACACCGACAGCGCCAATGCCAATGCCGTGCTGTCGGCGCAGCTGCAGTACATCTTCTCGGTGTCGCGCGTGGCGCATTACCTCAAGGCCATGATGCGCGACAAGATCGGCAGCTTTGCTTCAGCGCAGAACGTGGAGAGCTTCCTGAACCGCTGGATCTCGCAATACGTTCTGCTGGACGACAATGCCAGCCAGGAGCAGAAGGCACAGTTCCCCTTGCGGGAAGCCTCGATCCAGGTGTCGGAGGTACCCGGCAAGCCGGGCACCTACCGCTCCGTCGCCTTCCTGCGCCCGCACTTCCAGCTTGACGAACTTTCGATCTCGCTGCGGCTGGTTGCGGATTTGCCGAAAGCGGCAAACGCCTGACCGCGATCCCTGCGGGGGAAAGCGGGCGCAGTACCTAGCAATGCCGGGAAACTGGCAAGAAGCCTAAATAGCGATTTTCATCGAGGGTCTTTCCATGAAGGATATCTACGTCAAGTTCGGCAGCCCGGCAATCAAGGGCGAATCGCAAGACAAGGACCACAAGGACTGGATCGAGGTCAACACCTGGAAGCACAGCATCACGCAGCCGCGTTCGGCAACCGCGTCGACCGCGGGCGGCCACACCGCCGAGCGCTGCGAGCACGGCGAGATGGTGTTCACCAAGGATCTGGACGTGGTCAGCCCGCTGCTGTACCAGCACGTCTCGGGCGGTACCACGTTCGACGAAGTCACCATCGACTTCCTGCGTGCCGACGGTGAAGGCAAGCGCGTCAAGTACCTGGAAATCAAGCTGAAGAACGCCATCCTGGGCGCGGTGTCGGCCAACGTCGTTGCCGAAGGCATCCCCAGCGACAGCTTCACGCTGAAGTACGCTGCCGTGCAGTGGAAGTACACGCAGCAGAAGATCGGCGGCAACCAGGGCGGCAATTCGCAGGGCGCGTGGAGCCTGACCAAGAACGACAAGACCTACTCGGTCTGACGTTCCAGCAGTCAAGCCTTGCCGCGGCAGCGTTGCCGCGGCATTTGCTTGTTCGCTCCCATGAAAGGCTTTGAGCCCAGCCTGCTCGACAAGCTCTTCGACGACGAGCCGCACGCGCCGCTGCCCAGCGCGCTGCGGCAATTGTCGCTGGAGGAGCTGAAGGCGACGGTCGCCCGCGACATCGAGTCGCTGCTGAACACGCGCATCGTCCATGAGGATGCCGATTTCAACGGCTTGCCCGAATGCCGCCGCTCGCTGCTGACCTATGGGCTGAATGACTTCGCGGGGCTGAGCCTGGCCAGCTTCGATGATCGACAGTACATCTGCCAGTCGCTGCGCAATGCGATCGAGCGCCATGAGCCGCGGTTGCAGAACGTCAACGTCGCGCTGTCGGTCAACGAGCGGGCCACCAGCGTGCTGTGCTTTGGCATCAGCGCGGTACTGCTGGTGGGGCCCGCGCGCGAGCCGGTCAGCTTCGATGCCATGCTGCAGCCATCGACGCTGCAGTATTCGGTTACGCGAGGGCGTGGCTGAAGCGCGGCGACGGTTCGGATGACGGCCAAAAGCCGCCGCCGAAGACCGCCAGACTTCCAAAGCGCGCCACCCGCGTCACCAGTGTCACCACCGGCCACACAGAATGGAAGACTTGCTGCCATATTACGAACGCGAACTGGCCTTTCTGCGCCGGTATTCGCGCGACTTTGCCGAGCGCTATCCCAAGATCGCGGCGCGCCTGGCAATGTCGGCCGATGGCTGCGACGACCCGCACGTCGAGCGGATGATCGAATCGTTCGCCTTCCTGTCTGCCCGCATCAGCAAGAAGCTCGACGACGAATACCCCGAATTTACCGAAGCGCTGCTGGAGGTGCTGTACCCGCACTACCTGAGCCCGTTCCCGTCCTGCTCGATCGCACATTTCGACGTGGCCGGCATGGCCGCGCAACTGAGTGCGCCGGTCAAGGTGCCGCGCGGCACGTTGCTGACGACACGACCGGTGCGCAAGGTGGAATGCCGTTTCCGCACCGCCTATGACGTGACCTTCCTGCCGTTGCGGGTGGCTGCGGCCGGCTTTGAACGGGCCGTGTCTGCGCCGTCGACGGTCAACCTGCCGAAAGGCGCCACCGGCGCGATCTCGATCGAGCTGGAGTACCTGGGCGAGCAGGGCGGCTTCGATGCGCTCGGCCGCCAGGCGGTGCGCGTGTACCTGGATGGCGAGCCGTCGTTTGTGGCAGCGCTGGGCGACGCGCTGTTCCTGCACGTGGCCGCTGCGTATGTGGAAGAGCGCCCGGGTGTGTGGAAGCGCCTGCAGCGCGTGCCGCTGCAGGAAGTCGGCTTTGGCGCGGACGAGGCGCTGATCGACACCCCGGCACGTTCGCATCCTGCATACCGCCTGCTGAGCGAGCACTTCGGCTTCGCCGAGAAATTCAATTTCTTCGATATCGACCTCGACCCGGTTCAGCGGGCGCTGTTGCCCGGCGCCGCCACGCGCCGCGTGACCCTGCACCTGGTGCTGACCGATGTGCGCAGCGACAGCAACACCGCGCGCCTGCTCGAAGGGCTTGGCGCGGCGCACCTGCGCCTGCACTGCACGCCGGTGGTCAACCTGTTCCGGCAGAAGGCCGACCCGATCCGCATCGAGCATACCGCCACCGCATACCCCGTGGTGGCCGACAGCCGGCGCGCTCATGGCTTCGAGATCTATTCGATCGACCAGGTGCAACTGGTGCGTGAAACCGCCGCCAGCCAGGACGTGGTGGAATTCCGGCCGTTCTATTCGCTGCACCACGGCGAAGATCCGGGCCGCGCCGGCCATTACTGGATTGCCCGCCGCAACGCCCTGGTAGCGGAACGCAGCCCGGGCTTCGAGACCGAGATTTCGATCGTCGATTCCGACTTCGACCCCGCCAGCCCACGCACCGAAACACTGAGCCTCAGTGTGACCTGCACCAACCGCGACCTGCCCGCGCTGCTGGCGTTTGGCCAGCCGGATGGCGACCTGGCCATGGAGGGCAGTTCGATCGCGCGGCGCATCAGCTTCCTGCGCAAGCCCACGCCGTCGATGCGGCTGAGCAGCGGGCGCTCGTCGCAATGGCGGCTGGTTTCGCTGCTGGCGCTGAACCACCTGTCCCTCGTGCAGAACGGCCTGGCGACGCTCAAGGAGATGCTGCGCCTGCATGACCTGCCGCGCAGCGCGATTTCGGCGCGGCAGATCGAAGGCATCGTCGGCCTGGACTACAAGCCGGCCACGCAATGGCTGGCCGGCAAGCCCTTTGCCACCTTTGTGCGCGGGCTCGAGATCCAGCTGACGCTGGACGAGGATGCCTTCGTCGGCACCGGCCTGCATCGCTTTGTCCGGGTCATGGACCATTTCTTTGGCCTGTATGTCCACATGAACAGCTTTGTGCAGCTGGTCGCGGTATCGCGCCGCGGCGGCAAGGAACTGGCAAGATGCGCACCCCGCAGCGGCGAATCGATCCTGGTGTAATCCGCACGCTGCTGCGGCAACCCTACCGCTATGAGTTCTTCCAGGCGGTGCGGCTGCTCGAGCTCCACTATGCGCGCGAAGGTGCCGGCACACCGGAACAGGTGCTGGCCACGCGCGTCGCCTTCCGCAATACCTTGTCGCTGTCGTTCCCGCCGAGCGAACTGCAATCCATCGAGCCCGCCACCGCGCTGAACGGGGCGCTTGAAAGCGAAGAAGCGTTCGCGCAGGCGCTGGCCGACGGTGCGCTCGACCACGTGTCGATCACGCCTACCTTCTTCGGCATGCTCGGCGCGCAGGGCGCGTTGCCGCTGCACTACACCGAGATCGTGGCGGAGCGCGAAACCCTGCGCCGCGACCGCGCGGCACGCGCCTTCTTCGACATCTTCTCCAATCGCGCCACGGCGTTGTTCTACCAGGCGTGGAAGAAGTACCGGCTGCCGTTCCAGCATGAGGTCGACCGCAACCGGCATTACCTGCCACTGCTGCTGTCGCTGGCCGGGATGGCGGACAAGTCCATGCGGCGCAGCTTGTCAGGCACGGCCGGCGTCGTGCATGACGAAGCGCTGGCCGGGTATGCCACCGCCGCGCGCCACCGGCCGGTATCGGCGGCGTATCTGCAGCAGGTGCTGTCCGACTACTTCCAGGCCGAGGTGCGCGTGGAGCAGTTCGTCGGCGGTTGGTACCAGGTGCCGCCGTCGCAGTATTCGCGGCTCGGCGGCACCAACAACCTGCTGGGCGCCACAGCTCTGGCCGGGGCCCGCGTCTGGCAACGGGACCTGCGCGTGCGCATCTGGATGGGGCCGCTGGGGCGCGAGCAGTATCGCAATTTCCTGCCTGGTGCCGAAGGCGCGCTGGCCCTGCGCAAGATGGTGACCGTGCTGTGCGGCGCGACGCTGGAGTACGAAGTGGGCCTGATCTTGCGCGCAAGCGATGTATCCGGCTGCGAGCTTGGTGCGCAAGGCAGCGGCAGGCTCGGCTGGGATACCTTCCTCAGCACCAGGCCGGCCCGCCAGGACCGCAGCGATGCCCGCTACACGCTTGCGCCCGTGCACTGAGCGCAGATTTGATTTCGTCCTGATTCGCCACTATTCGCCACTAACGCGCGCCACCAACGCGATTCACACCTACCGGAGCCCAAGCCGCCATGGCCATTCCCCTCAAGACGTTGATCGCCAAACTGAATGCAAGCTGCCGGCAGGCTGCGGAGCGCGCCGCGTCGCTGTGCATGGCGCGCGGCAACTATGAGGTCGACCTGGAGCACCTGTTTCTGGCACTGCTGGAGAACGGTCGCAGCGATTTCGCGGTGGCGGTTCGCGCCAGCGGCATCGATGCCTCGGCGCTGCAGCGCGACCTGGAAGCCGAGATTGCGCGCTTCAAGGATGGCAATACGCGCACGCCGGCCTTTTCGCCCTATCTGCCCAAGCTGTTCGAACATGCGTGGCTGATCGCGTCGCTCGACTCGCAGACCACCCGCATCCGTTCCGGCCATCTGCTGCTGGCCTTGCTGACCGAGCCGGCGCTGGCACCGCTGGCGGTGCGCGGCTCGCATCGCTTTGCCGAGTTCGATGCGGACCGCCTCAAGCATGATTTCGACAAGATGACCGCCGGCTCTGAAGAGCGCGAGCAGGCGGTGGACATTGCCGATGGCGGTGCGGCCACGGCAAGCGCCAGCGGTGCCGCAGCGGCGCCCGCGCTGACCGCGACGCCGGCGCTCGACCAGTTCACCGTCGACCTGACCCAATCGGCCCGCGATGGCCGCATCGACCCGGTGATCGGGCGCAACGCGGAAATTCGCCAGGTCATCGACATCCTGATGCGGCGCCGCCAGAACAACCCCATCCTGACCGGCGAGGCCGGTGTCGGCAAGACCGCGGTGGTGGAAGGCCTTGCCCAGCGCATCGCCGTGGGCGACGTGCCGCCGCCGCTGCAGGGCGTGACCGTGCGTACGCTCGACATGGGCCTGCTGCAAGCCGGTGCCAGCGTCAAGGGCGAATTCGAGAACCGCCTGAAAAACGTGATCGAGGAAGTCCGCAAGAGCCCGCAGCCCATCATCCTGTTTATCGACGAAGCCCATACCATCATCGGCGCGGGCGGCCAGGCCGGGCAGAACGATGCCGCCAACCTGCTCAAGCCGGCGCTGGCGCGCGGCGAACTGCGCACCATCGCCGCGACCACCTGGAGCGAGTACAAGAAGTACTTCGAGAAGGACGCCGCCTTGGCGCGGCGCTTCCAGGTGGTCAAGGTCGACGAGCCCAGCGAGACCCTGGCCGCAGCCATGCTGCGCGGCATGGTGCCGCTGATGGAACGCCATTTCGGCGTGCGCGTGCTGGACGAGGCCATTACCGAGGCGGTGCGCCTGTCGCACCGCTACATCAGCGGGCGCCAGCTGCCGGACAAGGCGGTGAGCGTGCTCGATACCGCTTGCGCCAAGGTGGCGCTGGGGCAGAACGCCACGCCGGGCGCGATCGAGGACGATCGCAAGGCGCTGGAACGCCTAGGTGTTGAGCTGGCGGCGCTGCAGCGCGAGCAACGCGCGGGTGCCGCGCACGCTGAGCGCCTGGCAGCGCTGGAAACGCAGCGGGCCGAACTGGAACAACGTGTGGCCGCTGCCGATGCCCGGCTGGCGCAGGAGCGCGAATTGGTGGCGCGCATCCAGGCACTGCGCACCGCACGGGAACAGGGCGCCGATGCCGAGGTGGACGCCGTTGAGCCGGCCATGGCCGCGAACAGCGATGTGGTGGCGATGCCCCGCAAGGGCAGCCGCAAGGCGGCCGCTGCGGCGGCAGCGGCTGAGCCCGATGAACTTGACCGGCTACTGGCGGAACTACGTGCGCTCCAGGGTGAAGCGCCGATGGTGCCATTGCAGGTGGATGGGCACGTGGTCTCAGAGATCGTATCGGCATGGACCGGTATTCCGCTCGGCCGCATGGTCAAGGACGAACTGCGCACGGTGCTGAACCTGAAGCCCTTACTGGCCGCCCGCGTGATCGGACAGGACCATGCGCTGGATGCCATCGCCCAGCGCGTGCGCACCGCCACCGCCAACCTGGAAGATCCCAACAAGCCCCGCGGCGTGTTCCTGTTCGCCGGCCCGTCGGGCGTCGGCAAGACCGAAACCGCGCTGGCGCTGGCCGACATCCTCTACGGTGGCGAGCGCAAGCTCATCACCATCAACATGAGCGAGTACCAGGAAGCGCACAGCGTGTCCGGCTTGAAGGGCTCGCCGCCCGGCTATGTCGGCTACGGCGAGGGCGGCGTGCTGACCGAGGCCGTGCGTCGCAATCCCTATAGCGTGGTATTGCTGGACGAAATCGAGAAAGCACATCCGGACGTGCTGGAGATGTTCTTCCAGGTCTTCGACAAGGGCGAGATGGACGATGCCGAAGGGCGGCCCATCGACTTTCGCAACACCATCATCATCCTCACGTCGAACGTCGGCTCGTCGGCCATCATGCAGGCTTGCCTGAACAAGCCCGCAGAGGAACTGCCTGACGCCGATGCCCTGGCCGAGATGCTGAGGCCGACGCTGTACAAGGCCTTCAAGCCGGCCTTCCTGGGGCGTACCAAGGTAGTGCCGTACTACCCGATCCCGGACGACGTGCTGGTCGAGATCATCACGCTCAAGCTGGGCCGTATCCGCGACCGCGTGGCGGCCAACCACCAGGCGGAATTCCAGTGGGACAACGCGCTGGTCGAGGCGGTGCTGGCACGCTGCACTGAAGTGGATGCCGGCGCGCGCGCCGTCGACCATATCCTGAACGGCACGCTGCTTCCGGAAATCGCGCAGACCGTGCTGGTGCGCATGGCCGAGGGCGGCGGCGTCGGCAAGATCAAGGTCACCACGGGCAAGAACGGTGAGTTCAAGTACCGCATCAGCTGATATCGGCATGCGCAGACTCGTGACATCGCGGGAGTAATTCATGGTTTCAGCGACCGACCTGGCCAAACTGTTTGGCGCCGCCTTCTCGCAAGCCAACCGCTTGCTGCGCCTGCAGACGCCCCTTGGGCAAGCCGCGCTGATGCCGGAGCAGCTGCGGGCGGCAGAGCAGCTGGACGGCGGCGGGTTCCGCATCGAACTGACGGCGGTATCGGACAACGCCGGCATCGAAGCGCAAAGCCTGCTGGGCCAGGCTGTGCGTGTGGACCTGCTGACCCAGCGCAGCCGCACCACGCTGCGGCCCTTCCACGGCCACGTCACACGCTTTGAGCGCGTGGGCGCCAACGGCGGGCTGGCCCGCTACCGGATGGTGATCGAGCCATGGCTGGCGTTCCTGCGCCACCGGCGCGACAGCTTCCTGTTCCAGGACATGTCGGTCGTCGACGTGGTGGAAAGCGTGTTCGGCGACTATGGCGGACAGGGCAAGCTCGTGCCGGCGTGGCGCTGGGCGCTGCGCGACGCCTCGGCGTATCCACGCCGCAGCATCGTCACGCAGTACGAAGAGAGCGACTTCGATTTCGTCACGCGCCTGCTCGCCGAAGAGGGCTTGTTCTACTACTTCGAACATGAAGCCACCGACGGCGAGACACTGGGCGTGCACCGCATGGTGATCGCCGATGCCAACGATGTCTTCCAGGACAACGAACAGGCCAGCATCCGCTTCGGCCGCGCCGATGCCACCGCCGCCGAAGACGTGATCGACCGCTGGCAAGGCGTACGCAGGCTGCAGACCAATGCCGTGGCCGTGGCCAGCTGGGACTATCGCGCCAAGGCGGTGCGCAGCGCCGAGGCCGGTGCGCCAGCCGAAGGCAATTCAGCCGCCCCGGCCTTGCAGGACACCGATTACCCCGGCCAATACTGGTTCGAGGACGGCGACCAGGCGCAGCGCCATGCCCGGCAACTGATGGAGGCGCTGGAAGTCCGGCGCCTGTCGTTTTCAGGCGAGGGCAGCGTGCGCACGCTGGCACCCGCCAGCCGCTTCGTGCTGACCGGCCATTATGACTATGAGCGCGTGCAGGGAGACGACGAACGCCGCTTTGTCGTCCTGGCAGTGGCGCACGCGGCCCGTAACAACCTGAACGAGCGCTTCCGGAGCGTGATCGATCAATTGCTCGGGACAGACCTGGCTACCGCGGCGCCAGCCGACGCCACTACGGTCGCCGCGGACGTGCCGTTCTACCGCAACCAATTTACGGTAGTGCCGGCAAAGGTCCCATACCGCCCGCAGCAACTTGACGGGCAAGGCCGGCAGCTACACCCGCGGCCCACCGTCACCGGCGCACAGACCGCCATCGTCATCGGCACGGACGGTCCCGTGCATACCGACCGCGATCATCGGGTAAAGGTCCAGTTCCACTGGCAGCGCGGCGCTCGTTCGACCAGCCGGCTGTCGCATCCCGCCGGCGACGACAACGCGCGCGCCGAAGCCGGTTTGGGCACCTGGGTGCGCGTAGCGACTCCGGTAGCCGGCGCCAACTGGGGCGGCGTGGCATTGCCGCGCGTCGGCCAGGAAGTAGTCGTCGAATTCCAGCACGGCGACATCGACCGCCCGGTGGTGATCGGCGCCGCCTACAACGGCCGCGGCCAGGCCAGCGCCCAATACAACCAGAACCAGACCGGCGCAGCCAACGCCACCGGCAACGCACCGGCGTGGTTTGCCGGCAGCAATGATGCTGCCGAGGGCAAGCAGGACGGCGGTGCCCAGCCCAACGGCCAGCAAGGCCACGCCCACAATGCGGTGCTGTCCGGCATCAAGACCCAGGCACTGGGCAACAGCCAGGACGGTACCGGCGGCTATAACCAGCTTGTCTTCGACGATACCTCGGGACAAAGCCGCACGCTGCTATCCACCACGCAAGCGGCCTCGGCGCTGACGCTCGGCCACCACTTGGAACAGCGCGACAACGCCCGCCAGGCAGCCCTCGGCCACGGCGCCGCGCTGGAAACGGCGGACAGCGGCGCTCTCCGCGGCGGCTCAGGCATGCTGCTGACCGCGCACGGCGCTGGCACCAGCGTGCCCTTGCTCGACAGCGAGGGGGCTGCAACGCAGGTGGAAGCCAGCACCGAACTGCTGACCTCGCTGGCCGATGTCGCGCGCAAGCAGAAGGCGGACTTGCCGGACGAGCCGGCTCCCGCCGAACTGCCGGCCATCGCCCAGCTGAAGCACACCACCGAAGTGCTGCGCCATACGGAAGCCGCAGCGGATGGCAAGGCCAATGCCACTGCCTACAACGAGCCTCACCTGCAGGTCTCCGCACCCGAGGGCATCGCCGCGATTACGCCTGCGGATGCGGTGCTGGTCGCCGGTACGCAGCTGACGGTGGCGGCGCAGAAGGATACCAATGTGGCGGCGGGCGGGAATCTGTCGGTGGCGGTGGGTGAGGGGCTGAGTTTGTTTACCCATGGGAAGGCTGGGGGGGAGGCCGGTGTGGGGATTGCGATGCATGCGGCGAGTGGGAAGGTCGGGGTTGCCAGCTTGCAGGGACAGGGACGCATTGCGGCGGAGAAGCTGGTGACGGTGTCCTCGTCTCAGGGCGCGGTCAATGTGCAAGCGAAGGAGCATGTGTTGTTGAATGCGGCCGGGGCGCAGGTCCGGGTGATGGGGAACACGATTGAGCTGCATGCGCCGGGGATGACTACGTTTAAGGGGGCGCAGCATTTGTTTGTGGGGCCGGGGGGGAGGGGGGCAAATACGAGCCTGCCCAAGGGAGAGCTACCCTTGTGCGAGTATCAGACGCTGGGCGCGGAATCTACCGGTGCCGGCATCGTTCCGATTCAACTCTGATTCGGTAGCCATGTCCATGCAAGATCGCCATCTGATAAATCCCGCTGAGTCCGGAAAAGGGCAGGGCGGCGCCGAGACACCTGCTGGCCATTCCGCCTTTTCTCACCGGTGGCTATCAGATTTCGCCCACGCGCTGCTGAACCCGTTGTGCCTTGAACGTGAAGAGTGGGAAGACCTTCCGGTTACCAGGCTGGTACCTCCAGCACTGAAAGGGCAGGCGGAGTTCATGCCGTTACTGTTGAGTTTCAATGGTTTGACCGTGCCGCAACGCGCTATCCTGCTGGATCGTATAGAGGCGAGGGAGCGGCAGGGGGACTCATATCTCTGCGCCCTGCTCAACAGCGACGTCGAGAAATCAATGCTGTGTGCGCATCTTAGCCGCCTTCTGGTGTTGGCGCGACAGGACAATGGACAGCATTACCTGCTTCGCTATTACGACCCGCGTGTCATGCGGCACTTGCGTTGGTTATTGACTGACAAGCAGCATGGGGAATTTTTCGGGCCTATCAGCGTCTGGTCGTGGCCAGCATCTTGCGGCTGGATTACCGGTCGCCGTCCCCAGCAATACAGTCCCGGCCAACGATTGGCCCTGCATCCCGACCAGTGGGCGACGCTAGAGCGCATGGCCCTAATTAACCGGGCATTGACGGAACTTGAGATTCTGCAGCCCGATCTACCGCAGAACGACGCGCTGTTTCAGCGGCTGGATGCGGCACTGATCCAGGCAAGTACAGAACTTGCGTTGACGGATAGCGAGGATTGGCTGTTTTGCGCCATCCAATCCGTCCGCTTTCATCCGCAGATCCACCATCATCCTCAGCTACTGGAACGTCTTGGACAAGCCGCTACCAAGAGGGGAAGCTATGCTGCAGCATGTGCGGACCTTGACGACTTTGCTTGGCTCAGTATGGCGGATGAACTGAACAGCCGAGTGCCGACAGCGCAATGAGACAACCATGACCCAATCTGGTACGACTCCGAAGAACAACAAAGCCGGTTGCCCATTCTGCCAAAAGACAGGTCTTCCGATCTTGCCTGTCCGGTATGCGATCGCCCGCGACGACATAGGCAAGGGCAAACCGGCGCCACGGCTTGGTGGTCCTTTTGGCCACGGCGTCCAAGAGAATGGCCTACCCGCAGGACAGCACTATACATTGCGTCTCATGCGGCCTGGCTACCTCTATGTGTGCAATGAGAAGCGCGGCAGCTGGGATGCTTACGTGGTCACCGAAAAAGGATACCTGTACCCCTTTGCGACCGAGATCAAACACAGTGTCCTAGAGAAGATGGACACCAACAAGGTGCAGACCATTGACGCCTTGCTGCAGCCGCCCAAGGATTCCATCGAATTTAGTTGCCAGCGCGAACCCGACCATCCCTATCTGGCCCGTTGCATCATGATTCCAGACGCGAGTTCTGCAGAGAGAATCTGGCTCGGATTCTCGGATACGCCGTGGACGAAGCGTGTATGGAAGGCGCATACCAATGCCAAGGAGCGAGCGCGCCATATGCGCGAGCTGCGCCTGGATCTTTGGAAAGGAGGAGGCCACAGACACGCCGATTCGTTGGAGAAACTAGGCAGCCATTTGTCCGAGGCGGGTTATATGATCAAGGAGACCCGCCCCGAAACAGGCAAGCGCGGCACATATCCAAGCGAAATGGCGGGACAACCATCTGCATTCTCCCACTCGCCACAGGCGTTCTACGGCTTGAGCGAACAGCTGCCTGGTCTTGTTAATTGGGCAAATTTGCAAGCAAAGCGCATGGGCATGACTGCCCCAATGTTGGCAGTTGACGACCCAGTTGGATTGGCTTTGGAAGCCGCGCAGTTGCTGCGCTTGCGAGTCGAAATTTTCGAACGCGACAAGGGCCGGGACTGGAAACACGCCACATCGACGACCATTGTGGGCATGCGCCATGCCATTGAAGAGCAGGCGGTGCAGGAAGCCCTCCAAGTCAAACGAAACACTTCTGGCGTTGCCGTCTACACCTATGCCGATGGAATGCCGGTTGCGACGCCCTATGACCCAGACTTGGAGGAAAAGGTATGGGAGCAGAATGGGCTGAAGACACTGACGCCGGATGAAGAGAAGCGCGCGCGCAGAAATGCTTGGAAGGAGTATCTGAACGACTACAGCGAGCCTAACCGAGAGGCCTTCGATAAAGAGCTTGAGCGCGATATGAACGCGTACGCCAAGAATACCTTGGCGCCCCTGGCGCAGAGCTTTGTGAAATGGTACGGAGGCACACCATATCGTGAGGCGATGGCCTGCAACCACGATGACACCGATATCAAGAGCGGCGAAGCCATGACCAGCCTCGTCATGGCTTGCCTGTATGACATTGTTGGAATCGAGCCGGTCTCCGACATCCTTCTCGAGGAGTTGCAGGGTTCCTTTACGGAGCGCAAGAACACGGTGCTGCGGGCCCTTGTGCTTGACAACTCTGAAGCGGCTAAGAAATTGGAGAAGGCAGCGACTGCGGAGTTAGAAGTCGGAAATCCTGGAGCCTGGAGCAATGTATTCAAGGCCTTTGCCCACGTACTGGAGAAGGGGCATGCGAATGAGTTGGCGGGGGCATTCACAAGCGTCGCGCGCTTGGTTTACAGCGTGTCAGGGCCGATCGTCACCTTGCTTGGCCGATCCGGTCGCGCAGTTGCTGGAAAAGCTGGAGACGCAGCGGTAAGTCTTGCAGTCCGCTATCGCCAGATGGCGTTGCTCGGTTTGCTCGCCAATAAACCGCTAAACCGACTAAAAATTCGGGCATCGGAGGCAGAGCTTGCACACATCATTGTCGATGAATTGGCGCGGGTTAGTCCAAATGTTGATCGTGAGGCATTGAGGAGGCGAGTGGACCATCACGTCAGGACGGAGCTGTCCGAGCGATCCGGCGCTCGAGCTCGTGCCCCCGATGCGAGGAATGCTAGGGGTAGGCGCGTGTTCTACTGGACAGTCTTCTGGGATGACGAGACTAAGCGCTTGTTCAACGGCACCAGATTGGATCAGCTGGAGAACGTGCTATTGAGGGAGGATCAGCTAAGATCGGTGCTGCGAAGCCGGACGGCAAGCGGGATCAAATTGGATATCGGCCTGGGTGCGGCTGGGATGATTCTGGACGGTTGGAACGTCTGGCAGGCGTTCGCCGATATGCCCGATGCCAAGAAGGGAACGATGGGGCAAAGACAGCTTCAACTCGTCGGTGCGTTGACCAGCTTGGCGGGAAGTGGGGTGGAACTATTTGGAAAAGCGCTGGAACGAACAGCATGGGGAAAGACTGCACTTGTTCGTCCGTTTCAGGTATTTCTGACACAGGTTCCAAATCGCGGAGCGTTGGTCGCTTTTTTCGGAAAATGTATTGGCACAGTCGGCAGCTTCCTCGGCGCTGCGCTGGATGCTTGGAAGGCTTGGCAGGCGGTGATGCGCGGAGACGTTCCCATGGCGGTGCTTTATGTCAGCTCGGCGCTCGCTGGGGGCATCATCGCTGGTCTCATGCTTTTTGGGCTACTAAGTGCAGGCTTCGGATTCTTGCTCTTGCTTGCTCTCGCACTGCTTTCCATGTTGGGTGAATGGCTTATCAATGTGATACGTGACAACAAAGTTGAGATTTGGCTTGATAAGTCACCATTTGGTCGTCATGAGCATGGACGATTCAAGCACTTGAAGGAACAGGAATCCGCCTATGAGGCGATGCTGAAGGCCTGATTGGAGTAGATGAATGAGAGATGGTGAGTATGCCGGTTGGATTACACGGTATAAATTGAATAGGCGGATGTATCAATATGAGGAGGAGGAACATTTAGCTCCAGGGGCTCCCGCTGCGGAATTGCCTCCAAATGATCACGGACTGCTTCGCCTGAATTCGACTTTTTGCGAATACATGGATAGGTTCTTTTTACACCGCGGGTGGGCTGCAATGGGCGGAGCCCCATTCATTCTTTTAGCCTTGGTTTTTGCTGGATTGTTTGGGACTACCATATATTCACCGCGTGACGATGGATCCGACCCCAGCGATGCAATGGTTGCATTTAGTTGGATCGTCACTATAATATGCGTCTCGTGTGCAATATTCGTTGTCAAGGTAATTTGGCTGAAAGATTTTTTTCGCTATACACACTACCCGATTCGTTTCAATCGCAAGAACAGAGTTGTCTATGTTTTTCGACACAACGGTCCGGGAGGCGTGCTGACTGTGCCTTGGGACGACGCCTATTTCTTCGTCGGGCGTTCCGGGCCAGCTATGGGCGGACAGACTTATTTCACGTTCGATTTGCGTTGTCACATCCTCGACGATCAAAGAATGGTCCGCGATACGTTCGCGGTTGGAATGGACGGCAGTAACAGTCGCGGTGCGGTCTTGGAACATTGGGAAATGGTTCGGAGATACATGGAGGATGGGCCGCAATCGCTGCCGTTTCCACCGTTGGCACTGACGGTCAGCACCGATCCGACTTTTCGAAATGCAGTAATTACGCAGGTGAGTGGGCAGTTTTCCGGCGTCTGGCGAGTCCTGATGCTATTCATTACGCTGCCGTGGGCGCTATTCCGCTATCTGGCCATGAAAACCTGCAAACGTCCTGTATGGCCGGCAGAGGTAGAGGCAGCCTGCGCTATCGATCCGGAGGATCCCTTTGTCCTCGAGGAGCCACGGTATGCAGGCGATGCCAAGACCGGTGGTCCTGCGGGTGACGAGCAGTTTTTGGCATACCGAGAGCGGGCGTTGAAGATGGCCCTTGAGTACGATGCTGAGCGGAGAAATCGTCTCGGTCCGGATGGGACAACTGCTTAAATTGATCGAGTTGTGTATCCCCTTGACGCTTGCGGCGGGTTGACTGGCCGCGCTGCAGAGCGAACAACGCGCCGGTTCCGCGCCCGCGGAGCGGCTGGCGGCGCTGGAAGCGCAGCGGATCGACCCGGAGCAACGTGTGGCCGCTGCCAATTCCCGGTCGGCGCAGGAGCGAGAACTGTGCAGCGCGCACACAGGCGCTGCGTGCTGCATGGGAGCAGGGGCAGCGATGCCCAGGCGGAGACCGCCGAAAGGGCCATGGTTTCAGCGACTGACCTGGCCAAACTGCTCGGCGCCGCTTTTTCGCAAGCCAACCGCTTGCTGCGCCTACAGACGCTCCTTCGGCAATACGCGCTGATGCCGGAGCAGTTGCGGGCGGCAGAACAGTTGGATGGCGGTGGGTTCCGCATCGAACTGACGGTGGTATCGGATAACGCCGGTCGAAGCGAAAAGCTTGCTGGGACCTGCTGACCCAGCGCAGCCGGACTACGCTGTGGCCCCTTCCAAGCGAGTCAGTTCGGCGTGGGGGATTTAAATGTTCACATGGGAATATGAGTTTTCAAGGATCCGGAGGCGGTCACTGGATGAGGCTTGTGCGCATTTAAATCTTGAAGGGCAAAGCAGTGGGGAGTGAAGGAGGTCGGTGCTGCTCCTGGCGTTCTTCTGCAAGGCAGAAGTGTTTTCGCGCAGAATGACAGATATTTGGAGCTATGCAATCCTGGCTGGGAACAGCAAGGAATGGTGATGGCTGGGGTGGTGAGTGCATTTTTTTCTGCTTTGATCATATGGTTTTGGTATGGTGTTTCGGTTCATCCGCTACTTTTTAATAAATTTATCTTCTTTTTTGTGACGCGTGAGTATACGGGGCGTGGCGATCAGCTGATGATATGGTTCGGCTGGACACTGTTCCTGTTGCTCGCTATTGGGAGTGCATTTCTTATTTATTTATTGTTTGTGCGGGCCGGGGTCAGGACGGCTTTTTTTAGTCCGATTCGTGGGCGTATCCGCTTCAATAGAGCGACTCGAATGGTGTACGTACTCCGCCCGCATTATTGTGGGGGGAATGCAGCTTTCGAATGGGATAGGTTGGTAGCCCTCCTTAAACCGTACCCAGCCAGGCTCGAGCGTGTGGCCGACAGGCGCGGCTTCCCGCTCGCGCTATATCACCCACCTTTTAAACATGATGATCTCTTGGCGGAAGGCGAGGATGTAATTTTTGTTGGCCCGACATCTCTTTCCGGTGCTCCGGAGTATGTTGCGGGTCGATGGGAGTATATTAGGCGGTTTATGGAGGAAGGTCCGTCGGTCGATTATATTGCTGACGATGCGCCACCCACATATTCAAGGATTCCTAGATATCTTCCGCCTGACTATAGTACCTACTGTGGCATGCCAAGTTATCGTCAATGCTTGCGGGAAATGGGTGCGGTATTTTATCTTCCACTTTATCGCTGGTTAGTGCAGTCCACATGCACTTGGCCCTCCTTTCCCGATGAATGGCGAAGCAATTCTGGACTCGGAGAGCCGGAATTCAAACCTGTACAGACTGGCGCTGTTATGACAGCACTCGTGTATCGGGCGGAAGGCAAGTTGTCCAAAGAGGACTCGGCCGAACTTATGAGGCATTGGGGTACAGCGGACGGCCTAGAGGAAGTGCTAGCTCGCTAGGCCAAGGATCAGAGCGCTGGCAGCGAATCGTTCGATTCCGATCAACTGCCTTCGTTCATCTTCACGCCCGCGCTTGTTCCGCACTGCCGGTACAGTATTGATCTATACATGGCAAGCAGCAATTCTCGCTGCACGTAGTAGTGTGGTCGGCGCCGTAATGGCGCGCTGTAGCGTGGCAGCTTCTTGCACTGTGTCGCCGTGAGGGTAAGCCCCCGTAGTTGGACTCCTGAGGAGATCATGTTCGGTCGTGAATACGAGTACGTACGAGCTAGACGTCGATCTGTCGCCAAGGGCCGTGAACTATTGAACATCGACGGACAGCGTCGTTGGCGCGTGAATGAAAACGGCGCTGCGGAGGGAGTGTTTATCCCGGGCCGTTGCATCTACGCGCAAAACGACGCCTACCTGGAACTGGCCAACCCCGGTTTTGGCGTGCAGAGCATGGTGACGTCCTTGGCGTTGCTGGCACTACTTAGTTGCTTGTTTATGGTTTGGATCTGGTATGGCCTGGCCCTTCACCCGCTGCTGTTTGGTAGGGCGTTTTTTCTTAGTTGGAACGAACCCTATGAATCGGCGATGCTCCCGCTTGTGATCGGTGGATGGACGGTCATGTTGTTCTTCGTGGCCGGCAGCGTCTTTTTCGTCTACATGATGTTCGTTGGCTTGGGTGCGCGCACAGCATTCTTCTGCCCGTTGCGCGGGCGTGTCCGGTTCAACCGCAAGACACGCCAAGTCTACGTGTTGCGACCCGGCTATTGCGGTGGCGACAAGGTATTCGCATGGGATCGACTAGAGGCTGTGCTGAAGCCCTTTCCCGCACGCTTGGAGCCCAAGGTAGTCCGATACTTGCAGGCCCAGCCACTGGTTCTTTACCACCCGCCATTCAATGCGGACGATGCTGCAGCCGAAGGCGAGGACGTCATTTTTATCGAATCGGCGACAAATGCGTACTACCCGGAGGGAATTGCAGGCCTGTGGGAGTACATTCGCCAGTATATGGAGGAAGGCCCTTCGATTGATGTGATTCCACCCAATGCCCCGGCGTCGTTCAAACAGGTGCCGCGCTATCTGCCACCCGCCTACAGCACCTATTGCGGCATGCCGAGCTATGCACAATGCAGGTTAGAAATGGAAGTGTCATTCTATCTCCCCCTGTACATGCTTCTGGCGCAGTCCACATGTTCATGGCCGTGCTTCCCAAAAGCCTGGAAGAGCGATTCTGGCATCGGAGAGCCGGAGGAACGGCCCGTGCAGGCTGGCGCTGTGATGACTGCAATGGTGTATCGCGTGGAAGGCAAGCTGACTAAGACCGATGAGGTGGAATTCATGAGGCGCTGGGGTACGGCGGCAGGCCTTAACGAGGCGATGAAGTGATAACTCATCTGGATTGGCACGAAGCTATTGACCGAGCTGTGCGAAGTCGTTGAGGGGTAATACGTGAAAGAAGGGGAATACGCAGGTTGGTTGACTCGCTATACGGTGAACCGGCCGTTACGTGAGTACGAAATAGCCGAATATCTGGGTACCGGGCAGCCAGCTTCAACACTCTCCACCCAACGACCATGGCGTATTGGCCATGAATTCCACTTTCGTTGAGTACGTGGACAGACACTTCCTACAGCGTGGTTGGGCGGCCATGGGCGCAACACCATTCGTTGCCATGGGTCTGGCATTTTCTGGCCATATCGCATCAACGATGCACAGCCTTCAGGAGGATGGTACTGCGCGGGACGCAGCCTTCATCACTACCGATTGGATATTTATCACCGCATGGCTATTGTTTACGCTCTGCGTGATCAAATTCATCTGGCTCAAAGACTTCTTCTGCTACACCCACTACCCAATCCGCTTCAACCGCAAGAACAGAATGGTCTATGTCTTCCGACACAACGGCCCAGGCGGTGTGCTGACGGTACCCTGGACAAGGCCTACTTCTACATCGGCCGTTCGAGTCCGGCTGCTGGGAGCCAGGGCCACTACACCTTCGACCTGCGTTGCAACGTCCTGGACGATCAGCGCATGGTGCGCGATACCTTCGCTGTCGGCATGGATGGCAGCACCAGCCGCGGGGCGGTACTGGAACATTGGGAGATGGTGCGCCGCTACATGGAGGAAGGGCCGCAGAGCCTGCCGTTCCCACCCCTGGCGCTCACCGTTTCGACAGAAACAACGCTGCGCAACATGGTGATAACGCAGGTTAGCGGGCAGTTTTCGGGCTTTCTTAGCATCCTGATGCTGCCCATCACTTTGCCATGGGCGCTTTTTCGCTACCTTGCCATGAAGACCTGCAAGCGTCCCGTCTGGCCCAAGGATGTGGAGGGTGCCTGTGCAATCGACCCACAGGATCCCTTCATTCTTGAGGAGCCCAGCTATGCCGGCAACGCGAAGACCGGCGGCCCAGAAGGAGACGAGCGGTTGCTGGCATACCGCGAACAGGCTGTGAAAATGGCCCTTGAATACGATGCCCAGCGCAGGAAGCGGTTTGGGCCAGACGGTACCGCGGCTTGAGTCGATCGGGGTAAGGCTCGGTGGGAAAGCTGCTACATACCCCCGCGCATACCCGATAGCGCCGCACCAACAAATATGGCCCATGACAGGGTGGCGCCGACAGGCAGCGAAAAGGCGGCACTGCCCAGGCTCGTAACGGCGAGCCACCGGTTGCCGCGCAGCGCGGCAATCGCTGCAACGGGCAGTGTTGCGGCACCCACGAGCGCGGGAATCACAATCCTGGTGAGTGAAGGCTGATTTCCGCCGGCGATCAGCGCGAGGAATGCGGTCACCAGTACCAGCAGAAGATGATAGAGAATGAATCTTGCCCGGTCACTTCGCATCTTTCGGATCCACAGTCCAATGTACGCGGGATAGGCAAGGGCGCCGCTGAATGCCAACAGTTCCACATTCCGAAACCTGGACTGCGAGACTAGTTCATACACTGCCAAGGGAACCAGTAAAACAAGCACGACAAGCGTCGCATGTAGCGACAGGGATCTAAGCAGACTTTTCATTGGCAGGAGGGCACAGACAATCAGCAATGGTGATTTTGCGGATCTGGCCTGCCATGCGGAACATGGCAACGGCAAACATGGAACATTTAGCAGAGGGTAGGTCGCAAGTCATCGCCCTGGCCCCCCGCCCATGGCCTTACCGCACCTCCAACGGTACACTTACCGCTCATTCCCAAGGCTGACTGACCACCATGGCACCCCTCCAATTCGACCGCCTGCTCGCTCCGCTTCCCGGCGACCAACCCTGCGGCGAAGACCTGCTCTTCTCCGCCGAATTCGACCGCATCCAGGAGGCGCGCCGCGCTGACGATCCGTCGCTGGACCAGGGCGATTGGGTCACGGATATCAAAGAGGCGGACTGGCGCGAGGTGATCGGCATTGCCACCTCGCTGCTGCAGGATCGCACCAAGGACCTTCGCCTGGCGGTCTGGTTGACCGAGGCGCTCTCCAAGGAGAGGGGTTTTGCCGGGCTGCGCGACGGATACCAGTTGACGGCCGAGCTTTGCGGTCAATACTGGGATCACCTGCACCCGGTGATGGAAGCGGACGATGTCGATTACCGTACCGGCAGCGTCACGTGGCTGGCGGGGCGCTCGAGCCAGTTGATTCGGGAGATTCCACTGGTCGATGAAACAGCGGGTGGATATACCTACGTCGATTGGGAGGTGGCGACGCATCTCGCGGAAGCGATTCGCCGCGATCCGGAGCAGGCGGACGAACTGGCACAGGGCAAGGTCAGCCAGGAGCAGTTCGAAGCGGCGCGTAAAAAAACGCCGGCGGCATTCTATGTGGCGCTGCATGCCGACCTGGTGTCCTGTGAGGCGGCGTTGAAGCACCTGGGCGATGTGCTGGACGAGCGTGCCGGCGAGCATGCACCGAGCTTCCGCCAGGCGCGTGAGGCGCTGGAGGCTGTGCGTACGCTTGTGGAGCGCTTTATCGGCAAACCGGTGGAACGGCCCGCCAGCTCTGAGTCGGGCCAGACGTCGTCCGCGACAGTGCAGAATGGACATGCAAGCGTGCCGGCTGGCGCTGCCGATGCCATGCACTCCGGCCCGATCCGCACGCGAGCGCAGGCGCTGGCCCAATTGCGCGAGGTCGCGGATTTTTTCCGACGCACGGAACCGCACAGCCCGGTGGCTTACCTGGCGGCGCGTGCGGCCAAGTGGGGGGACATGCCGCTGCACGCGTGGCTGCGTACGGTGGTCAAGGACGATGCCACGTTGTCGCAGATCGAGGAGTTGCTGGGCGTTACCACGGATCCTTCCGCCGACAACGACGCATGATCCGTGGCCACGCCGGCAGTATCGATGCGCCGGCGTGAATCCTCTCGCAATGTTGGACTACTGCCCCGCCCGGAACTCGATCCTCCGGTTCTTCGCGCGGCCTTCCTCCTTGTCATTCGGCGCCACCGGCTGGTCCGGCCCCACGCCCACTGCCGTCAGCATGCCGGGCTCGCCGCCTTTGCCGATCAGGTAGTTCTTCACCGTCTCGGCGCGCGCCTGGCTTAGCGTCAGGTTCAGCGCGCGGCTGCCGGAATTATCGGTGTGGCCGACGATTTCGATCTTGCGGCCGCTCAGGCGCGGCAGCACCGCGGCCATTTCATCGAGGATGGCGCGGCCCTTGGGCGTCAGCGTGGCGGCGCCGGTCTCGAATTCGACGATCCGGTTGGCCAGGGTCTGGTCCAGCAGGTTCTGTTCGGAGGCGGGCACGCGCAGGCCGTTCTTCACCGTATAGGCCTGCCCCAGGCCGGTGGCCATGTCGCTGGCGATCTGCTGGCGCTGAGCTTCGTTGCGCACGTCACCGTGCACGGAGACCTGCGTGCCGTCGATGCTGAGCTGCCCGCGGCTGACCTGCTTGATTTGCGGCGAGAGGATCTTCTGCACATTGGCCGACCAGTTCGGGGGCGAGACGACGTTGCCGACTTCGATCTGGTCGACCACGTTGGCGCTGCCATACAGCTCGCGCAGGCGCGCCAGCACGCTGGCCTTGGTCGCTTCGTCAGGGACGGCCCCGCCGGCAACGACGCGGCCCGAAGAGGCCGCTGAAGGCGCGGCAGGCGCAGCGATGCCGCTGGCACCGGGATCGCCCGGCGCGGCATGGCCGGGCAGCATTGCCAGCGCGGCCAGCAATCCCGCGGCCAGTGCCGGCGTACGCGTCCCAACGGCGGCGGACGCAGCCCTGAGGCGGGCGATCCGGTTGCGTACTGCTTTGACACCCATGCTCATTCCCCGGCAAAGACTTCACGGAAGGTGTCGAGCGCCAGGCGCAGCGACAGCTGCGGCTGGTCCATGTAGCTGACGAACTTGGCCATGCCGTAGTCTCCGTTGACGTGTTGCTCGACCCACTCCGGGTCATCGATATTGATGTTCTGCTCGGCATACGCCAGCGGCGAGATCACGCCGTGCAGCGTGCGCGACGAAGCGCCGTTGAAGCCGATCACCAGCCGCTCGTTGCCGCCGATCTGCCCGAGGAAGATCGACAGCTCGAAATCGGCCCGGTGCAGGAAGCGCGACACCAGTTCCAGCCAGAAGCTTGCAACCAGGCTGCGGTAGAGCGGGTCGGCGGGCAGCGGCAGGGTCAGGCCTTTTTCCAGGTGCGAGGAGCCGGACGACATCAGCGGCTGCAGCAGGATGCCGAGCGCCAGCAGCGTGCGGCGCAAGCGTACATGCTGGCCCTGGCCGGCCAGCATGTGTTCCAGGCCGGCCACGGTCTGGAAGTCGATGAAATCGGCAAAGCTTGCGTCGTGCGTTTGGGCGCCGGCACCGGTTTCCACGCCCAGCTGGGCCTGGCTCAGCTGCTGCAGGCCTTCGGTCGCATCGGACGCCTGTGCCAGCGCATGCATCTGCTGCCCGGCACGCGTCCACAGGCGGGCCAGGGCCAGCGGGCTGCGGGCGATGAATTGCAGGGGGCGCTCCACCTCCATCGCCGCTGCCGTCAGGAACGGGAAGCGGCGCGACGACAGGTCGCTGCTGGCCATCAGCGCGCCGGCGATGGCGAGCTTGCTTTGCGAGCCCAGGAAGGCGAAGTGCATCGGCTTCCAGGCGTCATAGCAAGCCTTCCAGGCGGGATCTTCCGCCAGCAGTTCCATGCCCTGCGCGAGCCACCGGTCCAGCGTATCGAGCAGTTGGGTGTTGTTGGCGCTCTTGACGAAGTCGCCCCGGGACGGGAGCTTGCCGAAATAGGACAGCTGCAGTTGGGTCGGCTGGCTCATTGCGCCGTACCTCCTTGGTTGACTTGGGCCGAGGCCTGCGCGCTGCCCGGCGTGCTGGCCTGCGGGTTCGGGGCAGGTGGGGCGGACGGCGGCGCCGCGGGCGAAGTTGACGGCGAAGGGGCCGGCGGCGTCGCGGTATTGAGCGGTGCGTTGGCGTCGGCGATCGCGGTCGGCAGGCGCAGGCCGCGCAGGCCCTGGCTCTGTGGCGAGTCGGAAGCGCTGGCGTTGCCTGCGGTCTGCGGGCTGCTGATGATGCGCAGCGCCACGCTGACTGCGATGTTGTCGCGGCTCCAGGTCAGGTCGAAGGCCCCATCCGGGCGGCGCTTGCGCGCGGCCGTGGCGATCAGGCGCTCCAGGCCGAAGCGGCCCGGTTCGTTGAGCAGTTCGACGGAACGGCCGTCGAACGTCGTCGCCGTAATCCTGGCCCCCGGCGATCCCTGCGGGTTGGGCCAGACAAAGTTGGCCCATTGCGCCGGCGTATTGCGATAGCGCAGCTGCTGGCCGTCGATTTCGATGGTGTACTCGGTGGTCCCGGTCGCGGGCGTCGGCAGGATCTGGAACACGGTCTGCTGGGCCGCTGCGGCCGTGGCGCCGCCGCTGCCACCCGCAGCGCCGCCGGTCAACGGCGCCACCCAGCGCGTAAAGTTGGTGGTGAACTCGGGTGCCAGCGTCAGGCCCAGGTCGCCCCAGGTGCGTGCGGCCAGCATGTCGCCGCGGCGCACCGACAGCGGCCCGATGGTGGCGGTCGTGAATTTGGCGATGGCGCCCTCCGGCCCGAAGATCTGGCCGATCTCGGCCGCGCTGGCTTCGATCTTGGCATCCGAGGCAAACGGATACTTGGTCGCCAGGGTCTGGCTGAAGGGCTGGTACACCTGCGCGTTCCAGACCTTGTTGATCTCGACGCTGGCCGGGCGGATCACCACGGCGTAAGACTGCAGCAGCGGCCGCACCAGCAGCGGCCGCAGCGCCTGGCGCTGGCTGTCGGTGAGCCCGGTCATCATCTGCTCATCGACATACTTGAGCGCATCCGACAGCTCCGAGCCATTGCCGTCCAGCGTCTGCTGCATCAGCTGGCGCGCGCCGGGGCCCGGATCGCCCTGGTTCTTGAGCTGGTTGAAGCGCGTGCGCACCTTTGACAACGACTCCATATACCCGCGCAGCATCGAGTTGTTGTCATGCATCACGACGATGCGTGCCAGGCCCGAAAATTCCTTGCCGACCGGGCCCATCGGGATCGTTCCGGCCGCGGTGCTGGCGCCGCTCACATCGACATTGACGCTCATCTGCGAGGGCGTGCCGCGCGAGATCAGCCGCTTGAACCAATCGAGCATGCCTGACTTGGCCTGCTTCAGGCCGGCATTGAGCAGCGACGGGTTGTCCCAAGAGGTCTGCTCATACGCAGTGTCCAGCACCTTGCGGATCGGCGAGTTGGCCGGGTCTCCCAGCAGGTTCATGCTGGCCACGGCCTGCTCGAAGCTGCCGAAATCCTGGATGGTCACGCCCTGCATGAAGCGCTGCCATTCACGCGCGTACTCGGTCTTGTACATCGTGACCAGCGTCTTCTGGATCTGCTCGGGGCTGCCTTCCAGGGTCAGGTCGTCGCGCGCGGCGACGTTGAGCACCCAGTCCTTGCTCTGCAGCTCCTTGCTGGCGGCTTCGCGGATGGCGGGCTGCACGTAGCCGAGCCACGCTTCGCGGGTGAAGGTGCCGGGCACGGCGTAGCTGCCGGCGACCACCGAGGCGCCGGTGTCGCCCACGATGCGGGCTACGGTCATCGGAGCAAAGCGGGTCGAGGCGCGCGCCTTGATCTCGGCATAGGCGCGCTCGCGCGCGGGCATGCCGCGCACCACGCGGCGCAGGTTCTCGCGGGTCTGGTCGATCAGCGACAGATTGCCTTCCAGCAGCGGCCGGTTGTCGTCGTTGACGCGGGCCAGGAAGAACGACAGGTTGCGCTCGGCCGAGCGGATCAGTTGCTCGCGCGGCATGTTGCCGCGGTTGTCTTCGAGCCAGCCGCGCCAGAAGCGGGTCATCTGGTCAGTCAGGTGCGCGACCTCGACGTGGCGCTTGTCTGCCAGCATCAGGTAGGTCTTGAGCGCGTTGTACGCGTCTTCCACGTTGGTGGGCGAGGCGTCGGTGTAGCGCTTGCCTGCGGCGGGCGTGGCGGTGGCTACCGGAGCAGCCATGGCGGCGGAGGCCGGGGCAGGGGCTGACGACGCCAGCGATGTCGCGGCCACGGCGCCGGTTTCCGGGGGCCGCACCATTGGCGCAAGCTGTTCGGGGTGCGCGTTGACTTCTGCCAGGAAGGTCTCGATGGCGCCACCGACCGGTTTCAGCATCACCTGGCGCAGGCCGTTGTAGTACTCGTCCAGCAGCTTGTGCTGCAGCGTATCGCCCTGGTAGAGGCCCAGCGACAGCGCCAGCGGATGGTCGGCGCGGAAGCGTTCCAGCTGTTCGATACGGTCCTGCAGGATGTCCAGCGCTTCCAGCCGCGCCTGCAGGTCAACGCGGTTCTGCTGCATCTTTACGATCTTGTCCAGGTCCGCCTGCACATTGGCGGTCAGCTGCCGGTTGCCCAGGAACGACCAGGTCCAGCCGCCCAGCAGCAGGCCCAGCACCAGCACCAGCCCGAAGAACGTGGCAAAGCGTAGCCGCGTCTTGGCGGGGCTGGCAAACTGGCGCACGGTGCGGCGGTCGGCAAAGATCACCTTGGAAAACAGGTCGCGCAGGAAGAAGCCGTTCTTCGAGAACACCTCTCGATTGCCTGCCACGCCTTCCAGCTTGAGCCCGAAACGGCGCGCGATGCGCTCGGCCGACACACTGGTGGTGCTGGCTTCCTGTACCGCGCTGGTGAAGTAGAAGCCGCGGAACACCGGCTTGTACTGGAACGGGTTCTCGTCGAACAGCGTGACCAGGAAGGCGCGCAGCGTCGGCTTGACCGAGGCGAACTCCAGCGGAAAGCTCAGCAGCCCCGGCGACAGCTTGCCGTTGCGGTGCTGCGCGATCTGCGCCACGCTGATCTCCTTCAGGCCGTCGCACAGTTCGTCGAAGCGCTGGTCGAACACGGCCGCCACGTCGCGACGCTCTTCGGGGGCGAAGGGCAGGGTGGCGCCCCAGACGCGGTCGCGCTCCTGCTTCTCGTTGTCGCCGAAGAATTCGGTAAAGCCGGTGATCAAATCCGCCTTGGTGAACATCACGTAGACCGGCGCGAACACTTCCAGCCGCTCGGTCAGCTCCTGCACGCGCTGGCGCAGATTCTTGGCGAGGTTGATGGCGAACTCGGGGCGGTTCTGCGTCAGTTCCGGAATGCTGACCGTAACCACGATGCCGTTGATCGGCGCCTTGGGCCGGTAGCGCTTGAGCAGGTCCAGAAAGCCCAGCCATTCGCGCCGGTCTTCCTCATGCACGGCGTAGCGGCCCGCGGTATCGAGCAGGATGCCTTCGGTGGTGAAGAACCAGTCGCAGTTGCGGGTGCCGCCGATGCCGTGGATCACGGCGCTGTTCTTGTCGGCGAACGGGAATTGCAGGCCCGAGTTCAGCACGGCGGTGCTCTTGCCGGCCGCGGGGTTGCCGATCACGATGTACCACGGCAGCTCGTAGAGCGCCTCGCTGCCCGACATCTGGCCCAGCTTCGAGGTCTTGATGGTTTTTACCGCGCTGGCCAGGCGCGTGCGCAGCGCCTCGACCTCGTCGCGCTTGTCGGGCGGCGCCGCCTTGGCGGCCATGTCGGCCTGCTGCTCGAGGATGCCCTCGAGCTTGCCGCTGGCCCGGCGCGCGCGCCAGCGCTTCCACAGGTAGGTGGCCAGCCACGCCAGCAACAACATGCCCAGGACGATGGCGACCCAGGCCAGCCCGATTTCGAAGGTCTGCGCCATCAGCAACAGGAAGACGGTCAGCACGACCACGCCGAATACCGACAGCGTGCGTGTGTGGGTCAGGAAGTTAAGGATGCGATGCATGTTGCCTTTGGCTCGGGAGCAATACGGGATTTGGGGGCGTGGTTCGGGTCAGGGGCTGGTCAGGACAGGTCTGGCGGGATCAGGCCGGCAGGATTGCGACGGCGCCGCGCTGCTGCGCGTCGCCGGCGCTCAGCGCCAGCACGGGGCGGCCGCCATCGAGCGCCAGGTGATGGGCCACCACCACCGGCAGCAGCGCGCCGGCAGCGCCGGCATAGCCGCACGGCAAGCCCAGCGCCAGCAGGTCGGCTACAGGGTCCAGCGACGGGAAACGGGTGCTGACCACCTGGGCGACCTCGACGGTGCGCACGGGATGAACGCCGGTGTCCGTGACGATGGTGGCCACTGCGGCGGGGGCCGCGTCGGCTTGCCCCGCGGTGGCGGCTTCGCCTTCCGGCGCGGGTTCGGCCTTGCCGGCAATGGTCTCGATGGCCTGGCTGACAGCCTGCGCCAGCGCTTCCAGCTGCGGCAGGCCGCGGTCTGCCGTGGGCGCGTCCAGGCGGGCCATCGCTGTGCGCGTAATCAGGATCGGGGCGCTATCGGCCGCCGCGTCCGCAGTCCCGTCAGTGCCTGTTTCCGCGGTGCCCGTCGCACCTTGGTGCGCGCCCAGCAGCACGCCGGCGGCAGCCTCGCCCGGTGTCCGGCCATGCGGGCAGCGCGCACTGAACAACTGGTCTTCCTGTTCCAGCGCCTCGACGGTATTGGCCCCGATCAGCGAATCGGCGGCTACCAGCATGCGCAGCGCCGGCACGCCGTCGACCGGGCGATTCACGGCCTGGGTGGCGCGGTCCAGCAGCAGCAACGCGTCGCCGTCGCCGCGTGCGGCCGTGGCTTCGAGCGTGAGCCGCGCGGCTGGCCAGTATTGGGACAAGCGCTCGCGCAGCCAGTCGCCAGCGGCGGCCTGGCGGCTTTCCGGCCAGCCGCGCGGCAGCAGCATGGTGGCCACCAGCGGCGCGGCGCTTTCCGGCACGGCCATGTCGAAGCCGGCCGGCGCGTAAATCGCTGCCTGCATGGCGAGCTCGTCGGTTACCTCGCCCGCCAGCGCCAGCGCGCGCAGCGCCTCGTCATCCCAGGCAAGATCCGGCGTGCGGGCCGCGAATTCGGTGCGCAGGCTGTCGATATCGAGCGACTCGACCTGGGCAGCAAAGACCGGCGCAGGCAAGCCATCCAGCGCAACCAGGCCCGGCCGGTTGCCTGCCTTGGCGGCTTCCGCCAGCGTGTCGGGCGCATTGCCGGCAGGCGCGCGCACGGCGGTGGCAAGCAACGCCGCGCGCCAGGTACGGGTCGGATCGCCGGACTCGGGGTGCGCGCCGTCCGCAGCATCGCTGGCGGCCCCGGATGCCGGGGTCGGGGGCGCCTGGCTGGCGGCCGCAACATTGGTGCGGATCCCGTCCAGGGCGCGCTTGATGACCAGGTAGGCGGCCACCATGCCGGCCGGCATCAGCACCAGGTGCGTGACGATGTCCGTGGTGGTCGGCATCCGGTTGATGGACTGCCACCAGGCAATGGTCGCGACCCACACCACGGCGAACACCGCGAACAGGATCAGCGTGGACTTGATCAGTCTTGGAAGCATGGTTTCGTATCGAGTAGCGGCAGCAGCGCGTTTGAAACGGCCGTTCGCTGCCGGGACTTCATTCGCTGCCGGTCACGCCCTGGCTGGACAGCAAGGTCGCGCCGCAAGCGGTCTTGTCGCCGTGCCGCGCCGCGGCGCGGCCATCGATGATCACGTTGGGGTCGCCGGTGACAATGACGGTGGTGCCGCCATGGCCGGAGCGAGGGCAGGTGACACGATCGCCCACGCAGGCAATGCCCTTGCCGTTGGTGCTGGTGTTGCCCGATGCGGTGATCACCACGCCGCCGTGGTCGGTCTTGTCGCCCAGCAGAATGAAAGGACGTGCCACTACGCTCTCCCCGTATTGCGCCGGCTAGCCGCTGCCGGTCCTGTATCCGTGTACCTGCCAGCCCCGCCACGCGGGGCGATCGTGCCCTTATTGCTGTGCCGGGCGCTTGCCCAGCACACCCGGGCGACGCAGTTCGACGTGCCCCAGGTCCATCATCTTCCAGCGCCCGCCCCAGACCAGCCCTGCCGACTCGGCGGCACGGCCATACAGCTCGTAGCCGCGCATGGCCCAGGGGTCTTTCTCGCTGATCACCAGCTTGCCGTCGCGGTAGAAGGCGCTGTCCGCGGCCAGCCCGAACTGGTGGTAGCTGTGGTACGCGCCGGCCTGCGTCACATGGCTGCCCATCGCGGCCAGCCTGGCCTGCCGTTCCGGGCTGCGGTAGCCCTCCAGCAGCGCCATTTCGTAACCGTGCTCGTCGCGCATGATCTTGTAGACCAGCAGCAGCCGCTGCCTGAAATCGGCATCCAGTTGTTCCCAATCCCGGCTGGCCTCGCGGATCGCCGGGCGGATCAACTCCACTTCGCGCGTGGTGAAGACCTCCGGTGGCAGCGGTGGCGGCGGCACCAGCCGCTCGCCGTTGAGCAGCGCGGCGATCTGCGGGTCCGGCTCGCGTACGCCGTCATCGTCCTCGAACTGGAAGACCTGCCGGTGACGCAGCGCCAGCGCCAGTACCGGCGGCAGCGTCACCACGCCCGCGGCGGCCAGCACCAAGGCACGACGCTTGGCCAGGAAGTCCCTGGCGGAAGCGAGCGTGGTGGTCGCGTTGCCGACCGAGTGGCGGATCGAGCTGGCCGATTGCGAACCCGCCGACGCCGCACTGGTGCTCAGGCGGCGCCAATGCGAGCGCGCCACGGCAAAGCAGCGCTGCCGTACTGCCGGAAGCAGCAGCACGGCAGCAGCGGCAACCATCAACACGAAATAGAGGACCAGTGCGACAAAGACCATGCTTACCTGCGTGACCGGGCTGGGCTGCGCCCCGTGCGGCGAAGCCTCCGCAAGGGTGCCGAGCATATTCAGTATTTTTTACATCTGTATTCGATGAGATCTCAATCCGGGGTGACGTCCCGCGTATCGGGTTTGTCTTTCGACGAGGCCAGCCGTAGAATCCGGAAGTCTAAGGCCAAAATGATCGAATCTGCCATATATGACACAACGGGCCGGTAATTGTAAATCCGGCCGGTAGCGTCCGCCGCGCATTTTATTTCAATTTTCTTGATGACAGATGAGCAATAGCGACGATGTGAAGCCGTCAGGGCCGCCAACGCTGTTCGGCAGCGAGCCTGACGCCGGCGCAGCCGGGCAGACCCGCATCCTGGCCAGCCTGGAAGGGCGGGTGCCGATGGCCGCCAAGGCCCCGGCGCGCAAGCCGGCTGGTCGTTACCTGGGTGCGGGCCTGGTTGCTGTTGCCGTGGCGGCCGTGGCCGGTTGGCTGTGGCTGGATCCGGGCGCCGACCCGCCCGCATCGATTCGGGCAGGCAATCCGGCAGCCCCCGCACAGCCGGGTGCTGATACAGCGTCTGGCGGCACGACGCTGGCCGGCAACGGGCAGGCATCGGCGCCGGCCGCTGCCGCCGCGTCCCAGGAGTCGGCCCAATTGGTTGCCGGGGATGCCCAGCCGCAGGCGGCAACCATCGTCGATGCCGATAGCAGCGATCCCGCCCTGGATCGGCTCGGCAAGGTCGACGGCGCGGCAGCCGCAGGTGCGGCAGGCGCTGTCGCGGGCGCGACCACGCTGGCCGCGCTGACCTCTCTCGGTAGCCAGCCAGCCGCGGCCAGGCCGAAGACTGCTGAAGTCAGCAAAAATACCAAAAAGACAGCAACGTCGAAGACGGCCACGACCGTGGAAAGGAGCGCCACGAGTACGGCAGCGAACAGCAAGGACAAAAAGGCCGTCGCCAAGACCAGTACCCCGGCAAAGTCGAAAACAACGCGTCGCAAGTCGCCTTCCACGGCGGCCGACCCGGATGCCGAAGTCCTGGCGGCACTGCTGTCGCAGCCTGAGGGCAAGCCGATCAGCACTGCAGCGCCCAGCACGCGGTCTACCGCCAAGGCGCGCAACTGAACCAGGCGACGGTTTAATCCCAGTTCTGATCATCGGCGTGGCGGGCCGGCATGCGCCACACCGTGCTTGCAAGCCAAGGCCGGCGCCGGCAACGGTAGCCCGGTGAGCATGTCGGGCCCCTGAAGCAGTTGCGGCTGCACCAACGGACAGCGAATGGATGTAACCACTCTTTACCAACATCTTTTCAGCGCGGCTCACCGCCTGTACGCGCTGGAAGGTGAAGGCGCGCTGGGCGAGCTCGCCGTCGAAGCCTGGATCGGGCGCGAAGGCGTCTCCGCGCTGGCCGAGTCGCGCATCGTGGCGGTCAGCGCTAACGCCGATATCGCGCTGGACAGCCTGCTTGGCCAGCGCGTGACGCTGCTGACCACGCTCGCCGGCGGCGGCCAGTCGCGCCGCAGCGGCCTGGTCCGGCAGGCCGAGAAGCTGGGCGCCGACGGCAGCCTGGCGCGCTATCGCCTGACCGTGGTGCCGTGGCTGTGGCTGACGACGCAGCAGCGCAACAGCCAGGTGTTCCAGAACCGCAAGCTCGACAGCATCATCGAGACCGTGCTGCAGCCGTATGCGCCGCACGCGCAATGGCGCTACGCGGCCGGCGCCGAGGCGCGCATCGCCGCCATCGGCGAGCGCTCCCATGTCGCGCAGTTCCGCGAGACTGACTACCACTTCCTGTCGCGCCTGCTGGCCGAGGCCGGCCTGGGCTATACCGTCGTGGAGGACGAGGAAGCGCCCAGCGGGCATGCCGTGGTGATTTTTGCCGACAGCGCGCAATTGCCGGAAGACGAGGAATCCGCGGCGGGCGGCGGTATCCGCTTCCATCGCGCGCACAGCCAGGAATCGGCCGATGCCATCCAACAGCTGGCGTGCGAGACCCGCTCCACCGTTGGCGGCGTGGCCGTGACGGCATGGGACCCGGAGGCCAAGCGGGCCATCCGCGGCCACGCGCCGGCACGCTACGTCGGCAACGCCGGCCGGGCGGTCAGCCCGGACCCGTACCTGTCCGTCAGCCTGTCGTTGGCGCCGGACGCGGCGAGCGCGCAGCGCGTCGCCGAGCAGGTGATCGAAGCCGTCGAAGCCCGCGCGCTGCTGTTCACCGGGCGTGCGTCCGTGCGCACGCTGCGCAGCGGCACCCGGCTGACCGTGACCGGCTGCCCGCACCTGCCGCTGCAGGAAGACGATGCGGCAGGATATCCGCTGCTGCTCGATGCGGCGGAACACTGCGGCATCAACAACCTGGCTGCCGACACGCGCGCCGCGCTGGCCGATCGCATGGGGCCGCTCGAGGCGGCCTTGTGCTTCGACGCCCCGCCGCCAGCGCCGGACGCCCCGGTGGCAACGCCCGGGCTGCTGGGCGTGCTGCCAGATCTGGAGCCAGTGCGGCTGGCCCCGACGCAAGCGCTGCAGGCAGCGGCACGCGAACAAGGCTACGCCGCCATCTTCCGTGCCATCGACGCACGCCGTCCATGGCGCGCCTGCGCGCTTGACGTCGATTGCCCGCGTCTTTACAGCCGGCCCACCCCGCTGGGCGTGCATAGCGCCATCGTCGTCGGCCCCGATGGCCAGTCCCAGGCCGAGGGCAACGCCGAACACCACGCCAGCCCCGCCGGCGAGATTCGCGTGCGCTTCCACTGGCAACGCGGCGATCGCGCCGACGACCGCAGCAGCCGCTGGATCCGGGTCGCACAGCGCCAGGCCGGCGCCGGCATGGGCTGGCAGTGGCTGCCGCGCATCGGCCAGGAAGTGCTGGTCAAGTTCGCCGACGACGACATCGACCAGCCATTCGTCATCGGCGCGCTGTACAACGGCCAGGGCGAAGCGGGCCACGCGCCCACGCCGGGCGGCAAGAGCGCGGCGGCGGGCAGCGACAATCAGTCCCTGTACGCGCAGGGCACCGACAGCGCACCCAGCGCGCAAGGCAACCTCGCCGGCGGTAACAGCCCCGCCTGGCACGGCCTGGGCGCGCAGCCCGACGGCCACCGCAATCCGGCCGCGCTGACGGGTTTCAAAAGCCAGGAACATGGTGGCAAGGGCTATAACCAACTTGTGCTGGACGACAGCGACAGCCAGCTGCGCACGCAACTGGCCACCACGCTGCAATCGACCCAGCTCAATCTTGGCCACCTGATCCACCAGCAGGACAACCGCCGCGGCAACTTCCGCGGCCAGGGCTTCGAACTGCGCACCGACGGCCACGCCGCCGTACGGGGCCAGGCCGGCCTGTTGCTGACCACCTACCGTGACGCCGCCACCGGCCGCGCACTGCCCACCGGCGACAACGCCGCCGGCATCGCGCTGCTGCGCCAGGCCGGCGACCTCGTCAAGACCCTGAGCCAGGGCGCGGCCACGCACCAGACCCAGGCGCTGTCGACCGGCAAGGATGACGAAGCGCCGTTGCCGAAGCAAACCAAGGCTGCCTCCGGCATGGTTGACGGTCAAGCGCTGGAAGCGGCGAAAGCCGATGCGTCCAGCGGCAACACCACGACCACCGGCAAGGTACCGCACCAGGCCGCGGCCATGGTCCACCTGAACGGCCGCGCCGGGCTGACGATGGTTGCAGGCCAGGACCTGCAGATTGCCAACGGCGAAAGCGTGGTCCTGGCCAGCGGCCAGGACAGCAACGTCGCGGTTGCCGGCCAGGCGCGCGTGCACGCCGGGCAGGCGATCGGCGTGGCGGCGGGCCTTTCAGGAGCGGGGGAGAACAACATCGGACTGCAGCTGACGGCGGGGCAGGATGATATCGATATCCAGGCGCAGCATGATCTGCTGAAGCTGGCGGCACGGGATGATTTGACCGTGGTGTCGGCCAATATGAATGTGGATTTTGCCGCGGCGAAGCGGATTCGGATTGCGACGGCGGGCGGGGCATCGATATTGATCGAGGGCGGGAATATTACGGTGGAGTGTCCGGGGGCGATTACTTATAAGGCGGCGCAGAGGAAGTTTGAAGGGCCGGTGAATAGTGCCTACCCGCTCCCCGAGTTTCCGCAAGCGCCGATGCCGTACAAGCCCATGGAATTCCGCATGCGCCTGGCAAATACCCCGGGCGAAGGCGGGCACGCGCTGGCTCACGCGCCCTGGAAGATCGCCGTTGGCGAAGCGCCACTGGGACTCGGCATGGTGGCTGACGACGAACTGGTGGCGCATGGCGTTACCGATGTGGATGGTAACGTGGTACTCAGCCAGGCCCAGCAGGAAGCCCTGGCGCGCGCCTATTGCGCCAGTCCAGCCAACACCTGGCTGGTGTATCCCGGCCAGACCGTACGTGTTCACGTTGCCGAGCAGGATCCGACTTGGACGGATGCGGAGGCAGCACGCCACGCTCTCAATGCCGGTGACTTCAGTGGTGGACTACCGCAATCTATGTCGGACGACAATACGCAGCAACGGCTACGCTATGCCCGCGATGCGCTCGCCGCGGGATCGTCCAATCAGATCTACAAGAAAACTCAGTAAATTAGAAGCTATGGGTGCGCCAGACAAGCAGGTGTATCAGATCCTTGGTGAAGACCAGAAGGCCGCAAAGACCGCGACCTCTGCGCCCGGCTGCTTCGTGCACGGCAAGGACGTCTTCTCCGAGCCCTTGAAGGGCAACGCGGTGCAGTTCTTTGTCACGGGCACAGAGTACTTCGACAACGTTGCCAAGGCGATAGAAGGCGCACAGTCCAGCGTGTTCATCACCGGCTGGCAAGTGAACTTCGACGTTGTGCTTACCGGCAAGAAGACGCTCTGGACCTGCCTGCGCACCGCCGTCCGGAATGGGGCCAGCGTCTACGTAATGCCCTGGATGTCTCCCAAGGTTGGTGTCGACACGGGAGACCTCGAAACCGCGTTAACTGTGATTCAACTCAACGCCGGGCTGCCGACACCCCGGGCCTTCGTCTTGCCGGCAGTGTCGCAGTGTGATCAGCCTGGCGCCTTGGGCATTGCCTTCTCGCATCACCAGAAGCTGGTGGTTATTGACAACAAAGTTGCGTTTGTGGGCGGCATCGATCTTGCCTATGGCAGGCGCGACGATGGCAAATATTCGCTCAAGGCCGAGGGACGGCAGGGCAGCGAGTTCTATAACAGTTGCGTGCCTCCGATTCATAGCCTCAGCAGCGTAGAACAAACCGCATACCTGACACGCGCCGAACTGGTGGCGGCTTGCTTCGACAACAAGGCCGGTCGCGCCGCGCAATTCCTGCTTTCCGCACCAATGAAGCCGCTGGCAGGTGCGATGGATGCGTATTCCGCGGTAAGCGACAAGGTCAAGGACGCCAACAAGCAGTTCTCCGACTGGTGGGTAACTAGCGACGTCGTACCGGAATTCGTGCGCAAAGCCCAGGACAAGGTCATCGACGCAGCCCAGGAAACCGCAGCCAATGCAAGCCAGTGGGCCTATCAGCAACTGGGCGCAACGCTGCAGACCAAGGTGGAGAAATTGCGCGAATACGGCGGCGCGCAACTGGCGGATGCAACCACCGCACTGATGGCATGGCTGAATGGCGCTACCCTTGATAGCTTGCCGCCGAGCCTGCTGCAGAATACAGCCGATACGATCCAGGCCTTTGTCATGCGCCTGGTGCTGGCCCTGCAGGCGGAAGGCAGCCAGCGCAAGCAGTGCTATGCGAACCTGGAGAAGCTCGGCAAACTCTTGCCGGCCGGCGGAAAGTGTCCTGACAGCAGCGTACAGCCCCGCATGCCATGGCATGACGTGCATTGCCGTATCGAAGGACCATCGGTCTATGACCTGAGCCGCAATTTCGTACGGCGCTGGAACGGCGTGGCCCTGCAGTACGAGCGCAGCGATGGCAGGACAGTCGACGCGCTGCTTAGGCAACTCGGCATCACGGCCCGCCTCAAGGCGCCCCGCATCGGAGCTGCACACCGGCCTGTCCGATCCAAGACTCAGCCGGGGTCATGCTGGGTCCAGGTCCTCCGAAGCGCCCCGAAGAAAATGCGCGTCGCCGAAGCTGCCGGAGAGGCGGAAAAGACTACGCCGAGCGTTGCGGAAAGCAGCTGCCTGAGCGCAATGCTGAAGAACATCGAAGGCGCGTCGCATTTCATCTATATCGAGGGGCAGTTCTTTCAGTCCGATTATGGGAGCACGGTGATCGGAGAGGAAGAGGCGGGCGGTGGTGCTCCTGTTTCAGGGCCGATGCATGCGTTGTTGGACGTCAAAGGCTCGCCGGGGTACCAGAAATATGCCGCGCAACTTGGCATCCTGGGAGTGCCACCTGCACAGATCTATAAGTCCCTCAAATGGAGCCAGATCGACGACGTCCAGCGGGACGTCAGGGGAGGCGGCGCCGATTTTGTCAATGACCTGAAGCGGGTCATGGCCACGCAAGCGCAGATTGCCGGATTTAGTGCTCTGGGGCCTTCCCAGAAGTCCCTGAAGAACCCGATTTGCAAGGCGTTGGGTGATCGTATTACACGTGCGATCTACGATGGCAAGCCGTTCCATGTCTACATGGTGCTCCCTGTGCATCCGGAAGGGACACTGGACACGATCAACATCATGACGCAACAGCATCTGACGATGCAGTCGCTGGTGTTTGGAAGCCATAGTCTGGTGAACCGGGTTCGGCGGGCGTTGTTGGCGATGAAGTATGTGCGTGAGCGGAAGATGGAGCTGAAGAGGGCAAGAGAGTTGGCAAATGAGGTAAAGCCTACCGTGCTCGATGAACAGATTCGGCAGATCGAATGGGAGCAGTACCTGACACTGCTCAACTTGCGTAATTGGGACGTATTGAACAATAGGCCTGTGACCGAACAGATATACGTCCACAGCAAGTTATTAATCGCTGATGATCGCGTAGTGGTTCTTGGCAGTGCAAATATCAATGACCGAAGCCAGCTTGGAGACCGAGACTCGGAATTGGCTGTCATTATTCATGATGACAAACCAGCATCTGCGCAGCTAGACGGCCAACATACGCAAGCGGTCGGAACGCTCGCGAGAGAGTTGCGTAAGGCATTATGGAGGAAGCACTTCGGATTGATGGGTGGTGCTGCGCCAGCCGGAAAACTCGACACACCAGCCATACTTGAAGCGCCTGCTAACCGAGACACTTGGCAAGCGATCAAAACCTTGTCCACCGCAAATGCTGAGGCATACGCAAAGGCCTTTTCGTATCTCCCCAAACCTCGAAGCCGCAGTTCAATATGGGCCACGTGGGATAGTGACGAAGGCATACTTAAAGGCTACATGCCATTTAATGAGCGGTTTTGGCGCCCGGAACAACCGCGCGATGAGAGCTTCACTTGGGATGCCAAGCAGCGTTTGCCGGAGCAAAGGCCGACGGGGATTCGAGGATTTATTGTTGCCTTGCCAGTCCTATGGACGCTTGGCGAAAACAACGATTCCAAGATGAATTTAACTACATTGGCGAATGTGGACTTGGAAAAAAAGACGGATCGCGTCCGGCAGACCGCGGCGGTAGCTCTTCCCAAATCGGATAATGCCAGCACGTAAGTTAGAGTTAGGAAATTTATTGATGGACAGAAGAACACCAAAGCAGATCTTGAGCAGAATAGCTTGCCTTTGTGCTGTTATGGCATTGCCAGTATGCAGTCAAAGCGGTCAGGCTGGCGAGCCGAAGATTACATCAGGTATAGACCGCTTTGGCAAGCGTGTGGAGATACCGAATCCCAGCCGTGAAGACCGACTAACAGCCTTGGCGCCCACGTATGTCAAGCCGGCAGGTCATAGGTCGGAATGCCTAGGTAGATTGATGTTTGACACCTCCAAGAAGATGTCATTGGAATGGGCTATCTCGTCTGAGACCAGTAAAAACGGATCTTTCGAGGGGATTTTTCAGCATTTTGATAATGGCACTGGTAAGGGGAGGATTCAAATAGAATCCAAGCAATTGAATACTGTATTCGCGGTATATGGCCCCTTGAGCCCAAAGTTACGTGAAGAGTTTTTGAATTATAGGGAGGAAATGAATACCGCTGCGCTCAGCGGGCTGCGACGTGCCCTGGAGCTGCAGAAGGAAACAGAAGACATGTATAAGCGGAGACCTGAGCTCCTCGAACCCGGGATCAAGGAGCATGTGGCTGAGGAAAGAGCAAGGCTCGAAAAAGAGCTTGCAGATATCAAGTCTGGTCAACATCGAAAGGTGATCGACCTACGCCGCCCCAATAGTGCAGCGTTTCGAGCCAACCTTAAAGCCGCCAAGCCATATTTTCGCGGCGCAATTGTGTTGGGCAATCACATTGTTGCCTTCCAGTCGATGTTGAGAGGTTTTGAAAACTATGTTGAGCCCACAGAAGATCAATGGCAAATCGCCGAGAATGCCCTGCGCGAGCTGATTAGCCAACTCCAACCGCGCGACCTCTACGAGATCCCGAAGGAACCAGGCTTCTGTCTGCCCTATGTGTTCCTGCGCGACGACGGTACCTATGGCAATAAAATTTCCACATCCTTCCGCCTGGCAGATAGCCCAGCAGTCATCTACACGCTTAGTGTCGCCGCCATCCCTGGAGGTGGTGCATCTGAAACCACGCTTCTAAACGCCACTGGTCGCTCGGCCACCGGGTTGCTCAGCCAATTGCCCGAAAACACTACGGTGAAACAGCGTATCGGTCCTCGTCCGGCCAAGATCGGGGCATTGACCTCAGAGCAGGGAGGAATTGTGGTGGAAGCTAAGCGTCTGGGCCAGCCGCCGCGCGAAGGCTATCACGTCTACACAGGATACGCAGGATGGGCCGGCTCGCAGATCTTGCCGACCATCGAGGTGGTGATGGAGTCGGCAGCCCGCGCTTCGTACCCGAAGCTGACGATGGACGCACCACCCTATGAGCAGGCGCGCCCACGGCTGGATGCCTTGCTCAAGAGCATCCGTCTGCGGCCGACTACTCCGCCGATGCCGGAGTTGGTCGGCATCCAGTAGTTGGGTGATCAAAAGCGCTTTCCTGATCTTTAAATGGTTCTAC
This sequence comes from Cupriavidus taiwanensis, assembly GCF_900249755.1. Lineage (NCBI taxonomy): Bacteria > Pseudomonadati > Pseudomonadota > Betaproteobacteria > Burkholderiales > Burkholderiaceae > Cupriavidus > Cupriavidus taiwanensis. The sequence continues at coordinate 889,299 of NZ_LT976854.1, forward strand.
CCTTTGGTCCCAGTTAACTTCGACGTTGTGCTTACCGGCAAGAAGACGCTCTGGACGTGCCCGCGCACCGCCGTCCGGAACGGATGGCGCTGTGCAAACGGCTACACAAAATCCGAGCTCGTGACCATCGGTCCCTTTCCTGTACTCGACGTTCGCTCATGCGTTCTATGACCTGAGCCGCAATTTCGTACGGCGCTGGAATGGCGTGGCCCTGCAGTACTAGCGCAGCGATGGCAGAACGGTCGACGCGCTGCTTAGGCAACTCGGCATCACGGCCCGCCTCAAGGCACCCCGCATCGGAGCTGCACACCGGCCTGTCCGATCCAAGACTCAGCCGGGGTCATGCTGGGTCCAGGTCCTCCGAAGCGCCCCGAAGAAAATGCGGGTCGCCGAAGCTGCCGGAGAGGCGGAAAAGACTACGCCGAGCGTTGCGGAAAGCAGTTGCCTGAGCGCAATGCTGAAGAATATCGAAGGCGCGTCGCATTTCATCTATATTGAGGGCCAGTTTTTTCAGTCCGCTCATGGGAGTACGATGATCGGGAACGAGGAGGCGGACGGCGGTGCCCCTGTTTCGGGACCGATGCATGCATTGATGGACCTCAAAGGCTCGCCGGGGTACCAGAAATATGCCGCGCAACTTGGCATCCTGGGAGTGCCACCTACACAGATCTATAAGTCCCCTCAAATGAAGCCAGATCGACGACGTCCAGCGGGACGTCAGGGGAGGCGGCGCCGATTTTAATGAGCGTTTTTGGCGTAGGCCGCAACCGCGCGACGAAAGTTTTACTTGGGATGCCAACAAGCTGCTAGCTGAGAAAACTCCAATCGGTATTTTCGGTTTCATTGCTGCGTTCCCCATCTTGTGGACGTTAGGGGAGAACAACGACTCCAAGATGAATTTGACTACACTGGCTAATGCTGACCCACAAGCGGAAGGTGGCAAGGCGCAGCAAACAGCAGCGCTACCTTCGTCAGGCTCAGAAAGAGTCAGCGTATAAGCACGAGGGACACCGGTGAAAAACAGAATTCTAATGCATAGATCACATTGTATAGCCGCTTTCAGTGCTGCGATGGCATTAAGCGCCTGCGGGCAGCAGGGGCAAGCGCAAGAAACGAAAACCACGTTTAGTGCAAATCGCTCTGGCAGTCGTGTGGAGATTCCCAGCCCCAGCAATGAGGATAAGCTGGCAGCAAAAGCGCCGGGATACGTGAGCCCTGAAAATAGCCGAGTGGAGTGCTTTGGGCGACTGATGTTCGATGTGCCGGGTAGTGTGCGATTTGAGTGGGCAATTCCTTATAAGGCAAGTCATCAAGATACTTTCGATAACCTGGTTCAGTACTTTGAAAATGGAACAGGAAAGGGGCGTATCGAAATTGAGACTAAAGAATTGCTCACCACATTTTCTGTCTACGGCCCGGTAACACGTGAGTTGCGCGAGAAATTTCTAGACTATAGGGCGCGCATGAATGCGGCGTCGTTGAGTGGATTGTTGAGCGCACTCGAGCAACAAAAGAAGACCGAGGACATGTACAAAGAGCGGCCGGAACTTCTTGGTCCAGGTATAAGGGAGCATGTTGCAGAGGAGAGAGCAAGGCTTGAGAAAGACATTGCGGAAATCAAAGCTGACCGCTACCAGAAAGCGATCGACCTTGGAAGAGCGAACAGCGTGGCGCTGCGTCACGATCAGCGTCGAGGAGGGGCTTCTTATCTGCGCGGTGCCCTAGTACTGGGTAAGCATTTGATCGCCTTTGAGTCGATGTTGAAAGGGAACATCCCGCAGTTCGAAGAGCCCACAGAAGCTCAATGGCAAGTCGCCGAGAATGCCCTTCGCAAACTAGTCGGTCAACTTCAACCCCGAGACCTTTACGAAATTCCAAAGGACCGAGGCTTCTGCCTGCCCTATGCGTTCTTGCGCGACGACGGCACTTATGGCAACAAGATCTCCACCTCCTTCCGGTTGGCCGATAGTCCTGCAGTCATCTACACCCTCAGCGTAGCCGTAATTCCAGGCGGTGAGGCATCGGAAACGACGATACTGAATGCGGCCGGCCGCTCGGCCACTGGGCTGCTCAGCCATTTGCCCGAAGACACAACGGTGAAGCAGCGTCTAGGCCCTCGTCCCGCCAAGATCGGCGCACTGACTTCAGAGCAGGGCGGCATCGTGGTGGAAGTCAAACGTCCCGGCCAGCCACCGCGCGAAGGCTATCACGTGTACACCGGATACGCCGGATGGGCTGGCTCGCAGATCTTGCCGACCATTGAGGTGGTGATGGAGTCGGCATCCCGCGCCTCGTACCCCAAACTGACTAAGGACGCGCCACCCTACGACCAGTCCCGCCCGCGGCTGGACGCCTTGCTCAAGAGCATCCGCTTGCGGCCGACAACTCCGCCGATGCCGGAGTTGGCCGGCATCCAGTAGTGTCGTGGTCAGGGCGTTTTTTTGTGGAGTCATTGATGCTGACATCTGCACGGGAGCATTCCAGGCATGGTCCTCCGATAATAATAATGGCGATTGCCCTGGCAGCATTAAGCATGCTGGTTGGCGCCTGCAGCAAGAGCGAGGGATTGGAGGATGACATGGCTGCGTCCAGCATAACTGCCTACAATCATACGCCTGACTATATTCATCAGTTCTATATCGACGATGCGTGGGGAGGCAATTCCTTCGCATATGGCGGAGGGGGAGGTTTTGTTTGTTGCGTTACCTACCCAAGGAAGTGGCATCAAGGCTTGTCTGTCAAGGTCCGGTGGACCATCTCAAGTTCGGATCCGAATGCGACGGGCGCGGAGGCTGAGGAGACGTGGCACGAGGCTATTGTGCCAATCGAGAAATACGACAAGCCGGGGAACGTTAACGTCCATTTTCTACCGAATGGAAACGTGAGGCTAATCATCTCGAGTAAGGGCGCGGGCCATCCCGACTATCCCGGTCCCGACTACCCAGTTAAGCCCCCGGACTTCCATTTCGAGCCGTGGCGCGGGGCTGCAAGCGAGGCCGAAGCCCGTGCTCGTTCGCGCTAGGCGCACCGTGTGCTCCAGGAAAATCCCGATGACCCTCCATTACTTCCGCCAGAACAACTGCCCTTGTACCCGAAGGAGCGACAATGAGTGCGTTTCAGCCCGGCTGGTATGGACTCAGCTTTAATGCCGCTACGCGTGATGTTCGCTGTGGATATTCCAAGACCGCGACCGCGTTGACGGCTGAGTGGTCTGTCGAGAGCAGCGGTCACCAGACGCCGTTGTGGCTCGATTCGTCGGGACTGGATGGGCCCGGCAGGCCCGCGGTCTGGTCACCGAGCTTCCGCCGGCTCGCCTCGGCAACGACCACAGACTGGTGGGACTGTTCTTTGATGGCATCCAATAACTACGTGGTGGGAGATATGCTGACAAAGAGGTTTCGGATGGCTGCTCTGCTATCCAAAGACGCATACACGGACCGATGGCGCGCGGCGAGGTTTTCAACTGATCTGTTCATACTCAAATGGCGCACCCTAGGCCTGGTCCTGACGATGTCAATGCTTGCCGCCTGTGGCTCGCATGAGGTCGGTGTCAATGTTGTGGGATACAACCATACTGCGCGGGATATTGGTCACTTCAGCGTGAACGGCCGTGGGGGCGGATTTATTGCAGCCCATGAGGGCGGTGGGAAATTCGCCTGCTGTGTGCCTGTCCCCCAGCCATGGAAACCAGGATTAACCGCGACAGTGGGTTGGACGGATGAATACGACGAAAATTATCAAGAACGCGTTGTGCCCGTACCGCGCTATGACGATATTGGAGACGTTGCCGTCCACTTCCTCAGGAACGGGGAAGTTAAGGTGTTCGTCACCATGTATGCACTGTGGCACCCGGACTATCCTTTGAGAGGACCGGACGTACAACTCGCGCCTGGCCGAGAGCCAACCGGGCCTTTTGGCCAGACAAAGGGCATTTCGAACTGAGCAGAGTCTCACATCAGAGTGAAGTTGGCGCCTTTTTCAAGAGCAACGGTTGGAGCTCCGCTCCGATCTCCAGGTTCTTTGGCAAGGAAGTAGCGGCCAGGGCTCCAACATTGGGCTCTTGAGACCCTGTAAGTTGGGCCGTTCCCCGCACGCCCTCGCCTTTTGTATCGACTGCTCAATACCGTTCCATACGCGGACGATGCAAAACCTGCCCACTAAGCGATCAATGCTCTAGGGCTGGGGGCACGGTGAGCATCGCCTGCAGCCACGCCGGCATCGGCCTAGAATCAGGATTCTTGTCAGCCAGGACAGCCAGATTCCCCCCAAAGGAGTACCACGCATGAGCCACCTGTTCGAGCCGCTCGCCATCGGCGGCCTGACCCTTGCCAATCGCATCACCATCGCGCCAATGTGCCAGTACTCCGCGCACGACGGCAATGCGGGCGACTGGCACATGATCCACCTGGGCTCGCTGGCGCTGTCGGGCGCGGGCATGCTGATCGTCGAGGCCACGGCGGTGTCGGCGGAAGCGCGGATCACGCCGCATGACCTGGGCTTGTATTCGGACGACAACGAAGCGGCGCTGGGTCGGGTGATTCACGCCATGCGCGCGCATTCGCCGATTGCGCTCGCGATCCAGCTGGGACACGCAGGCCGCAAGGCATCGAGCCAGGCGCCGTGGGATGGCGGTCAGCAGATTGCCCCCGATGCGGCCGGTGGCTGGCATACGGTGGCACCTTCAGCGGTGCCGCACGGCGCCGAGGAAGTCGCGCCCGTTGCGCTGGACCGTGCCGGCATGGACAAGGTGCGCGATGACTTTGTCGCCGCGGCAAGGCGCGCGGCGCGGCTGGGGCTGGATGGGATCGAGATCCACGCCGCGCATGGCTATCTGCTGCACCAGTTCCTGTCGCCGCTGGCCAACCATCGGGACGACGAATACGGCGGCAGCCTGGAGAACCGCATGCGCTTCCCGATTGAAGTCTTCGACGCGGTGCGCGAGGCGTTCCCGTCGGAGCGGCCAGTGTGGATGCGTATCTCGGCGACGGATTGGGTGCCGGGCGGATGGGATATCGAAGGCACAGTCGCCTTGTCGAAGGCGCTGAAGGCGCGCGGTTGCGCGGCGATCCACGTGACCACCGGCGGGGTCTCGCCGCAGCAGGCGATCAAGCTCGGGCCCGGCTACCAGGTGCCCTACGCGCAGCGGGTGAAAGCGGAGGTGGGCCTGCCGACGATTGCTGTGGGCCTCATCACCGAGCCGGAACAGGCCGAAGCCATCATCGCCAATCAGGAGGCCGACGCGGTATCGCTGGCGCGTGCCATGCTGTATGACCCCCGCTGGCCCTGGCATGCGGCGGCGCGCCTCGGTGCGAGCGTGCAGGCGCCGAAGCAATACTGGCGCTCGCAGCCGCGCGAGCTGAAGGACCTGTTCGCCGGCGCGGCGTTTGGGCAGCGCTAGGCGACGATCAATACATAAGGGGCAGCCATGAAACCAAGGATTACGCTGATCACGCTGGGTGTCGATGATCTGCAGCGTGCGGTGCGCTTCTATCGCGACGGACTTGGTTTGCCTACCGCGGGTATTGTCGGCGAGCAATTCGAGCACGGCGCGGTGGCGTTCTTTGACCTGCAGGCCGGGCTCAAGCTGGCGCTATGGCCGCGCGCCAGCCTGGCGCATGACGCCGGACTGCAGGTAACGTCGCGCGCGCTGACCGATTTCTCGCTGGCCCATAACGTCGCGGACAAGGCCGAAGTCGATGCGGTGATGGCGCAGGCACTGGCTGCGGGTGCCAGCGTGGTCAAGCCGGCACAGGATACCTTCTGGGGCGGATATGCCGGCTATTTCCATGATCCTGACGGGCATCTGTGGGAAATCGCATGGAATCCCGAGATGGTGCCGGCCGATTGAGCCGGCCTGCACCGCCGCTGGTGCGGCGCCGCAAAGGGATTTCCATAATTGCCACGCGCCGCCGAAGTGCGGACTATCCTTGCAACAGACAGCCATAGCACGCTGTCGACGGAGCGCCCCCACGCAGTTCCGCAATACCCCACGCATCTTGCCCCGTCGGCAGCCCACCGAAGTAGAGCAATAAGAACAATGGCAAGGGAGACGTCCATGCAAGTCTATGACAGCCTGCTGTATGTGACTGCGATGGTGCTGGTGTGTTTGTACGTGTATCTGGGCGTACTGTCCCGCAGCACGGCGATCCGGCTGGGATCTCCGGCGATCGTGGCGGGACTGGTGCTGGCCTATTCGCTGTCGCCGCTGCATTCGGGCGGTTGAAGGCTGCGGCCCCGGCGTGACCGGGGCGTGGTTCACTTCGCTACCGCCGCCTCGCGGTCTTCAGCGCGTTCGACCTGCTGCGGGAAGCCCCGCATCAGGGTGTCGATGGCCGTCTGCAGTTCCTGCGGCACCACTGGCTTGTGCAGCAGTGCGGTGCCGGTCGCGTGCGCAGTGCGCAGGCGGTCCGCAGCGGTATCCCCAGTGATGATGATGGCCGGCACATGGCGCCCCAGCCGCTGCCGGATCGCGTCCAGCGCCTGCTGTCCGGTGCGGTGTCCGCGCAGGCGGTAATCCGCCAGCACCAGCCCCGGCGTGAACGCGGCCAGCGCCGCCAGTGCCTGTTCTTCGGATTCGACGGCGCGGCACTCGCAGCGCCATGCCGACAGCAGTTCGGACATCGCGCTGCGGATGGCCTCGTCATCGTCGATTACCAGCACCTGCAGCCCATCGAGTGCGCGCGCTGACGGCGGGCGCGCAAGGTCTTCCGGGGCCTCGCATGTCTGCGGCATGCTGAAGCGAAACACCGATCCCCGCCCGGGGCGGGAAGCAAGCGTGACGCGCGTCTGCATCGTCCGCGCCAGGCCCTCGACAATGGCCAGTCCCAACCCAAGCCCCTTGCGCTGGTCGCGCTCGGGATTGCCCAGCTGGTGGAATTCCCGAAAGATGTCGCGGTGCTGGGCGGCGGGGATGCCGATGCCGGTGTCCCAGACTTCGATCGCCGCGCGCGCGCCGCGCCTGCGGCAGGCCACCAGCACGCCGCCTCGCTGCGTATAGCGGATGGCATTGGCAATCAGGTTGCGCAGCACCAGTTCGACCAGCGTGGGATCGCCATGGATGGTGACGGTGGTATCGCGCGTGCGGTACACCAGCCCGCGCGCCTCGGCCTGCGGCGCGAACTCGTTTTCCAGCTTGTGCAGCAGCGGCTGCAGCCGGAACGCACGGGCGCGGGGCGTGATCACGCCGGCCTCGAGCTTGGAGAAATCCAGCAGCGAGTTCAGCATCTCGCGCGCGGCGCCGGAAGACGCTTCGATATGCGCCAGCAGCTGGCGCTGGCGATCGTCCAGCCAGGTGCGGCCCAGCGATACCAGGAACAGCCCCATCGCGTGCAGCGGCTGGCGCAGGTCATGGCTGGCAGAGGCCAGGAACACCGATTTGGCGCGGCTGGCTTCTTCCGCCGCATGCTGCGCGGCCTCGGCGCGCGCAGTCTGTTCGCGCAGCTGCGCGATCAGTTCCACGTTCTCGAAGCGCAGCGCGATCGATTGCCGCGCCACGTGCGCATAGTTGCGCGCGAAGACCAGCAGCACGCCCAGGTACAGCGGCGTGGCAAGGAACATCGGCAGGTATTCGATATCGCCGGTGGCCATGAACGCGATCCAGACCGGCACGATCGCCGGCACGAAGAAACCGATGGCTACCGGCAGGCATGCCGAGAACACCGCGAGCGCGGCCGCACTCATGCCCGCGATCAGCGACAGGATGCAGATCACCACCGCCGGCATGCGCACGTCCAGGTACAGCCACGCCACCAGTCCCCACAGCGCGCCGATCAGCGCGAGCATCGCGGTCATGCCACGCGCATAGCGCGCCGCGCCGGCCTCGCTCAGCCGCGCGGGTAGCCGCAGCCGCCCGAAATACGCGACGGCGCAAACCAGGACCATCGCGCCGGCCCAGGGCAGGGCACCGGGGCGGTCTCCGTTCAGGCTCAGGCCCGCTGCCAGGATGATCGCTGCCAGCGAACAGCCCGCCATTGCGCAGCCGAAGCTCTGGTCGATCAGGCTCATCTGCGCCGCCAGGATGCGCGGGGCATCGTAGCGGGGCAGCCAGCGCAGCGGCTTGCGAGCAGGGGCGGCCGGGGTGGTTGTCTCCTCCGTCATCGCATCGCTTTCATCGCACCGCCTGCACCAGCCCGCGCCGCTGCGCTTCCAGGATGGCTTCGACGCGGCTGACCACGCCAAGATGATCGAGGATGGCCGCGACATGGACCCGCACGGTGTTTTCCGACAGGCCCAGATGCCAGGCAATGACCTTGTTCGAGCGGCCCAGCGTCAGTTGATGCAGCACCTCCAGCTGGCGCGGTGTGAGCGTGCTGGCAGCGTAGGACGCCTGGGGCGCTGCCCCGGCATTGGCCTCGCCGGAAAAATGCGTGCCGCCGGCCAGGCAGCACGCTATGGCTTCCTCGATCTCGTGCGCGTCCGCAGACTTCGGCAGGAAGCCGGCAATCTCGCGCCGCACCTCGGCCGGGATGATTTCCAGTCCCGACGTGCCCGACACGATCAGGATGCGCGCCGCCGGGAAATGCCGGCGCAAGACCTTGACGCCCTCGATGCCGTTCAGGCCGGGCATCTGGATGTCGAGCAGCACGATGTCGACCGCCGCGCCGCTGTGGTCCTGCACCGCCTGCATGACCGAGCCGGCCTCGATGATATGGGCCACGCTCGGGCTGTCGGCCAGCACCAGGCGCAGGCCGGTGCGGAACAGGGTATGGTCGTCGATCAGCAGCAGGCGGGCGTGGGGCATTGAAGAGAGCGGGTGCGAGGGGCGATCCATTGGACAAGAATCGCTGGCGCTTGTCCATGCAACCGGTGTGGGGGCGCAACTAGTCCGGAAAGATTATTGGCGCCGTGCAAAGGCGATGCAAAGATGCGAGCCGTGGGCAGTTCCGCGACGTGCCCGCACCACTTTTGCTACCCACTACCACCCGGCTGTGGGTATTTTTTTGCCGGCGAGAAAGAAAAAGGCCGGCACCGCATGGCGGCGCCGGCCTGGTCCGGTCCGGTGCAAAGCACCCGGACCGGCGTCTTGTGCCGCGGTTACGGACGGTTGACCGAGATATCGTAGAACAATCCGGTCACGGAAATGCCCAGGCTCAGGCCGGTATTGCCCGGGACCAGCGAGATCATCTCGGAGACATTGCTGGCGGGAGTGCGGTAGCGCAGGCCATTAGCCGGGTTGTTCATCTTCCAGCTGTCCAGGCGGTTGTCTTCCACGCGTTTGCGGGTATAGATGCCGGTCTGCGCATCCACCGAAGTCACCACCGTCGACCACGTGCCGGCATCTTCCAGCCTGGGCTCCAGGCCGCTATACAAGACCGAGTCCCAGTACGAGTTGGTCGTGCCCACCACCGGCAGGGGGCGCACCACCTGCTTGGCGGCGATCATGAAGCCGTCGTCGTGGGTGATCACGACCGTCACCTGGCCATCGGTGCCCTTGAATGCATAGGCAAGCTGCGAGCCGAGGCTGTCGGTGATCTTGAAGCTGCCGTCGGCATTGGCGCTGAGCGTCGGCAGTTCGTCAGGCAGCCATGCCTCGCAGTTGTCCACGCCGGAGCAGTCCGCACCCTTGGTCAGCTTGCCTGCAGCATCGATGCTGAAGGTCACGCGGCGCGATGCGTAGGGGGTTCCGCTGTTGTCGCGTTCCATGCCGAGACCGTTCCAGTCGCCAGCCAGGTCGGCCAGGGCAACGGCCTGTGCGGGCACCAGCAGGGTGGGCAGATCGCTCATCGGGCCCGCCGGGGGCACTGCCAGCGCGATGCCGGACTTGGCGACCATCACGGTGTTGGTGGCCCCGTTTGTGCCGGGCACGGTGAAGCGGCAGGCATCGTTGGCGACGGCGGTGAAGGGAACGCTTTCGTTGCCGACCTGCAGCTTCAGCGCGGCCGCGTCGAGGTCGCCGGCATCCGCCGCTGCGGAGCCCAGTCCGATCACATGGTATTTGCCCGTCTTCAGCCCGGCGCAGGTGGCCGCTGCCGGCTGCAGCGCGGTCTGGACCGCCGCCGCACCGGCATTGGAAGCCACGGCCGAAGACAGCTCACCCAGCGTCGTCTTCGACGCTTCCAGGCGATCGCCCAACTGGTCCAGCAGCTTGTCCTGCGCGTTGCCGGCATTGGCGCCGTTGGCGGCCACCAGCGGGTCCTTGAGCGGGTCGACGCTGCCCAGGTCGACCACGCCGGTGAGCACCAGGCGAACCGCCTCGGTGGCGCTGGTCAGGCTGCTGGCAGTGAGCTTGGCCTGTGCGCTGGCGTCGAACTGGTCGAAGAACGCGGTGGTGCTGCCCTGCGCCAGCGATGCCGTCACCAGCTCGGTCAGCGGCGTGATATTTGCCACGGCGCTGGCGCCGGTGCCCGCTTCCACCACCGAATGCAGCGTGGTGCCGTCAGGCGTCTTGACGCTGAGCACGCACGGGCGCGTGGCGCCGTCGATGCTGAGCGTGAAGGTGCCGTCCGCGGCGGTAGTGGCAGTGCCGGTGCCCGTTGCGCATTTGGCCTGCACGGTGGCATTGCCCAATGCCGCGCCCACGGCCGCGGTGCCGGTGATCTTGGTAGCGGCAGGTGCCGTGGACGTGGAGTCTCCGCCGCCGCCTCCGCACGCCGTCAGTACGGCTGCCGCCAGACCCGTCAAAAACAGATGTTTTGTTTTCATCCCTGGATTGTTTTCTGTGGTTTTTATGTGATGGCAGGGCGCTGCATGGTGGAACACTGGCTCGTGCAGGACCCCGCCCACAGGGAGGCTGACCCGCCCTGCGGGCGCGATTCTGCATGACATGGTTCAGCGTGCCCAACCCGCGTTGAGGTGATTGACAAAGCGCGTGCTGCGTGCCTTGGGGTTTGCCGCCGCAGACAGGGGAATCAGGCAGCCGCCCGCGCCAGCACCGGCCACGTTGCCGGCGGCGCAAGGGTCCGGCCCCCGGCCCGGCAATCGTCGAGCAACTGCGCGGCATCGATGCCGAACCAATTGTGCCAGCCGCGCGCCAGTGCGCTGGCCGAACGCAGGCCCGCATGCGCTGCCAGCTGGTCCAGCGCGGGCACCACGCCGCCGGCGCTGGCCAGCGCATGCAGCGCATGCGCGGCGCGTTGTTCGCGCAGCAGCGGATGCAGCGCCTCGCCTTCGGCAAAGAGTCGCGCGCGGACCAGGCGCGCCGGCACTTGCCATTGCGCTGCCAGGCGCTCGGCGTTCCAGTCGGTCTCGGGGCGGGAAAAGACCAGGCCGGCGAACTGGCGCGACCACGGGCGCTCGGCGGGCTTGCCGGCCAGGCGCGGGCAGTCGCTGTCCGGCACGGCGGTCAGGACGATGGCGCAGGGTTGCTGCCAGGTACCGGGCAGGTCGCAGTCGAAGTGGGCGAAGGCGTGCACCACGAACGGGTCGCCGGGCCGCACTTCGCGCCGCGCGTTGGCGTCGCGCAGGCTGGCCGTGCCGTGCAGCGCTTGCACATGGACGGCAAACGGAAAGCGCAGGCGGGCAAAGCGGACGTGGTGACGGCTGACAAGCGGCATGCGGAAGACGACCCGGAAGCTGGCGGCGGTGCGGCGGGTAACTGTCGCAGGATTCGGCGGGCGGCGCAAGGCCGCTGCTTTTTCGTTGGCAGGCGGTGCCGGGGCAGCGTGACAGGCGTTACAGCTCCGACATCCCGAAGTGGCGCAGCCGTGGCAGGTCGGTCACGCGGATGCTTTGGTACGACAAATGCACCATGCCCGCGTCGGCCAGCCGGCGCAGCGCCTGGTTGACGCGCTGGCGCGAGAGCCCGGTCAGCAGGCCGATTTCTTCCTGCGACAACTCCAGTACCGGGCTGGTGCGCGGATACAGGTCCGGATGGAACAGCTGGGCAATCGCTTGCGCCACGCGCGCATCGGCCCCCAGTAGGCGGTCGTTCTGCACGGTGGCGATGAACTGGCCCATGCGCTCGTTGAGCTGGCGCACGACAAAGCTGGCGAACGGCAGGCTCTGCGCCAGCAGTGTGTTGAAGACCGGCTCGGGCACCAGCAGCACCTGCGAGTCGCGGATCGCGATCACGTCATAGCGGCGGTCTTCGCGCTTGATCACGCTGCCTTCGCCGCACCAGCCGCCGGCCGGCACGCCGGAGAAGGTGCAGCCGCGGCCATCGGGCGTGTACACCGCCAGCTTGATCAGGCCGCTGTCCACGCCGATCCAGTGGCGCGATGGCTCGCCGCGCCGGGCGATGAAGCTGCCCGCGGCAAACGACTGCAGCAGGGTTTCGCGCGCGGCAAGGGCCTGGTGCGCGGGGGCGAGTTCGCCGAACCAGGCATGGCCGGCCAGGATCGCGGCGGGGGCCGGGGCGGGGAGGGAAGTGGGGTCTGCGGGTTCGCTCATGGCAGGGACGGGCGCGTCGCGCCGCATCCTGTAAGAATCGGGTAAGCCTTGCCTGGCGCGGGTTTGCGGCAGGTTTGTCGTCTCGACGACAGTGCGCCGGCGTGTGCGATGATAGCCTTGTGCCGGAAAAAGTGACAGCGCCGCAAGGCGCCCCGAAAGACAGCGCCCGAAACACCCGGGTTGACCCCGACAAGGCGGAGACACTAGCAATGCCAACCGATTTCGACAGCGGCCTGGGCCGCAACGCGGCCAATTTCGTGCCGCTTACTCCCATTGATTTCCTGGTCCGCGCCGCCGAGGTGTATGGCGAGCGCCTGGCCATCGTGCATGGCCCGCTGCGCCAGAACTGGCGTGACACGTATGCGCGCGCGCGGCGCCTGGCCAGCGCGCTGGCACGCGCCGGCGTCGGCAAGGGCGATACCGTGGCCGCGCTGCTGCCCAATACGCCGGCCATGGTCGAAGCGCATTTCGGCGTGCCGATGGCCGGTGCCGTGCTCAATGCGCTGAATATCCGCCTCGACGCCGCCAACCTGCTGTTCATGCTGCGCCATGGCGAAGCGCGCGTGCTGCTGGCCGATAGCGAGTTTGCCGACCTGGCGCGGCAGATGGCGCTGGAACTGCCGGGGCTGAAGGTGATTGCCGTGCACGACGTGCTGGGCCCGCAGGCGGCACCGTTCGGCGACACCGATTACGAAGCCTTCCTCGCCGGCGGCGACCCGGCGTACGCCTGGAAAATGCCCGCCGACGAATGGGACGCGATCGCGCTGAACTACACCTCCGGCACCACCGGCGACCCCAAGGGCGTGGTCTACCATCACCGCGGCGCGGCCATCAACGCCGTGTCCAACATCCTTGAGTGGGACCTGCCCAAGCATCCGGTCTACCTGTGGACGCTGCCGATGTTCCACTGCAACGGCTGGTGTTTCCCGTGGACGGTGGCGGCGCGCGCGGGCGTCAACGTGTGCCTGCGCAAGTTCGAGCCCAAGCTGGTGTTCGACCTGATGCGCGACGAGGGCGTGACCCACTACTGCGCCGCGCCGATCGTGCATACCGCGCTGGTCAACGCCCCCGCTGCATGGCGCGAGGGCGTGCGCGGCCCGGTGCGCGGCATGGTGGCCGGCGCGCCGCCGCCGGCCGCGGTGCTGGCGCAGATGGAGGCGATGGGCTTCGAGCTGACCCATGTCTACGGCCTGACCGAGGTCTACGGCCCGGCCGCCGTCTGCGCCGAGCAGGACGACTGGAGCACGCTGTCCGAGCAGGACCGTGCGGTCAAGAAGGCGCGCCAGGGCGTGCGCTACCACCTGCAGTCGCAGGTAGCGGTGCTAGATCCCGATTCCATGCAGCCGGTGCCGGCCGATGGCGAGACCATCGGCGAGATCATGTTCCGCGGCAATATCTGCATGAAGGGCTACCTCAAGAACGAAAAGGCCACGCGCGAAGCCTTCGCCGGCGGCTGGTTCCATACCGGCGACCTGGGCGTGTGCATGCCGGACGGCTATATCAAGATCAAGGACCGCAGCAAGGACATCATCATTTCCGGCGGCGAGAACATCTCCAGCGTGGAAGTCGAAGACGCGCTCTACCGCCATCCTGCAGTGCTGGCCGCCGCGGTGGTGGCCCAGCCCGATGCCAAGTGGGGCGAGACGCCGTGCGCCTTTGTCGAACTGAAGGACGGCGCCAGCGTCACCGCGGAAGAACTGATCGCGCATTGCCGCACGCTGCTGGCGGGCTTCAAGGTGCCCAAGGCGGTCTACTTCGGGCCCTTGCCCAAGACCTCGACCGGCAAGATCCAGAAGTTCGAGCTGCGCCGCAAGGTGAAGTCGGATTCGGCGATCGACGTCTGAAATGCAAGCGGCGCCATGCCGGCGCCGCGTTCGTTCAGCGCGCCCGCACTTCGGGCGGCGTTGCGGTTCTGGGCGGTTGATGCCAGTCCGGTCCGAAGTCGGGGAAGACCTCGCATTCGCCGCGCACGATGCTCTCGATGGTGGCGCATACGCATTCGGTGCCGCGCGGGCCCACGCAGACCAGGCTGCGCGGATGGTCGCTGTGCTGCGGAATGGCATAGACCCGCATGCCCTCGCGGAACAGCGGGTGCTTGGTGAGGCGTTCGTTCATCAGTTCAACGAAGCGCTGGGGCGTGACGACCGGCTTGTCCATTGCATGCTCCTGCGGCCTTGGCCGCCGTACCCATTTCTTGGGGCGGCATGGCGACCAGGTCAGTAAAGGCCAGGAAGATGACAGGCAGGTGGCAGAAAAGCGCACCGGGCAGCATCGCGTGCCCGGGACGTGGCCGGAACGGAAAATCGCGGGAACAGCATCGCCCGCGTTGCCACTGCCACGCTTCCAGACTAGCTCACGCGGCGCGTAGTGCAAGTCAATCGCGATATTTCGCGGGTTTCAGGTGATGCGCAGTTCGCCTGCGGCGCGCGGGCCGTCCAGGATGCCGTTGCCGGCGGCCCAGCATGCGGCTTCGGCTTCCGCATAGGAGCGGTAGGTGCCAGGCGCCGCAACCGTGCAGTCTTCGTCGGCGGCGCCGCAGCGTTCTTCCATGACGATGCGCCAGGTGAACTGGCCCGGTGCGTCCTCCAGGACATGGAGCACCAGGGTGCGGTGATCATCGGTCAGCGTGAGAGGCAGAGTCGACATGGGTGTCTCCCGTTCGCAGGTAGGCGCATTGATGCTAGCAACTGTGCGCCGCAAATGCCATGAAGGATTTACCGGCGCGCCGTGGCAAGATACGGCCTTTGCGGCAGTCGCCGCGCCGGATCTTGTCGCCAGACCATGCCTCTTTCGCCCGAGCTGAACCAACGGATCGCCGCCCTGACGGCGCACTACGACGGCGTCGTGCTGCCGCTGTGGACCGCCTCCGGCTGGAATCCCGACCTGTTGCTGCCATATGAAGCGCTCGACGGCGGCAGCGCCGCGCCGCTGCCGCCGTCGCGCTATCGCGCCATGGCCTGTGCGCGCCAGTTGTACGTGTTCTCGCTGGCCGGCGAGCAGGCGCACGCCGATACGCTGTTCGGCTCGCTGCAGGCCTACTTCGGCAACGGCGAGGGCGCGTGGATCTACAGCGTCGATCCGGCCGGCGCGCCGCTCGACAGCACGCGAGACCTCTACACCCATGCCTTCGTGATCTTCGCCTGCGCCGCGTATTACGCGCGCTTCGGCAACGCGGATGCGCTGGACGTGCTCGATGAAACCGTCGATATCGTCGAGGACCGCTTCGCCGACGGACAGGGCTTGTACCACGCCGCGCTGACCGAGCACTTCCGGCCCAGGGGCGCAGGCGTGCTGCAGAACCCGGTCATGCACCTGACCGAGGCCTACCTGGCCGCGCTGGATGCCACCGGCGACGAGTGGTACGCGGAGCGCCTGCGCGAGATCGCGATGGCGGTGCACGAGCGCTTTGTCGATCCCGCCAGCGGCTGCGTGGCGGAGCTGCCGCAGGGCAGGGCGGACAACCGCATCGAGCCCGGGCACCAGTTCGAGTGGTTCTCGCTGGTGGCCGGCAGGCCGGCGTTGTTTGGCGATTTGCCGCTAGCGGATGCGCTGCGCCGCGCCTTTGCGTTCGCGCGGCAGCATGGCGTGGCCGCGGGCACGCTGGGTGTCTGCGCGGCGCTGGATGCGGCCGGCGCACGAATCGACGGCACCGAGCGCATCTGGGCGCAGACCGAGTTCGCGCGCGCGCTGGCGGTGGATGGCTCGGCGCAGTCGCTGGCCACGCTGGCTGACTGGGCCGGGCAATTCCGCAACCGTTTCCTGTCCGAGCAGGGGTGGCATGAGTGCCTGGCGCCGACGGGCGACGTGGTGCGCGCCGAGATGCCTTCGACCTCGCCCTATCACCTGGCCACTTCATACCAGGCGCTGGCCGCGCTGGCCGGGCTGCAATGGCCCGCACAGCCGGCATGACACGGCGTGCGCACCTGGCCGTTGTCAATTCTTTGCAGTCGCCGGCAGAGCGCGCGTCTACACTCAAGCCCGCGCTCCGGCCCGCATCGAAATCCTTCTTAACTACCTGGTCGTCGTTCTGAAGTTGCGGGCCGGGGCGCGCCTGACCTGGCTCAGCGGGCGCTGGCCTGCTGCAGCGTCTCGGGGTGCCGGGCCGGCTGGCCCCGTTGCGATACTGGAGCGGGGGTACTGGCCTGGATCAGGCCAGCGCTTGCCGGCTTGACGCGGACAGCCATTTGCTCGACGCGCTTCTGGGCCTGCGTTTCGGCGTGGTCGTTCAGGATCAGGCACAGCAGCGTCAGCAAGGCTGCTGCGATCATGCTCAGCGCAATCCAGGCCAGGCAGTGCTTGCGTTCCATGGTGTCGGACAAGTGGGGCGTCATCAGTGCGCGCAGTTTAAGCGCGCGTGCGCCGGGCGATTGTCAACCTTTGCAAACGCTGCCGCCTTGCGGCTTGCCGGCAGTCGCCCTTATTCCGTGACGCCGTGCTCGTGCAGCAGCCGCTCGCATTCCTCGAGCATGTCGTAGGCGAACGCGGACTGGTAGTTGGGATCCAGCGCTTCCATCATCTCGTGCGCGGCATACAGGCCGGCTTCGCGCGACAGGGTCTCGGCAAGTTGCCGTGCAAGCTGGTCGCTCAGCTCGGACAGCAGGCGCCGTTCGGACAGCGGCAACTGCAGCTTCGAGCGCGACAGCCATTCGCCGGCCAGCGTGGCGCCCTGGGCGTCGGTCATCCAGGCGCGGTGTTCGTAGTAGGCCGACAGGCGTTCCGCCGCCAGCGCGAACAGCAGCGCCTTGCGGGTATTGAAATCGATCCGGCGGGGTGGGGCGAGGGTCATGCTTGCAGCTTGGTGCGGTACGAAGCGGGCGCGGCAGGGCCGGCCGTCGGCTTGTCGAATGGAATCAGGCGGACGCGGTGCCGGCCTGCGCAAAGCGCGAAGCCAGCCAGGCGCCGATATCGGCAATCTCTTCCAGGCAGACCGCATGGCCCATCGGATAGGTGTGCCACGTTACCGGATTCGGCCGCGCCTGCACGAAGTCCCTGGCGGCCACGCCAAGGGCCAGCGGCACCACGTCGTCCTGCGTGCCGTGCGCGGCGAACACCGGCGTGGCGGCGTTGGCGGGGTCTGCGTCGGATGCGAGCGCCGATGGCGCCGGCATGTAGGTGGACAGCGCGACGATGCCGGCCAGCGGCTCGGGGTGGGTCAGTCCGGCGGTGTAGGCGATGGCGCCGCCTTGCGAGAAGCCTGCCAGCACGATGCGCGCGGTCGGGATGCCGCGCGCATTCTCCCGGGCGATCAGCGCGCGAATGGCCTCGCAGGAAGCACGGATGCCGGATTCGTCGGCGCGGCGGCCAGCCTGGTCGAGGGAAACGATGTCATACCAGGCCGGCATGACATAGCCGCCATTGCAGGTCACCGGGATCGCCGGGGCATGCGGGAAGATAAAGCGCACGCCAGGCGCGGCCGGCAGCCGCAACTCGGGCACTACCGGGGCGAAGTCACTGCCGTCGGCGCCCAGCCCGTGCATCCAGATGACGGCACAGCCGGGATTGGGCGCGGTTTCAATTTCGATCGCGGGCAGCAGTTCGCTCATGGGGCCGGTTCCTGTGGTGAGTCTGCCTGCGCCATGCGGGCGTCAGGCAGCGCGAGTATCGCACAGGTCCGGACCTGGGTTGCCGCATGCCCCGGCACGCGCCGCGGCATGGGGTCCGCTTCAGGCCGCGGACGGAACGATCGGCACCGTGGTCAGGCCGGGCGTGCGCGCCGGCAGTTCGGGCATGGCCGGCGGCGTGGCGCGGCGCTTGTCGACCACGTCTTCCACGCCCTTGGCCGCGACATCCTCCAGGAACCCCACCATGTCGCGGTAGTAGGCCACCTGCATCTGTGCCTCGAGCAAGCGCCGTTCGGCCTGGAATAGCGTCAGCCTCATGTCTTGCAGTTCCCTTTCGGCAATTTTTTCCGGGCTCGGCGGACTGAACAAGTTTGCAAGCCAACGCATGGCAGTACCTCCAGTGCTGTCAACAGCGAGTTTGCGTGCTTTCGCCATGAGGACCAATATAGACAAGAAATCGAAAACGCGTCCCTCGGACACTTGGCCGTGGCGCCTCGCCCACAAGGATGATTGCCGCTCGCCGGACTCTACGTTAGATTAATCGGCCATGACGTGGCCGGCATCGCGCGATGGCAGCGACGGTGCTTCCGGACTGCCTGCCTGCGCGTGCATGAAGCGCAGGATCGGCGGCCAGAACGTGTCGATATGCTCGGGCAGGATGGCCGCATCGTGCGGCATGGCGTCGTGCATCACCAGCGCATGCAGATGCCTGGCAGCGCTGGCAACACGCTCCGCGTGGGGCGGCACGATGACCACGTCGTCACGGCTGTGCACCACCAGCAGCGGCCGTTCCAGCTTGCTCGCGCGCGCCGCGTTGTTCCACGGATCCGGCAGCAGCCACGCGGCCCACGCGGGGATGCGCCCGGTCTGCACCGCCGCCAGCCGTGCCGAGCTGAATCCTGCGGCTATCACATAGCCATCCGGCTGCGGATCGAAACGCCGCGCGACGTCCAGCAGGATGCCCGACCCCAGCGAATGTCCCAGCACCACGCGTCGTTTCGATTGCGGCGTGGCGGCGATGAACTGTCCATAGGCCACCAGTGCATCCTGGCGCAGCCGGCGCACGCTTGGCCGTCCGGTGCTGCGCCCATAGCCGCTGTAATCGAACACGTAGGAAGCAATGCCCGCATCGGCCAGCATGGCCTGCACCGGCTCCCAGTCCGGCAGGCATTCGTTGTCGCCATGGCACACCATCAGGGCCGGTGCTTCGGGGTCTGCCACCGGCATGAAGGCGGCGTGCAGGGTGCGGTCCCCGCTGGCGAACGTGGCCTTCCGCACCGTAGGGGTGGAGTTGCCGGGGGTGTCCGCCTGGCTTGTCTCATCCGTTGGCGTGACAAAGGCTTTGCGCTCCAGCGCACGAAACAGCAGATGCCGCGCAACGCCAGCGGCCACGGCCATGCCCGCTGCCGCGGCCAGCCAGCGGTGACGCGCGGTCAGGGGAACAGGGCGACGATCAGGGTTCATGGAGCGGGGCGCCGGAGATCTATTGCTTCAGGCTAGCAGGCCACGCTCTGCAAGTGAAGAACGGTTCATTTGCCTGGCCTTTCCCTGGCGAGCGCCGGGCGGCTATCCCTTCGATAGAAATCTTTTTTCTTGACTATCTACCTACCAGTAGATAGCATTCAGTCCATGGCACCGCTGCAACTGCCACCGAAAGCAAGAAAGTACGGAAATGTGGCGATTCCATGGCATGACCCGAGTGGTCATTTTTTCAGGCCGATAAATCTATCTACTAGTAGATGCGAGCCTGGAAAGCGACCCACCGAATAGCCACTGATACCGAATTGACGCGATCCGAAGCATCGCACCCCAGGAGCCCATCATGACCAAGACCGCCAAGACCCTGCTCACCGCCGCCACCCTTGCCGCCGCGCTCGCCGGCGGCGTGGCGCAGGCCGCCAGCGTGCAAGACAACGCCGGCGACAAGTACGGCTACAGCTACCGCGTCGGCAAGGCCGATGCCTTTACCGACGGGGCCCGCAGCGGCAAGTTCGATCCGTTCACGGAAGGCGCGCGCAGCGGCAAGTTCGATCCGTTCACCGAAGGCGCCCGCGTCGGCAAGACCGACCCGTACACCGACGGCTTCCGCACCGTGGCGGGCCTGGACCGCAGCGGCGTCTCGGCCGAGCCGGCCCGCAGCTTCGATCCGTACACCGACGGTGCGCGCGTCGGCAAGGCTGACCCCTATACCGACGGCGCGCTGGCCTGATTGCTGCCGGCGCTGGCCGGCGGCCCACCACTTACGATGGCGGCCAGTGGCCGCCGTCCGATGGAGTCCATCATGAGTTTGCGTGACAGCATCCTGTTGCTTGGCGGATGGCTGGTACTTTGCGTGACGAGTGGCTCGATGATCACCTTCGCCGCGCAGGTCCTGCCTGGCTAACGCCCTGTATTGCATCGTGCCCCGAGGCTAGGGAATTACCCCAGCCCCGGGGCATTTCAACTTGAGCGTCTATCTTCGCGTAGATAAACTGCTTGCATGAAACCCCAATCCGTACGCGAGCAATTGCTCGAGCACACCCTGATCCTGATCCGCCGGCGCGGCTTCAACGGCTTCAGCTACCGCGACCTGGCGGAGCTGGTGGGCGTGAAGACCTCCAGCATCCACTATTACTTTCCCACCAAGGAAGACCTGGTCCAGGAAGCGGTAAAGGAATACAGCGCCCGCCTGGCCGAGCGCATCCATGGCATCGACACCAGCCTGCCGGTCACCGAGCAGGCCGCGATCTACCTGGCGCCGTTCCGCGCCAGCTGCGGCTCGGACCAGATCTGCCTGTGCGGCATGCTGTCGACCGAGACCCTGTGCCTGCCCGAATCCGTTCACAAGATGCTGCAAGGCTTCTTCCTGCTGAACGAGCAATGGCTGGCCGGGCTGCTGAAGCGGGCCCAGCCCCATCGCAGCACGCCGTTCCCGGTACCGCCGGCGCGGCTGGCGCAAGTGGTGTTCGGCTCGCTGCAGAGCGGGCTGATCGCGGCACGCCTGTTCGGCACCTCGGACCGCGTTGAAGCCGCCGCCGACACGCTGATGGCGGCCGTATCCGATCAAGTTTGCGCGCGATAGCAGTGGCGCGTCTGAAGCCGTCATGTGGCGCGAGCCGCATGGCGGTTTTTTTATGCCCGCGTCGCGGGCCGCCAAATTGCCGAAAAATCGCTTCATAAACAAGGTTTTAGCGCGATTTTGGGGAAACCTATCGCACCGATAGAAATGTTTTTCCTTGACTCTCTACCTAGTAGTAGATAGTATCGAGTCCATGGAAGCGCTGCACCGCCACCAACAAGCAAGACCAGGCGGCATGCGGCGATCCCATTGCACGACCGGAAGCGGTCATTTTTTTGAGAGCAGCTATCTATCTACTGATAGATAAGAAATCAAAAACGTCCGCAACAGCCACTGACACCGAATTGACGCGATCCCGAATCATCGCACCCCAGGAGCCCACCATGACCAAGACCGCCAAGACCCTGATCACCGCCGCCACCCTTGCCGCCGCGCTCGCCGGCGGTGTGGCGCAGGCCGCCAGCGTGCAGGACAACGCCGGCGACAAGTATGGCTACAGCTACCGCGTCGGCAAGGCCGATGCCTTTACCGACGGGGCCCGCAGCGGCAAGTTCGATCCGTTCACCGAAGGCGCGCGCGTCGGCAAGGCTGACCCGTACACCGACGGCGCGCGCACCATCGCCGCCACGGTGCCGGCCGACAGCTACGGTTACAACTACCGCAGCGGCAAGTTCGACCCGTTCACCGAAGGCGCTCGCGTCGGCAAGCCCGACCCGTACACCGACGGCGCCCGCACCGTAGCCGGCCTTGACCGCAGCGGCGTATCGGCCGAGCCGGCCCGCAGCGTCGACCCGTACACGGATGGCGCGCGCGTCGGCAAGGCTGATCCCTACACCGACGGCGCCATCGCCTGAGAGCCGGCCGGCCTGGCGCCGGCCATCGAACAATACCGGGCCGCCACGGTGCGGCCCCGCTTCAGGAGTTGACCATGCGTTGGCGTGACACTGCGCTGATCCTGGGCGGATGGGTAGGGCTTTGCCTGGCAAGCGGGTCCCTCATCACGCTGATCGCACAAACGCTGCCGGCCTGACTGGTCCGGCGGCAAGCCGAGGAGTGAATGCCATGAATGCCCCAACCGTACGCGAGCAACTGGTCGAACATGCGCTGGTGCTGATCCGCCGCAGGGGGTTCAACGGCTTCAGCTACCGCGACCTGGCCGAGCTGGTCGGCGTCAAGACCTCGAGCATCCATTACTACTTCCCGTCCAAGGACGACCTGGTGCTTGAAGCCGTGCGCGAATACAGCGCGCGCAAGCGGGCGCTGCTGCAGGCCATCGACCCCCGCTTGCCTTGCGCCGAGCAGGCGCGGCAGTACCTGGAGCCGCTGCGCGCGGGCGCCTGCACCGACCAGGCCTGCGTGGTGGGCATGCTGTCGGCCGACGTGCTGGCCATGCCGGAGCCCGTGCGCGCCGCGATGCAGGACTTCACCCGCTTCAATGAACAGTGGCTGGCGCGCCTGTTGGAACAGGCCGCCGCGCGCGGGGCGGCACCGTATCCGCTGCCGCCGCGGCAGTTGGCGCAGGTGGTGTTCGGCGCGTTGCAGAACGGCCTGGTCAGCGCGCGGCTGTTCGGCACGCGCGACCGGATCAATGCCGCGGCGGCGCTGCTGGCCAGCGCCATGCCGGTGGAGGAAGCGCTAGCCGAAGCCTGACCCGGCGCGCGCGACCGCATCGCACAGCCACTGCGGGTCGTCGTGCGGCAGGTCATGGCCGGCCCAGTGGTGGGTCAGCAAGGGCACGTTCCAGGCCTGTGCGATGCGCGCCGAACAGGCCGGGTTCACCAGGCGGTCCGCCGCGGAGCACAGCAGCAATACCGGACAGCGCGGTGGTTCAGCGGGCGCGCGGTAGCGCGCGGCGGCCAGCAACTGCGCCAGCGCGGCCTGCCGGCTGACCGGTGCGTCCGCCGCGATGGCCTGCCATTGCGCAAGGTCGCCGGCCAGCGTGTCGGTGCGCGCGCAGGTGATGGCGTGGATGGTCCGCTCGCAGTACGCGCGGTCGTGCCAGCGCCGCGCCACGCGCAGCAGCTTGCCCCAGTTGCGCGGACGCAGGCGCTGCGCCGGCGTGCAGTAGGGCCGCATGCTGGTATTGACCAGCACCAGGCCGCCAACTTCTTCCGGATACGCACTGGCCCATTCGGTCGCGGCCATCGCGCCCAGCGACATGGCCAGCACGCGGTACGGTCCCGTCACGCCGGCGGCCGTCAGCTGGCGCCGCACCGCCGTCACCATCTCCTGCACGCTCCACGGAGCCGGCTGCGCCGACAGTGCGCCATTGCCGGGCAGGTCCGGCAACAGCGGGCGCCCCAGCCCGGCGGCCTCCCATTGCGCCGGCAGCGTGCCCCAGTGGCGCGATTCGCGCGACAGTCCCCGCAAGAACACCCATCGGCTCATGGCGGCTCCGTGTGCCAGTGCGCGCGTGCCTGTCGCAGCAGTTCGTCGCGCTGCGCGCCGCGCGGCAGCCAGCGCTCCGACGCAAAGGCGATGCGGCCCAGAAAGTCGAACAGGCTGACATGCCGGCGCAGCACGCGCGCGGTGCGGTGCGCCTTGATCGGGTTGAAGATGCCCTCGCGCGAGAACAGCTGGCGCGGGTTTTTCTTGATCCACAGCCACGAGCCCAGCTCCAGCGTCATCGGCAGGAACAGGTTGCCGCGCGGGGCCATGTCATAGGCATGGTCCCACAGGTCGCCGTGCAGCAGGTACTGGTGGCTCTGCGGTTCAAAGGTATAGCCATGGTGCGGGTGGGCCTGCTCGAACAGGGTCTTGAGCAGGTACATCTCGGCCAGGTGCGGCATCGGCCGGCGCGTGCGCGCGTACGGAAACCAGATGCTGTCGCGCCAGCCATAGCCGGAGTGGCAGTCCACCGCAAAGCTGAGCGGGCGCGGCAGCAGTTCCTGCCGGACCACGCGCAGCAGGGCGCTGCTTTCGGCCTCCATCGGTGCGTCGGCGGCGCCGCGGTACCACGGCAGCCAGGCGCCGATACGCTGACCGCCGGCCAGAAAGGGCACGCGCGCGTCGGCATCCTGCGGGCCGTTGCGCATCAGGTCGACGCCGTTGGGGTTGGCGCGCGTGCCGGCCCACATGCCGCCGGGATTGACGATGGGCATGAACACCAGCCGCACCGACTGCAGCTCGCGGTGCAGCAGTTCATCCCAGGCCAGCCGGGACAGCACCGAGCGCAGGTAATCCAGCACCAGCTGCGTGCCGATACGCTCCAGCCCGTGAATGCCGCCGAAGATGCCGATGGCCGGCGCGCCCGGGTCGCGGCTGCCGAGCGTGGCAACATGCACGCCGAAGCGGTGGCCCTGCACGGTGGTCTCGCACACCACCTGCGTATCGAGCACGTGGCCGCCGGCATCCAGCAAGGTCAGCAACTGGTCATATTCGGGGAAGCCGGCGCGCGCGTGCATGGGCTCAGGCGGATGCCGGCATCGGCGCCTTCATTGCTGCATGCCCGGGCGTTTCCACTGGCATGCGCGCTTCAGGCGGCCTGCGCAGCGGCGGCCGGCTGGTCCAGCGCCACGCAATCCAGGAAGGCACCGACCAGCCGCGTCTGCCGCCGGCTCTGCAGGCAGTACAGGTATTCGTGCAACACCGGTGCGCCCGACGCAAACCGCACCACGCGCAGCAGCGGATCGCGCGGCACCTCGCCCAGCGGCACCACGCTGGCACCCAGGCCCTGGCGGATCGCCTCGTAGATGGCCTCGCGGCTGCCGATCACGGTGTGCGGCGGCAATTCCAGCCCGCATGCGGCCAGCGCGGTCTCGGTGGTCTTGCGCGTCATCGAGCCGTGCTCGCGCACCAGCAAGTGATAGCCGCGCAACTGCGGCAGGTCGATCTGCGCAAGCCGCGCCAGCGCATGGTCGGGATGGACCACCAGCACCATCGGGTCGCTCGCCAGCCGGATGCAGGCCAGGCGGTCATCGTCCTCCGGGTGCGACGACACTGCCGCGTCGATGCGGTATTCGAACAGCGCTTCGAGCATTTGCTGCGAGTTGCCGATATCCAGGCTCACGTCGATCGCCGGGTAGCGTTGCCGGAACGCCGCCACCGCGCGCAGGATGTAATACGGCCCGGTGGCGCCGATGCGCAGGTTGCCAAAACGCAGGTTGCCGGCGTTGCGCAGCAGGTAGTCGGCATTGCCTTCCTGCTGCATCAGTTGCTCGACCACCGGCATCAGCGCCACGCCCACGTCGCTCAGGTCGACGCGGCTGGCGCGACGGTGGAACAGCTCCACGCCGTAGCTTTCCTCCAGCTGGCGGATGCGTCCGGTCACGGTGGGCTGGCTGACGCGCAACTGCCTGGCCGCCATGGTGATGCTGCCCTGGCGCGCCACTTCGAAAAAGGTCATCAGCAGGTCGCCTAGCATGGTCATCCGCGCGGAGTTGGGGGAAGGGTCCGGACCCGCCCGGACGACCGCGCAGTCTAGCGGCCCAATATGACAAAACGGCTACGCCCGCCCGGGCCGGATCCGCACGGGACCGGCAGGGGCGGGACTGGCGTTGCGCCGGGGCCGACGGTTGCGTCAGCCGGCCGCGCCCATCGCCGGGTCGGACACGCCGTCCTTGCCGGTTTCGATGCGCCCGGCAAAGCGGCGCGTAAAGCCGCCCTGCGCGGTGGTGACGGTGAAGTCGTACCAGTTGCCCTGGCGCGCCACCGGCCAGTGCTGCTGCAGCTGCATGCCGGCGGGCACTTCATAGGTCCACGGACCGTCGGCGCGGTAGGCGTTGGGCTGGACCGTGAAGGTGCAGGGGGCGCTGCCGGTATTGATCATGTCCACGTACACCGCGGCGTTGGCGATGTCATAGCAGACGCGGATCTCCGGCGCGCTGGCGCCCGCCGCCGTCACCGCCGCCACGTCGCCGCGGAAGGCGCGGTGGAAGCCGTTCGGGCCCAGCACCCACAGGTCGTACTTGCCGCCATCGCTGGCAAAAACGTCCCAGCTGCCATGCAGCTCCTTGCCCGGCTCGACCATATAGCGGCGCGGCACGCGGTCCAGGTGCAGCCGGTCGTAGACGTGGAACACCGCTGCCGCCGTGCCGGTGTTGCTGAACAGCAGCCACAGCGCGCGCTGGTCGCGCGCGTCTTCGCGGGCGCTGACGTGCAGTTCATAGGGCAGGGCGCGCGACGGGCGCGTGCCGGCGTCCTGCTGCGGCATCTGCTGGCTGCCGGCCGGGGGCAGCGGCACCTGCGGCAGCACGCCTTGCGCGGTGCGGATGGCGTCGGCGCTGGCCTTGTCGCGGCTGGGCAGTTCCGGCAGGGGGTTGGTGTTGGGGCTGACGAAGTTGAAGGCCGAGGTCAGGTCGCCTGCCACCGCGCGGCGGAAACCACTGATATTGGGTTCGGCCACGCCGAAGCGCGCTTCCAGGAAGCGCAGCACCGAGGTGTGGTCGAACACCTGCGAGTTGACCCAGCCGCCGCGGCTCCACGGCGACACCACGTACATCGGCACGCGCGGGCCGGGGCCGTAGGGGCGCTTGTCGACGTGGTATTCCGGCTTGAGCTGTTCCGGGTCGAGCGTGGTGGCGCCGGCCAGCGTATCGCCGTCATAGGCCGGCGCGCACGGCGGCGGCAGGTGGTCGAAATAGCCGTCGTTCTCGTCGAAGTTGATCAGCAGCACGGTCTTGCTCCAGACCGCGGGATTGGCGGTCAGGGCGTCGAGCACCTGCTGCGTGTACCAGGCGCCCTGCACCGGGCTGGACGGCCCGGGGTGCTCCGAGTACGTCGCCGGCGCGACGATCCACGACACCTGCGGCAGCTTGCCCGCGGCGATGTCGTCGCGCAGCGCCTGCAGGAAGCCGCCGTCGGGCATGGTGTTGGCCACGCCCTTGAGCAGCGGGCTGACCGCGTCGTCGGCGCTGGTGTACGGCGGGTAGGGGCTGCCGTTGGCCTGGTTGCCGCGCGCGGCGTTGGCGTCGCGGTACTGCTTGAAACCCGCGAGGGGGTTGTCGGTGAAGTTGTCCGGCATGTTCTGGTAGACCTTCCAGCTCACGCCGGCGCTTTCCAGGCGCTCCGGATAGGTCTTCCAGGTGTAGGGCGTGTTCGAGCCGGTGAACGAGTCGCCGCTGTTGTCGATCACCGGGCCGCCATGGGCGCCGCCGGGATCGTTGGTGCCGGTCCAGTGGAACAGGCGGTTGGGGTTGGTGCCGCCGTGGAAGCTGCAGTGATAGGCGTCGCACAGCGTGAAGGCATTGGCCAGCGCCACCTGGAAATCCAGCTCGGCCTCGGTGTAGAAGCCCATCGACTGGGTCTGCTTGTAGGTCGGCCACTTGTTCATGCGGCCCAGGTCCCAGGCGTTCTGCGCGTCCGGATACGAGTGCGGGGTGCCGCTGACGCGCTGCGCATTGCCGGCGCTGCTGTCCAGGTGGTAGGGCAGCACGGTGCGGGTGGTGCTGCCGTTGGTATAGGTCTGCTGCCAGACGTTCAGCCCGCCCGCGAGCGGGATCGGGAAGCGGTCACCGAAGCCGCGCACGCCGCGCAGCGTGCCGAAGTAATTGTCGAACGAGCGGTTCTCCTGCATCAGGATGACCACGTGCTCGACATCGCGGATGGTGCCGGTGGCGTTGTTGGCCGGGATCGCCAGCGCGCGGCGGATCGACGGCGGGAAGGCTGCCAGCGCGGCGGTGGCAGCGGCGCTGCCGCCGGCGAGCTTGAGGAAGTTGCGTCTGCTTTGGGGGTTCATTGGATTCGGTGCCGGAGGGTTGCGATAAGGATAGACAGGCCGGGCCGGGCTCAGGGCGCGCAGCGCAGCTGCGGCTTGACCGCCGGGGTCTCGCCGGGACGGTCGCTGCCGTTGCCCTGGCCGGGGTTGCCGCCGGTGCCGGGAGCGCCGGGCGTGGCCGGCGCCGCGGTCGGGGCGCCGCCGGCATTCCCGCCGGAATCGCCGGAATCGCCGCCGCAGCCGGCGAGCGCCGCGCTCAGCAGCACGGCGGCCAGCCAGTGGGGACGGGCCAGGGTGGAAGGTCGAAAGGTCATGGTGTCAGTCTCCTGCAGGGGGATAGGGAGGCGGGAGGGAAGATCAGGGGTTCAGCGTCGACAGCGGCTGGCGTGCGCCGGTGATGGCCTTCAGCTCGTCGAGCGTCAGCACGCGCGTCCACATCGCCAGGTCGTTCAGGCCCATCACGCCCTTGAGCGCGCCCGGGTTGTTGCCGACGTAGTTGTGGGTGGCATCGTCGTTGACGCCCCAGCCGGCGCCGAGGCCGGCGAGTTTGCTCACGTCGGTGTTGGCGATCGCCTTGTTCTCGGTCTTCTGCAGCCCGAGCACCGGGTCGATGACGTAGGCGCTGAAACGCTTCGCCGCCGCGTCGACAGACAGTGCCAGGTAGGCCCACTGGTTGGCCGACACCTTCATGCCGTTGATGTCGTCGCGCTTGCCGCTGCCGCTGCCCAGGTTGAAGCGGATCTCGCAGCTGCCGAACAGGGCGATGGCAATGCCGGCATTGCCGCCCGAGATGTAGTTCTTGTTCGACAGGATGGGCTCGCCGGTGCCGTTGCCCTGGGCGCAGTCGGTGCGTAACCACAGGCCGATGGTGAACTGCGGGCTTTGCGCGATATCGGCCGCGTTGTGCTTCAGCAGGTAGCTGTCGATGCGCGAGTCCAGCTGCAGCGACTGGCCGCCGAAGTTGTCGGCAGCGAGCGTGCCGCCGTCGAGGCTTGCCACCCAAGGGCCCAGCGTGGCTGCGTTCTTCGCGTCGGCGAACGGCTTGCTGTCGAGGCTGAAGTAGCTGGCCAGCCCGTCGAGCAGCGACGGCATCAGCGTGACGGGTTTGACATAGTGGATCTGCGCCAGGTACGACACCGGCACGTCATTGCGCACCAGCGTGTAGTTGAACTGGTACAGGCCCGTCGGCATGTCGAAGCTGTTGTCGGTGAAGCTCCGCACCTCCGGTCCCAGCGCGGCGATCTGCACGCCGTCGCGCAGCACGCGCGTGACACCGTATGCGGCGCTCGGGTTCTGCCAGGTCAGCGTGATGGCGTCGTGGTACTGGCTGATGCTGGCGCCGATGGCGCGCACGCCGGCGGCTGTGGTGGTCAGCGCGGAGCCGTCGAGGCGTGTCGCGGCGGGGTCGAGCGCGATGCCGGCGTGGGCCAGCACGGTCGGGACGATATCGGCCTCGGTCGGCAGCGCGGACAGATCCGCCGGGGTGTCGGGGGCGGGGGCGCCGGGCCGGGCCAGCGCGCTGTTCAGGGCTTTGTTGGTGGCGAGGAAGGCGGTGCGGTTCTCCACGGTCGGCACCGTGGTGGTGGCGCCGGTGGCATCCAGGCCGTGGCTGGTGGTGACCATCACCAGCCAGTCTTCGCCCGGTTGCGCCCGGCGGCGCGCGGCCACCGCGGCCAGCAGTTCGCCCAGCGCCCGGTCGGTCTCGCCGAGCGCGGCGGCATAGGCGCCGTTGCCGAAGCCACTGGCCTGCGCGGCCTGCGCCGGGGCGCTGTACTGCGCGAACACCATGCCATAGCCGGACTGCACCTGGCGCACGGCATTCTGCGTGACGCAACGGTCGACGCCCGCGCAATCGACCAGCGTATCGAGCACGCCCGCATCCTGATCCGCCTTGAGCAGCGCTGGCAGCACCGGCGCGCTCACCGCGGCGCCTTGCTGTCCGCCGGGTTTGCCGGTGGCGCGCAGGTAGTGGAACACGGTCGGCGCGCGCAGCGCGGTGCCGCCGGTGTCGTCGTCGATGCCATGGCGGTTGGCCCACGCGCCGGTCAGCACCGTGGCCCAGCTGGGGGCGTCGAGCGGGGGCTGGGCGGTGATGGTGCCGGGCATGCCGCCGGTGGCGGTCGGCACCAGGTTCAGGCTGGCCAGGTTGGGCAGCTCGCGCCGCAATACCGCGCCTTGCACCTGCGCATACGTGGCGCCGTCGACGCCGACCAGCAGCACGCGCGGGCCGCTGGCGCGGTCAGGCTCCGGAGCAGGCTTGCTGGTGTCGGTATCGTTGGGCGTGCCAGACGGCGCGCTGTCGTCGCCGCCGCAGCCTGCCAGCGTCGCGGCCAGCATGACTGCGACGGTGCCGGCCAGCGCACGCCCGCGCCCCGCCCACCAGCCCGGTGCAAGGTTCCCTGCCATGGTTCATTCCCCTGTTCATCTGCGTTGTTGTGCGCCGGCGGCAACGGCCGCGCGGCGGATTGCGCGTGCCGCAATGCGCTCGCAGAGTAAGGAAGGGGGTTGTCACCGTGGTGACAGCAGGGCAAAGAATGCTGATGGGGCTATTCGGATTCTTGTGGCGGTCCTGTCGGGCGCGGGCTAGACCTGCGGCGTGCCGCCGGCTTCGTCGCCCACGCCCGCCTGCATCAACAGCACCGCGTCGCGCTTGTCCAGCAGGTGCTGGCGCAGGATCGCGGCCATGCGCTTGCCGTCGCGGGCTTCCAGTGCCGCCAGCATTTCTTCATGGTCGTGGATGGCGCTGTCCCATTTCGGCTTGCGGTAGTTGGAGCGAAAGCGCAGGGCCTGCAGCCGGCGGTTCACCGACAGGTAGGTCTGGCGCAGCGCCGCATTGCGAGCCGCCAGGTTGATGCGGTCATGGATCTGGTGGTTCAGGCGGTAGTAGCCGGGCAGGTCTTCGTGGGCGCGGCAGGCCAGCATGGCGTAGTGCAGGGCCTTGAGTTCGGCCAGCTCGACGGCGGTGATGCGCTCGCAAGCCAGTTCGCCGGAGAACGCTTCCAGGTTGCTCAACAGCTCGAACGTATCGCGGATCTCCGTCGCGGACAGGCGCGCCACGCTGGCGCCGCGGTTCGGCGAGATCTCGATCAGGCCTTCCGCCGCCAGTACCTTCAGCGCTTCGCGCAACGGCGTGCGCGAGATGCCCAGGGTCTCGGACAGTTCGCGCTCATTGAGCTTGCGCCCCGGCTCCAGCGCGCCCTCGATGATCAGCGTGCGCAGATGGTTCACCACGGTGTCGTGCAGGCGCTGGCGCTCCACCGGCGGGAGTTCGCGGGGCAGGGCAGGGTTGGAATCGGCTTGAAGTTGCATTCAATTCGTCGGTTGACAGATTGAATTCAATTTTAGCAGCCGCTTAACAAGAACGCCAGATCGCTGGTAAACCCGCAATATGGCTAGTACTTTGCCGGGTAAACGCTACTGAAAAAGTCCAAAATAGCCCCTGTTTTTTTGCCGCTCGTTTGATAGAGTATTTTGCATTCAAAACTCAAACGGAGGAGTTTCATGCTGAATCTCAACTTTCACCCCGCCGGCCGCCACTTCCTGCAAATCCCCGGGCCCAGCCCGGTCCCGGATCGCATCCTGCGGGCCATCAGCTATCCGACCATCGACCATCGCGGCCCGGAATTCGGCGCGCTGGGCCTGAAGGTGCTGGATGGCATCAAGAAGATCTTCAAGACCGAACACCCGGTGGTGATCTATCCGGCTTCGGGCACCGGCGCGTGGGAGGCGGCGTTGTCCAACACGCTGAGCCCCGGCGACACCGTGCTGATGTTCGAAACCGGCCACTTCGCCACGCTGTGGAAGAAGATGGCCGAGAGCTTGGGCGTGCGCCCTGAATTCCTCGGCCTGCCGGGCGTGGAGGGCTGGCGACACGGGGTGCAGGCCGACATGATCGAGGCCCGTCTGCGCGCCGATACCGCGCATGCCATCAAGGCCGTGTGCGTGGTGCACAACGAGACCTCGACCGGCGTGACTTCGGATATCGCCGCGGTGCGCCGCGCCATCGATGCGGCCGGACACCCGGCGCTGCTGCTGGTCGACACCATCTCCGGGCTGGCATCTGCCGACTACCGCCATGACGAATGGGGTGTCGACGTGACGGTGTCGGGCTCGCAGAAGGGCCTGATGCTGCCGCCGGGCATCAGCTTCAACGCGGTCTCGCCCAAGGCCATCGAGGCTTCCCGCTGCGCCAGGCTGCCGCGCAGTTTTTGGGGGTGGAATGAAATCATCGAGATGAACCGGACCGGCTACTGGCCCTATACCCCCAGCACCAACCTGCTCTATGGCCTCGCCGAAGCGCTCGACATGATCCTGGAGGAAGGGCTGGATAACGTCTTTGCCCGCCACCAGCGCCTGGCTGAAGCCTGCCGGCGCGCAGTCAGGGCCTGGGGCCTGGAGATCCAGTGCGCGGACCCGTCGGTCTACAGCCCGGTGCTGACCGGCGTGATGATGCCCGAAGGCGTCGACGCGGACGTGGTCCGCCGCCATATCTACGAGCGCTTCAACATGTCGCTGGGTGCCGGCCTGGGCAAGGTCAAGGGCCGCATGTTCCGCATCGGCCATCTGGGCGACTGCAACGACCTCACGCTGATGGCCACGCTGGCCGGCTGCGAGATGGGGCTGAAGATCTCGGGCGTGCCGGTCGCCGCCAGCGGCACCGTTGCCGCCATGGACTATCTCGCCGCGCATACCGTGCCGCTGTCGCTCCAGGCTGCCGCCTGACGCAGCCCTTTCCCTTCGCCACCGGGGCGGGCGCACGCGCCGCCCCGGCCGGAAACTGACCGCAACGGATCAGCGCAGCACTGCCGTACCTGACAAAAAACAGAGGAGACGCTGTGGATACAACCCTGCAGGCGGGAACAAAGATCAGGACGTTCGAGGAAGCGACCTATCGCAAGGTGAGCTGGAGGCTGGTGCCATTCCTGATGGTCTGCTTCCTGATCGCTTATCTCGATCGTGTCAACGTAGGTTTTGCCAAGCTGCAGATGTCGCAGCAACTGGGCTTCAGCGAGACCGTCTACGGGCTGGGCGCCGGTATTTTCTTTATCGGCTACTTCCTGTTCGAGGTGCCGAGCAACCTGGCCTTGCACAAGTTCGGCGCCAAGGTATGGATTGGCCGGATCATGATCACGTGGGGGATACTCTCCGCGTGCTTTGCGTTCGTGGAGACGCCAACCCAGTTCTACACGCTGCGCTTCCTGCTGGGCCTGGCCGAGGCCGGCTTCACGCCCGGCATCGTGTACTACCTGTCGTGCTGGTATCCGTCGCACCGGCGCGCCAAGATCATGGCCATCTACTGCATGGGCTCGCCGCTGTCGGGCATCATCGGCAATCCGTTGTCCGGCTACCTGATGGGCAGCATGGCGGGTGTGGCGGGCTGGGGCGGCTGGCAGTGGATGTTTATCATCGAGGCGGTGCCGGCAGTCTTGCTGGGTTGCTTCTGCTTCTACTACCTCGACAACTCCATCGCCAAGGCCAAGTGGCTCACCAGCGATGAGAAGCGCGTGCTCGAGCA
Source organism: Cupriavidus taiwanensis (assembly GCF_900249755.1). Taxonomy (NCBI): domain Bacteria; kingdom Pseudomonadati; phylum Pseudomonadota; class Betaproteobacteria; order Burkholderiales; family Burkholderiaceae; genus Cupriavidus; species Cupriavidus taiwanensis. Next base: position 922,415 of record NZ_LT976854.1, read on the forward strand.
GGCCAAGGCCGAGGACGCCAAGGCGGCGGACCCGCAGGCCCGCGTCGGCAGGGTGTTCACCGATCCGCGCGTCTGGCTGATCAGCCTGATCTGCTTCTGCTATGTCACGGGCCAGTATGGCATCACGCTCTGGCTGCCGACCTTCATCAAGTCGACCGGCGTCGGCGACCCGCTCCATATCGGCCTGCTGAGCGCGATACCGTACATGGCCGCCATTGTCGCGATGTACTGCTTCGGGCGTAGCGCCGACAAGCACCGCGAGCGCCGCTGGCACCTGATCATCCCGTGCATGATGGGCGCGATCGGCTTCCTGGCGCTGCCCTGGGTCATGCACAACACCGCGCTGTCGCTGGTGTTCCTGTCGATCGCCGCGGCCGGCATCCTGACCTGCACGCCGCTGTTCTGGTCGCTGCCGACGGCGTTTCTCAGCGGCGCGGCATTGGCCACGGCCATCGCCATGAGCAACTCGATCGGCAACCTGGCCGGCTTCACCAGCGGCTACATGATCGGCTACTTGCGCGACGTGACCCAGAGCGGCAACAGCGCCTACTACATGATCGCCGGCATGCTGATGCTCGGCGCCTTTGCGATCTGGACGATTCCTGCCCGGCTGGTCAACCGATAGCCGGTCAAGGCGGGGCGCGGCCACCTGGCCGCGGCCCCGCCGCACTTCACCAACCCTTCGCGCGCCCGTGCCGGCGCATGGAACCCCTCATGAAAATCTCGTACCAACCGGTGCCGCACGGCCCGGGCCAGCACGCGCCGTTCAGCGTGGTGGAAGCCACCGTTGCCAGCGCGCATGCCGCGATGCGCGACGGTACGCTGACGGCGCGCCAGCTGGCCAGCCGATGCCTGGACCGCATTGCCGCCTATGACCAGCGCGGGCCGGCGCTGCGCAGCATCCTGCAGGTCCATCCGCAGGCACTGGAACAAGCGGACCGTATCGACGCCATCGCTGCGCGCCATTCCCAGCAGCCGGCGGGACCGCTGCAAGGCATCCCGGTGCTGGTCAAGGACAACATCGAATGCGCCGGCATGGCCACCACCGCGGGCGCCGAATGCCTGCGCGGCAACCTGTGCGCCAACGACGCCTTCGTCATCCGCCGGCTGCGCGAGGCGGGCGCCATCGTCCTGGCCAAGACCAACCTGCACGAGCTTGCCTCCGGCGGCGAGACCGTCAGCACGCTGGGCGGGCAGACGCTGAATCCCTATGACCTGACGCGCACGCCCGGCGGCTCCAGCGGGGGCACCGCCGCCGGCATCGCCGTGAGCTTCGGCGTGCTTGGCCTCGGCACCGACGGGGTCAATTCGATCCGCTCTCCTGCGTCGGCCAACAGCCTGGTCGGGCTGCGCCCGACCATGGGGCTGATCAGCCGTGCCGGACTGGTCCCGTGCGGGCTCACGCAGGACACCGTCGGCCCGATCACCCGCACCGTTGCCGATACCGCGCTGATGCTCGATGTCATCGCCGGCCATGACCCCGCCGACCCGGTCACCAACGAAGGTGCCGGCCATATCCCGGCGAGCTATGCCGCCAGCCTGGACCGCGACGGACTCAAGGGCGCGCGCATCGGCGTGCTGCGCCACTTCTTCGGCGGCCAGGACGTGCACGGTCCTGTCAACGCCGTAATGCAGCAGGCGCTGGCCATCATCGCCGCACAGGGCGCCGAGCTGGTCGACATCGACGATGCGATATGCCCGGACGAACTGCTGGCTTCCACGCTGGTGCACCACTACGAGATGGAGCGCGACCTCGACGCCTACCTGTCGCGGCTGGCAGCTGGCGTACCGGTGAAATCCATGAAGGACATCATCTCCGCGGGCGGCGTGCATCCCAGCGTGGAGGGAACGCTGGCCAGCGCGGTCGCGCTGAGCGGCCAGCGAGGCGAATACCGCGCGCGCATGCAGCGCCAGCAGTCCCTGCGCCAATGGCTGCGGGACCTGATGGCGCGGCATCGGCTTGACGCGCTGGCGTTTCCGCACCAGCGGCGGCTGGTGGTTCCCGTCGGCGAGACCCAGGCCGAGCGCAACGGCGTGCTCGCGTCGGCCACCGGCTTCCCCGCCATCGTCATTCCGGCCGGGTTTTCTGCGCCGGACCGCAATGCGCCGCAGGGGGTCCCGGTCGGGTTGGAGTTCTTCGGCCTGCCTTTCACCGAACCCGTGCTGTTGCGCCTCGCATTCTCGGCCGAGCAAGCGTTGCTGGCCCGCCGTGCGCCGCACTCGACGCCGCCGCTGGAATAGCGGCGCGCCGGAACGAAGTTTTATCGCTGCTCGACCATGCCCGCCGCTCGCGGCGGCGCCAGGGTTGCGGACACACCGCGACGACCTCTAGACGAGGAGGAGACAAAGATGGGCGCAGAAACTGTAGTTCAATCGCCGAATTCCCCCCAGCAGCATGAGCTGGACCGGGCCATGGACGGCATCGGGGTGACCGCCTCGCACAAGAAGATCATCTTCATGATCATGCTGGGCGTGATGTTCGATGTGTTCGAGCAGAACGCCGTCGGCCTGATCGGCCCCATGTTGCGCGAGCAGTGGGGGATTTCGGTGGCGGAGATCGGCTTTCTCAACACGCTGACGTTCAGCGCCGCCGCGCTGGGGCGCATCGGTTCGGGCTATATCGCTGACCGCTACGGCCGGCGTGCGATGCTGAGCGCCAACCTGCTGCTGTTCACGCTGGGCGCCATCATCTGCGCGCTCGCGCCGAACTATTGGGTCCTGGCGGCGGGCCGCTTTATCGTCGGCATCGGCCTGGGCGGGGAGATCTCGATCGCCGTGACCATGCTGGCGGAACTGTGCTCGACCCGCTTCCGCGGCACGGCGGTGGGCCTGGTCAGCGTGGGCAGCGGCGGCCTGGGCAATATGCTGGCGCCGGCCTTCGGCCTGGCGGTATTCGCCATGTTCCCGGGACCGGACAGCTGGCGCTGGCTCTTTGCCTGCCTGGTGCTGCCGGCGTTCTTCGTCGTGTTCTACCGGCGCTTTATCCCGGAAACGCCGCGCTTCCTGCTGTCCAAGGGCCGCGTGGACGAAGCCAACCGCGTGCTGTCGGTGCTGGCATCGGGAAAGCTGGGCAAGCTCGATGGCGAGCCAACGCCTTATATCAAGGCGGCGATGCAGGATGAAGCGCCGCGCGCCAAAGTACGGCTGAGCGACATCTTCAAGGGGCGGCTGGGGCGGCGCACCATCGCGCTGGGCATTGCGGTGTCGATGACCTACGGCGCGCAGATCTCGGTGCTGACGCTGATGCCGACCATCCTGATGGCGCAGGGCTATACCATCTCCAAGAGCTTTCTCTTCACCATGGTGATGCAGAGCGGCAGCCTGTTCGGCGCGCTGGCGGCGTCGTACTGCGGCTATCACATTCCGCGCAAGCGGGTGCTGACCGTCGGCGCGGGCCTGGCCTGCGCGGCGGGGCTGTGCTTCGGCTTCCTGACGTATAACGTCGCGCTGGTGCTGCTGTTCGGCGCGGCCTTCACGTTCTGCGTGGTGTTGCTGAATACCTCGATCTGGATCTTCGCGCCGGAACAGTATCCTACCCATGTGCGCGCGTTCGGCACCTCGCTGATCCTGGCGCTTGGCACGCTGGCCGGTGCGCTGACGCCGCTGGTGAGCGGCCGCGTGTTCGAGACCTACGGCGTCGGCGGCATGTTCAGCATGCTGGCGGCAATGTATGGCGTCTTCGCCGTGGCGGTGCAGTTCGCGCCGGAAACCTTTGGCCGCGCCATGGGCGAAACGGACGACGACGCTGAAGGCCAGCGCGAGGTCCGCGGCGAGACGGCAAACGCCAGCGCTTCCTGAGACCCGGCCGAGCCCGCCGGCTGGTGCGGGCTCGGCTGGCCAGGCAGTATCCATGAACCCACAAGGAATCATCCAAGTCATGACATCCACCGATATCGACCGTGTCGCCCAGGCGCTGCTCAGCGCGCGGCAAGAGCACCGCTGCGCCGATGCGGGGCCATTCGCCACGGCGCTCGAGAACGCCGGGCAGGCCTACGCGGTGCAAGCCCTCGTCGCGCAGTCACTGGGCTGGCAAGAGCCCGGCGCCGCGTACTGGAAATCCGGCGGCCCGTCGCGCGAGGCCACCCTGACCCATGCGCGGCTGCCGGCGGCCGGCGTCTGGACCAGCCCCGCGCATGCCGGCGGCTGGCCCTTCACATGGCGCGGCATCGAGGCGGAGATTGCGCTGCGGCTGGGGCAGGGCGTGGACGCAACGCAAGCCGCCAGCCTCGACTACGCGGGTGCGGCGGCATTGGTCGAGGCGATGGCGGTGTCCATCGAGATCGTCGATTCGCGCTGGCAGCAGTACGTGGCGGCACCCGCCTTGCTGAAGCTGGCGGATCTGCAGGCGCATGGCGCGCTGGTACTGGGTGCGTGGCGCGACTATGCCGCACGCGATTGGGCCAGCCAGCGCTGCGTGGCGCAGATCGGCGCGCAGACCTTCGAGCGGCGCGGCACCCATGCGCTCGGCGATCCGGCCTATGGACTGGTTGCCTGGCTGCGCCATGCCACGCGCGACGGGGCATGCGTCGAGGCCGGCACGGTGGTCACCACCGGCACCTGGGTCGGCATTCTCGATGCGGCGGCGGGCGACCTGGTGACGGTGGCGTTCGACGGTATTGGCGAGGCTTCGGTACAGCTGTGAGGTGGTTTGGCGCGGGGCGTCAGCTGTGGAAGCCCACGCTCCGCATGACCAGCCGCAGCACCCACGCGGCCACGCCCAGCGCCGCCACGCTCGCGGCCCAGATCAGCGCCAGCCAGCCAATGCGGCGCAGCCACGTGCCGGTGCGGGTGGCGGGTTCCGTGCGCGGCGCGCCCATCAGTGATAGCCCTCGCCGTGGCGCACCTTGCCGCGGAACACGTAGTAGGCCCACACCGTGTACATCAGGATGAAGGGGACGATGAAGAGCGCGCCCACCAGCGCAAAGCCCTGGCTCTGCGGCGGCCCCGCGGCCTCCCAGATCGAGATCCCGGGCGGGATGATATTGGGCCAGACGCTGATCGCCAGCCCGCTGTAGCCCAGGAACACCAGTCCCAGCGCATACAGGAAGGGCGAGATATCGGGCTCGCGCCGCAGCGCGCGCATCAGCATGAACATGCACAGCGCCACCAGGATCGGCACCGGCGAGAACCAGAACAGGTTGGGCAGGCTGAACCAGCGCTCGGCAATCTCGGGATGGGTCAGCGGCGTCCACAGGCTGATGATGGCGATCACCGCCAGCAGCAGCCATGCCAGCGTGCCGGTCAGGCGGATCATGCGTTGCTGCAGGTCGCCCTCGGTCTTCATGATCAGCCAGGTGCTTCCCAGCACGGTGTAGGCCACGATCAGCCCCACGCCGCAGAACAGCGGGAACGGCGACAGCCAGTCCAGCGGGCCGCCGGCAAAGCGGTGGCCTTCCAGCTTGATGCCGTCGATATACGCGCCCAGCGCCACGCCCTGGAAGAAGGTGGCGGTGGCCGAGCCGAGGATGAAGGCGGCGTCCCACACCGGGCGTTCGCGGTCATTGGCCTTGAAGCGGAACTCGAACGCCACGCCGCGGAAGATCAGGCCCAGCAGCATCAGCATCAGCGGCAGGTAGAGCGCGCTCAGCACCACCGAATACGCCAGCGGGAAAGCCGCCAGCAGCCCGGCGCCGCCCAGCACCAGCCAGGTCTCGTTGCCGTCCCACACCGGCGCGACGGTATTCATCATCACGTCGCGGTCATGCCGGTCCGGCACGAACGGGTACAGCATGCCGATGCCCAGGTCGAAGCCGTCCATCACCACGTACATCATCACGCCGAAGAAGATGATGACGATCCAGAGAAGCGAGAGATCGATGCCCATGGTGTCAGCTCCGGGTGCGTGCGGTGGGGGTGGGGGCGAGGACTTCATCGTCGTCCACCGCCGACAAGGGCCGCGCCGGCGTATGCTCGCGGCCCGGGCCGCCATGCGGCTTGGGCTCTTCCAGCAGCGGCCCCTTGCGCACCAGCCGCATCATGTAGGCGATGCCCACGCCGAACACGAAGCAATACGCGACCACGAAGATCGCCAGCGTTGTCGCCAGTTCCGGCACGCCGTGCGGCGACACCGCGTCCGCGGTGCGCTGCAGCCCGTACACCACCCACGGCTGGCGGCCGATCTCGGTGGTGTACCAGCCTGCCAGGATGGCGATCACGCCGGAAGGTCCCATCCACAGCGCCATATGCAGGAACGGACGGACGCGGTAGATCCGGTCGCGGCGCCGCAACACCAGGCTCCACACGCCCAGCAGGATCATCAGCAGCCCCAGGCCCACCATCACGCGGAACGACCAGAACAGGATGGTGGCATTGGGCCGGTCTTCCGGCGGGAATTCCTTCAGGCCCTGGATCTGCCCGTCCCAGCTGTGGGTCAGGATCAGGCTGCCCAGGTGCGGCACTTCGACCGCGAAGCGGGTTTCCTCGCGCTCCATGTCGGGCCAGCCGAACAGCAGCAGCGGCAAGGCCTCGTTGCCCTTGTTCTCCCAATGGCCCTCCAGCGCGGCAATCTTGGCGGGCTGGTGCTTGAGCGTATTCAGGCCGTGGAAGTCGCCGATCACCGCCTGGATCGGCGCGACGATCAGCAGCATCCACATCGCCATCGACAGCATCTTGCGGATGGCGGGATTGTCGCGCCCGCGCAGCAGGTGCCACGCAGCGGACGCGCCGACAAACAGCGCGGTGGCAAGGAAGGCCGCCACGCTCATATGCACCAGCCGGTACGGGAACGACGGATTGAAGATGACGGCGAACCAGTCGGTGGGCACCACGCGGCCATCGATGATCTCGAAACCCGCCGGCGTCTGCATCCAGCTGTTCGACGCCAGGATCCACGTGGCCGAGATCAGCGTGCCCAGCGCCACCATCACGGTGGAAAAGAAATGCAGCCCCGGGCCGACCCGGTTCCAGCCGAACAGCATCACGCCCAGGAAGCCCGCTTCCAGGAAGAATGCGGTCAGCACCTCATAGGTCAGCAGCGGCCCGGTGATGCTGCCCGCAAACTCGGAGAAAAAGCTCCAGTTGGTGCCGAACTGGTAGGCCATCACCAGCCCGGAAACCACCCCCATGCCGAAATTGACGGCGAAGATCTTCGACCAGAAGTGGTAGAGGTCGCGGTACAGCGGGCGTTGCGTGCGCAGCCAGCAGGCTTCCAGCACCGCCAGGTAGGCGGCCAGGCCGATGGTGATCGCGGGAAAGACAATGTGGAAGGAAATGGTGAAGCCAAACTGGATGCGGGCGAGGTCGAGCGCGGTCAAACCAAACATGTGTGTTCTCCGTGGCGCTGGCCTGGCGCATGCCCTGGACGGCCCTGCAAACGCTGGGCGATGACACGCGGGGCAGGGGCGCGCCGGGGGCGCGGGGGGCGCAGGCGCGTGCGGTAAGCGTAGTGTACGCCGCGCGCACCGCAAAGGGCAGCGTCGCAGCCGGTGGCGGCCGGGCGACAAATCGCCGCACCTTGCAGCGTACGCAGCGCTGGTAGCGCCGGACAGCCATTGCCGATGGAGGAGATCGTAGCGGAGCGTCACGCAGCGCAACAGGATCAAGTCCGAGGAAAAACACCGTATCAGATTGGCGCGTTGCAGCAGGCGTGAAGGCTGACAACAGCTGCAGGAAAGTGCATAGTTATGCGCCCTGCATCCTCAGCCTCTTGCGCCCCGTCTGTGTCTTTTGATTCCACCTTGCTGATCGTCATCGCCGGCGCCGCCGTGGCCGGATTCGTCCAGGGCTTGTCCGGCTTCGCCTTCGGCATGGTGGCGATGTCGTTCTGGGCCTGGGCCATCGAGCCGCGGCTGGCCGCGGCGATGACCGTGTTCGGCGCGCTCACCGGCCAGTTGCTGGCGGCTGCATCGGTGCGTCGCGGCCTTTCGTGGCGGCGTCTGTGGCCGTTCGTCGCCGGCGGCGTGGCCGGCATCCCGCTGGGCGTGGCGGTGCTGCCGCTGCTCGATGCGCAATGGTTCAAGGCGATACTCGGCGCCTTCCTGACGCTATGGTGCCCGGTGATGCTGATGGCGCGGCGGCTGCCGCATATCGGCGTGGGCGGGCGCGTGGCTGACGGCGTGGCCGGCGCCGCCGGAGGCGTGATGGGCGGCATCGGCGGCTTTACCGGCGTGATTCCCACGCTGTGGTGCACGCTGCGCGGATTCGACAAGGACGAGCAGCGCGCCGTGATCCAGAACTTCAACCTCGCCACGCTGGCCATGACCATGGCCGCCTATGTCGGCAAGGGCATCGTCACGCGCGAGATGCTGCCGATGTTCCTGGTGGTGGCGCCGGCGATGCTGGTGCCGACGCTGCTGGGCACGCGGCTTTACCTGGGCATCAGCGAGGCTACCTTCCGCAAGATCGTGCTGACGCTGCTGACCTTGTCCGGCGTCGCGCTGCTGGCGACTTCGGTGCCGGTGCTGGTGGCGCGCGGCGCGGGCTAGCCTTTCGCCGCGGCCGCCTGCCGCAGGCACGCCACCAGCTGGTCGGTGCCGATCGACGGCGCGCGTTCGCGCAGCGTGATGATGCCCACCGGTGGCAGGTCGACCGGCACTGCCATCTTCAGCACTTGCAGCCGGCCTTCCTGCTGCATGGCCCTGGCGACCGACTCGGCCATGAAGGCGGCCGCCCCGCGCTGGTCGATGAAGGTGGCCTGGGCCAGGTATGACGAGGTCTCGATCACGTCCTGCGGCGGGTGCAGGCCGTGGCGGAAGAAGGCCTGTTCGATCTTCACCCGCAGAGAGGCCCACGGCGGCGGCAGCACGCACGGCATCGCGGCGAGGTCGGCCCAGCCGGGCCGCGTCTTTCGCGCCAGCTTGTGGCCGCGCCGCACCACGACCACCATGGGCTCTGCATAAAGCGCTTCGGTCAGCAGGTCCGGCGCGGCATAGCCCGGCTCCAGCCTGCCCACGATCAGGTCCAGCTCACGCAGGCGCAGCTTGGGCAGCAGGTGGGTCAGGTCGCCTTCCTCCACCAGCACGGTGGCGTGCGCGTGGCGCTGCTTGAGCGCGGTCACGGCCTGCGCCAGCAATACCGGCAGCGCCGCGCCCATCGAACCTACGCGGATGCGCCCGGACGCGCCGCTTTGCACCGCGGCAATCTCGTCGCGGGTCTGCTCGTACTGCGCCAGCACCGAGCGCGCAAAGCGCACCAGCGATTCGCCCGCTGGCGTGGGCTCGGTGCCGCGGGTCGAGCGCGTGAACAGTACCAGCCCCAGCATTTTCTCGACTTCGGTCAGCACCTTGGACACCGCCGGCTGGCTTACCGACAGGAATTCCGCGGTGCGCCCGAGATGGCGGAACTCGTCGAGCGCCACCAGCAGTTGCAGGTGGCGCAGCTTGATATTGGAGCGCAGCGCGCGGTCGATCTGTACCATGCCCGCAGTCTATCTAACCTGAAGGTTATGAAGCAATGCCAATTTACGATTGGATTGTTATGGATTGCGCCGACAGAATGCGGGCATGACGAGGCTGGCAGCGCCGGTCCCGCCGATAATCAAAACATCGGAGACACCCGCAAATGACCCAACGATTCCCTGTCGATGCCAAGCGCCGACGCCTGCTCATCGGAGCCGCCGCGGGTGCCGCCGGCGTGCTGTTGCCGGCCGCGCGGGCACTGGCCGCCGACTATCCCGAGCGTCCCATCACGTTTATTTGCCCGTGGCCGGTCGGCGGCACCGCGGACCAGTCGATGCGCGCGCTGTGCCAGGTGGCCGGCGGCATTCTCAAGCAGTCGATCGTGGTGGAGAACCGCGCCGGCGCCTCGGGCATGATCGGCACCAAGGCCCTGGCGCGCGCCAATCCCGACGGCTACACCATCGGCCAGATCCCGATCTCGGTCACGCGCTTCGCGCAGCTCGGCATGCTGCAACTGGACCCGCGCACCGAGCTGACCTACCTGGCCCGCACTTCGGGACAGACCTTCGGCATCGCGGTGCCGGCCAACTCGCGCTACAAGACGCTGCAGGACGTAGTGGCCGCCGCCAAGGCCAGTCCGGGCAAGATCACCTATGCGCACGCCGGCATCGGCGGCGCGACGCATGTCGGCATGGAGCAGTTCGCGCTGGCCGCGGGCATCCAGTTCAATGCCATTGCCTACAAGGGCGGTGCTGCGGCGCTGCAGGATGTGCTGGCCGGGCAGGTGGAGTTGCTGGCCGATTCCAGTTCATGGGCGCCGCACGTCGAAGCCGGCAAGTTGCGCCTGCTGGCGACGTGGGGCGAACAGCGCGCGACCCGCTTCAAGGACACGCCCACGCTCAAGGATCTGGGCTACAACGTGGTGGTCGAAGCCCCCAACGGCATCGGCGCGCCCAAGGGCCTGCCGGCCGCCGTGGAAAGGAAGTTGCGCGACGCCTTCCGCGCCGCGGTGGCCAGCAACGAGTTCAGGCAGGTGGCGGCGCGCCTGGACGCGCCCGTGATGTACCTGGACGGGCCCGAGTACAAGAAGTACGTCGCCAGCGTCTATGAGCAGGAAACCCAGCTGATCCAGCGCCTGAAGCTGAAAGAACTGCTGCAGCAAAACTGACGGCACGCGAAGGCCAAGACCCAGTGAATCCCAATCCCGTTATCCGGCTGCATCCCAACGACAACGTGCTGGTCGCCCGCAGCGACCTCGCGCTGGGCCAGCAACTGGCCGATCCCGCCGTGCGCGTGCGTGCGCAGGTGCCGGCCGGCCACAAGATCGCGGCGTGCGCTATCGCGGCCGGCACCCCGGTGCGCAAGTTCGACACCGTCATCGGCGTGGCCGCGCGCGATATCTCGCAGGGCGACCACGTCCATTCGCACAACCTGACGCTGGTCGACTTCTACCGCGACCCGGGCTTCTGCCAGGATGTGCGGCCGGTGGAATACGTGCCGCAGGCGCAGCGCGCCACCTTCAACGGCTTCGTGCGTGCGGACGGCCGCGTGGGCACGCGCAACTTTATCGGCATCCTGTCTTCGGTCAATTGCTCGTCCACCGTGATCCGCCAGATCGCGGCGCATTTCACGCCGCAGCGGCTGGCCGGCTATCCGAATGTCGATGGCGTGGTCGCGTTTGCGCAGACCAGCGGCTGCGGCATGTCGTCGCCGAGCGAGCATTTCGACGTGCTGCGCCGCACGCTGGCCGGCTATGCGCGCCATCCCAACCTGGCGGGCGTGCTGATCGTTGGGCTGGGCTGCGAGCGTAACCAGGTGGCGGCGCTGGTGGACTCGCAAGGGCTGGAACCGGGGCCCGCGGTGCATACGCTGGTGATGCAGGATACCGGCGGCACGCGCGCCACCATCGCTGCGGGGATTCGCGCGATCGAATCGATGCTGCCGGCGGCCAACGCCGCGGTGCGCCAGCCGGTGCCCGCCAGCCACCTGAAGATCGGGCTGGAGTGCGGCGGTTCGGACGGTTTTTCCGGGATCAGCGCCAACCCCGCACTGGGCGCGGCGATGGATATCCTGGTGCGCCATGGCGGCACCGCGATCCTGTCCGAAACGCCGGAGATCCACGGCGTGGAATTCATGCTGACCCGCCGCGCGGTCACGCCGGAAGTTGGCCAGAAGCTGCTGGATCGCCTCGCCTGGTGGGAGCGCTACACCGCCGGCCACAACGCGCAGTTCAACGGCGTGGTCGGCCACGGCAACCAGCAGGGCGGCCTGGCCAATATCTTCGAGAAGTCGCTGGGCTCGGCCATGAAGGGCGGCACCACGCCGCTGCAGGCGGTGTATGAGTATGCCGAGCCGATCAACCAGGCCGGCTTTGTGTTCATGGATTCGCCCGGCTATGACCCGGTGGCCGTTACCGGCCAGATCGCCAGCGGCGCCAACCTGATCTGCTTTACCACCGGGCGCGGCTCGATGTTCGGCTCCAAGCCGGCGCCGACGATCAAGCTCGCCTCCAACTCGGCGATGTACCAGCGGTTGGAAGAAGACATGGACATCAATTGCGGACTGGTGCTCGACGGCGAACTGAGCGTGCCGCAGATGGGCCAGCGGATTTTCGAACATATCCTGCGCGCGGCCTCGGGCGAGCCGACCAAGAGCGAATTGCTCGGCCTGGGCGACAACGAGTTCGTGCCCTGGCACCTCGGCATCGTCAGCTGAGCCGCGCTCCACCAATCTTTTTCCTCACACATCGATGCCGACGCTTTCCGAGCCAACGCTGCTGCGCAGCCAGAACCTGATAGACGGCCAGTGGCGCGATGCCGGCCTGGCTGCGCGCTTTCCCGTTACCGACCCGGCCACCGCGGAGGCCTTCGCCAGCGTGGCCGACAGCGATGCCGGCGATGCGCGCCTTGCCGTCGACGCCGCCGCCGCGGCGTTTCCGGCATGGAGCCGCCGGCCCGCGCGCGAACGCGCCCAGTTGCTCAAGCGCTGGCATGCGCTGATCCTTACCCACCAGGAAGACCTGGCGCGCATCATCTCGACCGAACAGGGCAAGCCATTGAAGGAAGCGCGCGGCGAGGTGCAGTACGGCGCCTCGTACGTGGAGTGGTTTGCCGAGGAAGCCACGCGCATTTGCGGCGACATCGTCGCAGAAGCGGTGCCGGGCCGCAAGCTGCTGGTACTGAAGGAACCGGTGGGCGTGGTCGCGGCGATCACGCCATGGAACTTCCCGCTGGCGATGATCGCCCGCAAGATTGCACCGGCGCTGGCTGCCGGCTGCACCGTGGTGGCCAAGCCCGCCGAGGACACCCCGCTGACCGCGCTGGCGCTGGCATGGCTGGCGCAGCAGGCCGGCATGCCAGCGGGTGTCATCAACCTTGTCACGGCCTCGCGCGAGCGCACGCCGGGTGTGGTCGATGCCTGGCTGGCCGACAGCCGCGTGCGCAAGGTCACGTTCACGGGTTCGACACCGGTCGGCAAGCACCTGGCGCGCGAGTCCGCGGCGACGCTGAAGAAGCTGTCGCTGGAACTGGGCGGCAACGCGCCATTCATCGTCTTTGAAGACGCCGACCTGGATGCCGCAGTCGATGGCCTGATGGCTTCCAAGTTCCGCAACGGCGGGCAGACCTGCGTGTGCCCGAACCGGGTCTACGTGCATGACGCCGTGCACGACGCATTCGTCGAGCGCCTGGCACAGCGCGTCAGCGCGCTCCATGTCGGCCCGGCAACCGACGACGCCGCGCAGACCGGCCCCATGATCAATGCCCGCGCCGTCGACAAGATCGCGCGCCATGTCGAAGACGCGGTCGCCCGCGGCGCGCGCGTGGTCACCGGCGGCAAGCGCGTGCGCACGGAAGATGGCCCGCACTACTACGCGCCGACGGTGCTGGTCGACGCCACCCCTGCGATGGGGCTGTCGTGCGAAGAGACCTTCGGCCCGGTTGCGCCGATCTTCCGCTTCCGCGACGAGGCCGAGGTGATCCGCGATGCCAACGACACGCCATTCGGCCTGGCCGCGTACTTCTACTCCAACGACGTCCGCCGCATCTGGCGCGTGGCGCAGGCGCTGGAAACCGGCATGGTCGGCATCAACGAAGGCGCGATCGCGGCCGAGGCGGCGCCGTTCGGCGGCGTCAAGGAATCCGGCTACGGGCGCGAGGGCTCGCGCCACGGGCTGGACGACTACATGCATACCAAGTACCTTTGCCAGGGCCAGCTTGGCTGAAGCGCCAGGCGCCTCTTCTTCGGACCAGGAATTCCCCATGCCCGCAAACAATCCCTTCAAGACCGCACTGGCCGCGCGCCAGGCGCAGATCGGCCTGTGGCTGTCGATGGCGACGCCGTACCTGGCCGAGGTTTCGGCTACCGCAGGCTTTGACTGGCTGCTGATCGACGGCGAGCACGCGCCCAACGACCTGCGCTCGACCCTGCATGCGCTGCAAGCCGTGGCGCCGTATCCGGTCCAGCCCGTGGTGCGCGCCGTGGCCGGCGAAGTGCCGTTGATCAAGCAGCTGCTGGATATCGGCGCGCGCAGCCTGCTGGTGCCGATGGTGGATACCGCCGCGCAGGCCCGCGCGCTGGTCAGCGCCACGCGCTACCCGCCGCAGGGCATCCGCGGCGTGGGCAGCGCCATCGCGCGCGCATCGCAGTGGAGCGCGCGCACCGATTACCTCGACGTGGCCGACGACGAGATCTGCCTGCTGGTGCAGGCCGAAACCGTCACCGCGCTGCAGAACCTGGAAGCGATCTGCGCGGTCGATGGCGTCGACGGGGTCTTCATCGGCCCGGCCGACCTGGCCGCGTCGATGGGTTACCGGGGCCGCCCCGGCCATCCGGATGTGCAGGCCGCCATCGAAGGCGCGATGCGCACCATCATCGCCAGCGGCAAGGCTGCCGGCACGCTGACGTCGGACCCCGCGCTCGCGCGCCGCTACCTGGACCTGGGCTGCACCTTCGTCGCCACGGGCGTTGACGTGATGCTGTACGCCAACGCCGCGCGCAAGCTTGCCGCTTCGTTCCGTGAACCACAGGCGGACGCCGCTGCCGACAAGCCTTCCGCCGCGTACTGACCCGACTGATTCTTCACCCTATCTCCATGACCGTCGAGCTACCGACCCCAGACACCACCTTGCGCGCGCTGCAGGCCATCGTTGGCGCCAGCGCCTGCCGCAGCGGTGATGCCGATACACAGGCCTACGTCACCGATTACCGCGGCATCTATCGCGGCCAGGCGCAGGTGGTGGTGCTGCCATCCTCGACGGAAGAAGTCAGCCGCGTGCTGCAGTGGTGCCACGCGCAGCGCGTGCCGGTGGTGCCGCAGGGCGGCAATACCTCATTGATGGGCGGCGCCGTGCCGGACGACAGCGGCACCGCCGTGGTCGTCAACCTGAGCCGCATGAACCGCGTACTCGGCATCGACACCGTCAACGACACCATGACCGTGCAGGCCGGCGTCACGCTGAGCGCGGCACGCAGCGCCGCCGAGGCCGAGCAGCGTTTGTTTCCGCTGCGCATCGGCTCGGAAGGCTCGTGCCAGATCGGCGGCAACCTGTCGACCAATGCCGGCGGCACCGCGGTGCTGCGCTACGGCAATATGCGCGACCTGGTGCTGGGCCTCGAGGTGGTGCTGCCCGACGGCCGCGTCTACTCGTCGCTGCGCGGCCTGCGCAAAGACAATACCGGCTATGACCTGAAGCAGCTGTTCGTCGGCGCGGAAGGCACGCTCGGCATCATTACCGGCGCCGTGCTCAAGCTGATGCCCCAGCCGCGCAGCAGTGCCGTGGCCTTCGTCGCGGTGCCGGATCCCGGCGCTGCCGTGGCCTTGCTCGGCGAAGCCAAGCGCCTGTCCGGCCAGGCCGTGACAGCGTTCGAGCTGATCTCGCGGCCCGCGCTGGAGCTCGTGCTGGAATACCTCGGCAACGTCGCGTCGCCGCTGAAGGACCGGCACGACTGGATGGTGCTGGTCGAGCTGACCTCCGGCACCGATGCGGAAAGCCTGAACGCCACGCTGATGGAGATCCTCGAATCCGGCTTTGGCCAGGAGCTGGTGCTGGACGCCGCCGTCGCCACCAGCCTGTCCGACGCGCAGACCTTCTGGCGCATCCGCGAAGAGATCTCCGACGCGCAGACCCGCACCGGCGGCAGCATCAAGTGCGATGTCTCGGTGCCGCTGTCGCGCATCGCCGCGTTTGTCGAAGAGGCCTCGGCCAAAGTGCTGGAACTGGTCCCCGAAGCGCGCATGGTGATCTACGGCCATATGGGCGACGGCAACGTCCACTTCAACCCGCTGCGTCCCAGCGACCAGCCCGCCCGGGACTTCCTGGCGCAATGGTATGAACCGGTCTCCGCGCTGGTTGACGGCATGGCGCACGCGGAAAACGGCTCGATTTCCGCCGAACATGGCATCGGCGTGGCCAAGCGCGACGACCTGGCGCGCTACAAGTCGCAGGTGGAGCTGGAACTGATGTGGCAGGTAAAGCAGGCGCTCGATCCGCTGAACCTGCTCAATCCGGGCAAGGTGCTGCCGACCCCGGCGCGCTAGTCTCCCCCGAGCGCGGGCAGGGCGCGCGTGGCAGGAATCGTCCAACTGGGCTAAGGTGTCAGCTATCCAGAACGCGCCGGGCCGGGGCATCGCTGCCCACGGTCACGGCGCACAGCATGGCCGGCCCACCGGCCCAGACACCGATGACCGCCCAATCCCCCGACATCGCGCTCGCAGCTGCCCCCATCTCCCTGCAAAAACCCGAACTCGACTATCCCTGCGGCGACGCCCCCGAACCCGGCCAGGCCCGGGAAGTCGCCCCCGGCGTGCTGTGGCTGCGCATGCCGATGCCGCTCGGCCTGAACCATATCAATTTGTGGGCCATCCTCGATGGAGACGGCTGGGCCGCCGTCGATTCCGGCCTGCAGACCCCCGAAACCGCGCAGGCCTGGCGCGCACTGTTCGCCGACGACGGCGCGCTCGACGGCGGGCTGACCCGCCTGTTCGTGACCCATATGCATCCCGACCACATCGGCATGGCCGGCTGGCTGACCGGCAAGTTTGACTGCCAGTTGTGGATGACGCGGCTGGAATACCTGATGTGCCGCGTGCTCGCCGCCGATACCGGCCGCGCCGCCCCGGACGACGCCATCGCCTTCTATCGCAAGGCCGGCTGGGACGACGAGGCGATCGAGGTCTACCGCACCCGCTTCGGCGGCTTCGGCAAATATGTCCACGCCTTGCCCGAGAGCTTCCGCCGGCTGTCCGACGGCGATACCGTCCGCATCGGCGCGCACGACTGGCAGGTCATCGTCGGCACCGGCCATTCCCCCGAACACGCCTGCCTGTACTGCCCGGCGCTGAAGCTGCTGGTATCGGGCGACCAGGTGCTGCCGCGCATTTCGTCCAACGTATCGGTGTTCCCGACCGAGCCCGACGCCGACCCGATGGCCGACTGGCTGGACTCCCTCGACAAGGTGCGCGCCGCCGTGCCGGACGATGTGCTGGTGCTGCCGGCGCATAACGAACCGTTTCGGGGGTTGCATGCACGGATCGACTATCTGCGGGCTAGCCAGATGCAGGCGCTGGATAGGTTGCGCGGGGCGCTGGTGACGCCGAAGCGGGCGGTGGATGTATTCGGTGAACTGTTCTCGCGGCCGATCACTGGGAGTGGTGGTTTGCTGGGGATGGCGACGGGGGAGAGTGTCGCGCATTTGAATTACTTGCTGGCGCGGGGGGAGGTGGTGCGGGAAGTAGGGGCAGACGGATGCTACTGGTACCGGATGTGTTGACCCGGTAGCTGCGGTCCCTATGGGCTGACAGTCTCGATCCCACTTTGCCTAGGCCCTTCTGGCGGGCACAGTCCATGGGGCAATGGGGGGGACGTGCGGTAACGAACCGCATGGTGGCGCTCGGCCATGGCCGGCCGTCGCAGCCGTGGCTTGAACTCACTCAAGTCAGCCGGCAACCCTCACTGCCGCATCCCTTTTCCTTCCCTGGTAGAGCGCTTCGATCGCGTGGCTGCGCCTTTCCCCGTGCTGGCGATGGCTCTGCACTGCGCCTGGACGATTTTTCCGCGGACGATAAAGCGAAGAGGATGCCGTGTCCAAATGGCTTCTGGCACCGAAGTCCATCTGGGCGATCCCAATTTTATGGCGACACAGAAAATTTTTTGAGAAACCTTGAGCTTTCGCAAAGCAGATTTTTTTTGATAACGATTTAACGATTTAGTTGTTTGACTGATAAACCCATGCGCCCTTGCGGTGCAGGGGAGAAATCGCTCTATAAGCTCGATGTGGTGCGATTTCTACATCGAATTGTGCCGGAAATGTAACCTGGTTCCTAAGGCAATTCTGATTTTTGTGCTGGATATTGTGAGCGTTGATGGTGCCGCTTAGTATGGCGGGCTAACATAAATGCTTTGCAAAATTGGCGGTAAGCCAGAATCTCCAGCAGAACAGTCGAATAATGAGCGTGATAAACGGCAATAGTGAAACGCACCTGGGGGAAGGCCGCCTGGCAACTCGAACGCTTCGCTGTGTGCCGGGCATCCCTGCTTGGACGGCGCACCGTGACCGCGGTACCTTCATCGGGAGCGCTACCGCCCTGCGTGGCCGTCGCAAAGACGCTGCCATGGCCCTCCACAGTCCCTGCGGTATTCCTTGCTGTAACCACAGCCCGCAATGAACCGGACTTCAGTCCGGTCGGACGTCTCCATCGCACTGTCGGTCTGGCAAGCACTGTTCCTTCGCGAGGCCAGTGCCCGCCTGGCAGGGGCGCGCGCCGCCTGGGTCTGGATCCTGCTTGAGCCGGCGGCGCACATCATTTTCCTGATGGTGATGTTCGGTGTGATCAGGCATCAGGTCCGGCAGGACGCGAACATCGAAGTGTTCATCCTGGTCGGGGTGTGGGGATTCTTCCTGGTGCGCAATATCGCGCAACGGGGCATGGAAGCCATCAACGCCAATCATGCCTTGTTCTCGTACCGACAGGTACAGCCGGTCGACACGGTCCTGGTGCGCGCTACGGTCGAAGCATTCCTGCATGTCATCGTCGGCGCCGTGCTGCTCGCCGTGCTGGCGTTGCTCGGCATAGATGTGCGGCCCGCAGATCCGCTGCTTGTCATGTGGTCGGCACTCCTACTGTGGACGTTCGGGCTGGGTCTGGGCCTGATGTTCTCGGTCATCGGCACGCTGCTGCCCAACCTCGGCAAGCTCATACGCCTCGTTTTCACGCCGCTCTACTTCCTCTCTGCGGTCATGTATTCGGTCTCCACTATGCCGCGGGGCATGCGCAACGTGGTGCTGGTCAATCCGATCACCCATGGCCTCGAAGCGATGCGCAGTGGTTGGTTTGCCGCTTACCACGGCGAAGCTCATATCAGTCTGGGCTATCTCGCCTTTTGGGCGCTGGCCACTGTTTTCCTTGGTCTGGCCATGCACATGCGGTATGCAACCCGGCTGACCGCGCAATGATCGAGATCACTGACGTCCACAAGCGCTACCGCACCACCCACGGCTCTAAGTGGGTGCTGCAGGGCGTGACGCTCAAGATTCCACCGAAGAGCCGGGTGGCGTTGATCGGCGCGAACGGTGCGGGCAAGTCGACGCTGCTCCGACTGGTAGGCGGCATCGATCAGCCCAACCGCGGCAGCATCGTCCGCAATTGCCGGGTGTCGTGGCCTTTGGGTCTGAGTGGCGGATTCCAGGGCTCGCTGAGCGGGCGCCAGAATACCAAGTTCGTCTGCCGCATTCACGGCATCCACGGCACGCTGGCGGAGGGGCTCGAGTTCGTGCGCGAGTTCTCGGAGCTTCACGATGCCTTCGATGAGCCGGTCAAGACCTATTCCTCAGGCATGCGCTCGCGGCTGGCATTCGCCATGTCGCTTGCCTTCGATTTCGATACATATCTTGTCGATGAACTGACGGCAGTCGGCGACGCAGCGTTCAAACACAAGTCCCAGAAGGCCTTCGAAGACCTCGCCGGCCGTGCAGGGCTGGTGATGGTCTCGCACAGCGAATCTACCCTTAAAAATTTCTGCCAGTCGGCAGTCTGGCTGCATCAGGGCCAGGCGCACTGGTTCGATTCCGTTGAAGAGGCCCTGCGCGCGTACAGGGACAGCATTCCAGCATGATGAAGACGATTACGTCGGGCGCCGCAGGGCAGATCGGGCGACTGACACGAGTGAACACCCTGAACCGGATCTGGCAGGTGGCCGTGGCCGCCTGCCTGCTTGCCGTTGTGTACTGGAGCGTGATCGCTTCCGACCTGTATGTGTCGGAGGCGCGGGTCGTGGTGGAGCGCAGCGACGGTGTGGGCGCCAGCGCGGCGGATTTCACATCGCTACTGGTCGGCAATACCGCGCCCCAGGATTTGCTGCTGCTGCGCGAGTACCTGCTGTCGGCGGACATGCTCAAGAAGCTCGACGCCAAGCTTGGGCTGCGCAAGCACTACGCGGACAGTGGCCGCGATCCGCTGTCGCGCTTGTGGTTCGAGGATGCCTCGCTCGAGCGTTTCCATGATTACTACCTGAAACGCGTCAGCGTCGAATACGACGACTTCGCGCGCGTTCTGGTGATCCGGGTGCAGGGCTACACCTCTGAGATGGCGCATGCCATCGCGCAGGAACTGGTCGCCGACGGCGAGCGCTTCATGAACGAGATGACGCACCGGATCGCCAGCGAGCAGGTGGTCTACATCGAGAAACAGGTACATGACCAGGGCGAACGACTGAAGGCGGCCCGCCAGGCGCTGGTGGCCTACCAGAACGCCAACGGCCTGGTGTCGCCGCGCGGCGAGGTAGAGAGCCTGTCCACCGTCGTCGCCAATGCCGAGGCGACGCTGGCCGAACTGCACGTCAAGCGCAATTCGCTCAAGGACGTCTTCACGCCGCAGTCGCCGGCGATCCAGCAGATCGATGCGCAGATCGCCGCAGTGGAGCGCCAGATGGCGGAGCAGCGCGGCCGCATGGTTTCGACCAAGGGCCGCGGCCTGAACCGCGTGGTGGAAGAACACGACCGCCTGCAGGCTGCCGCCGAATTTGCCTTCGACATCTACAAGACCGCGATCGGCGCGCTGGAGAAGGCGCGCATCGAGGCCACGCGCAAGCTCAAGAACGTAGCGGTCGTGCAGAGCCCGACCCGGCCGGAGTATCCGCTCCAGCCCCGGCGAATCTACAACATCGTGGTGTTCGTCCTGATGACGCTGATGCTGGCAGGCGTCGTGCAACTGCTCAGCGCCATCATCCGCGACCACCGAGACTAATCCATGCTTCGAAGAATTCTTGCTATCGCGGTCGCTGCGGCCAGCCTGGCCGGCGCCCACGGCGCGCATGCCCAGGGCGGCATGCGACTGCCGCAATCGGCGGCCGTCGGCTCGATGGAATACGCCGCGCTGGCGGCGCAGGGCGCTACCACCCCCAGTGGCGCAGTCATCAGCAATCCCGGCGCGCCGGGCGTTGCGACTACCATACCGGCACGAGCGGAAACGCCGCTGCCTGACAGCGCGCCGCAGAACAACGACTACACCGCCAACATGGCAAGCGACGCCTTTGGCGCGCAATTGTTCACCGGTGCGTTCAGCCGCGACAGCGCTTCCGTCTTCAATCCCAGCCATGTCATCTCCGTCGGTGATCGCATCCAGCTGCGCATCTGGAACGGATACAACGTCGACACCGTACTGACCGTTGACGCCGGCGGCAACATTGTCTTGCCGGAAATCGGGCCGTTCCGCGTGCAGGGCATCACCAACGGCAATCTGCAGACCGCCATCGGAAACGCACTGCGACGCGTGTTCGCCAGCAAGGTGTCGATCTATGCCAGCCTGCTGGCCGCGCAGCCGGTGCGGGTCTACGTTACCGGTGCGGTGCGCCGCCCCGGCATGTACGACGGCACCTCCAGCGACAGCGTGCTGCGCTACCTCGACCAGGCCGGCGGCATCGACCCTGACCGCGGCTCCTTTCTGGACGTCTCGATCAAGCGCGGCAACCAGACGCTGGAAGTCGTCAATCTCTATGACTTCCTGCTCAAGGGCGACCTGACCTCGCGGCAGCTGAACAATGGCGACGTCATCTTCGTCCAGTCGCGCAAGAAGACAATCAAGGTCAGTGGCCTCGCCGAGAACGCCAAGCGCTTCGAGTTCCTCGGCGAACAGGCAAGGCTCGACCAGATCGTGCATCTGGCCAAGCCGCTGCCCGAAGCCACCAACGTCCGCGTGGTGCGCAATACCGGAACGGTGCGCAATGTCGAGTACTTCCCGATCTCTCAGGGCAACCAAATCGAGCTGCGCAACGGCGACGAAATCGAATTCACTGCCGACAAACGGCCCGGCACCATCACCGTCCGCGTCGAAGGCGAACACACCGGCCAGCAGGAATACGTGCTGCCGTATGGCAGCCGCATGGGTCAGTTGCTGAGCCAGGTGCATTTCACGCAAGAGTCCGATATCGAAAGCATCCAGCTGTTCCGCCAGAGCGTGAAGGCGCGGCAGAAGACGCTGCTGGGTACCACGCTCAAGAGCCTGGAATCCAGCGTGCTGACCGCGCGATCCGGTACAGCCGAGGAAGCCCAGTTGCGCAAGGAAGAAGCCGCGCTGGTGCTGCAGTGGGTGGAACGCGCCAAAAAGATAGAGCCTTCAGGGCAGACGCTGATCGCGAAATCGGCCAGCCGCAATGACTTGCTGCTGGAGAACGGCGACATCCTGCGCGTGCCGGTCAAGGACGGGCTGGTGCTGGTCAGCGGGGAGGTGCTGTTCCCCAATGCCGTGGCCTATGACAAGAGTCTGGACCTGGATGACTTTATCCAGCAGGCCGGCGGGTTCTCGCAGAACGCGGATACCTCGCGAATCATCATTGCGCATCGGGATGGGAGTTTCTCGGATGGCAAGAAGGATGATGCGGTGAGGGCGGGCGACGAGATCATGGTGCTGCCAAGGGTTGATTTCAAGACCCGGCAGTTTGCCAAGGATGTATTCCAGATTCTTTATCAGATTGCGATTAGTGCGAAGGTCGTGCTGGGGCTATAAGAATGCATGCAAACGAAAAGAAACTCACTGTTGCGATACCGGTCCGCTGGGCGAACGAACGTTCAGATCTCCTCGATCGCCTGACGTTCGCCAGGATGGATACCGATCTTCCCGATGAGGTCGAGATCCTGGTGATCGACGAAGGTTCGCCGCAGGATCTTGCGCATCGGCTAGAAGCTGAATGCCAAAGGCATGGCTATGGCTACCACCGCCTTGGAACCGAGCATTTGCCGTTTTCGATAGGGCGTGCGAGGAACGCGGCGGCTCAGTGCGGCCCATCCGACTACATCATGTTTCAGGACGTCGATCTCATGCCCTATGTCGGCTTCTATCGCGATGTATTGCGCGAAGCGGTCATCAATGGTCTTGATGAATCTGTCGACAACTTCCTGATGTTCGGCGTGATTTACCTGACGGAATCCGCTACGCACGACTTTCGCCAGATGGCACCAGGCTTGCGGCGGCAAAAATATATTCAGCTGCTGCTGCAGAACGATCAATCGGCAATCGAGAAATTTTCGACCGGGACTTCGGTGACCGTCTGGCGGCGCGACTACTTCCTCGCTACCGGCGGCAATGATCCGGATTTCAATGGCTGGGGCTATGAAGATCTGGAATACGCGTGCCGCGCGATTCGGCGAAGAAAGAAGTTTCCTTTGCCGTCGGAGTTTGCCCTGGACTATCGGAATTTCCAGTCCATTGTCGAGTACAAGGGTTGGAAGAGCATTTATCGCCTCTTTGGCGACATGACGTTTCAGAAAGGCATGGTGCTGTTTCATGCCTGGCATCCGGTCGAACACAAGAGTGACTATATGGCGGCGAAGGCCCGGAACCGCCAGCTGTTTGAGAAGAAGCTCGCTGACTTTAGGGACAAAGAGCTTGAGCCGGATCCGCTGCCAATGTACGGAAGCGGAAAGTCGCTCGTACTGAGAAACAATCCGTGGGTAACGAATCGCTGGATTGCGCCATTTCTTGGCGAGATCGTCCATATCGGAGAGGACTATTTGCCGACTGAAACCTTCATGGCCTTCCTCGCCGAGTCAGGTTTCGACCGCGTGGTGTTCCACAACCCGTATGCCAACCCCCGCGTGAAAGCTCTCTATGACCTCGTTCGTGCAAACCAGTTTCCGTTTCTGGTGGTGGAACGCGGAGCATTGCCGGATTCAGTGTTCTTTGACCCTTGCGGCTTCAACGCGGACAGTGCCAGCTATCTGCCGGAAAGATGGGACCGGGAACTTTCCGAAGAAAAAAGGGCCGCCACACTGCAGTATATCCAGAGTGCCGTCAGTGACGACGAATCGCTGGAGGAGCAGTCGGCCAGGCTCGGGGCCGCATCCCTGCGCAGGAAGCTCAATATCGGCCGTGGCAAGAAGGTGCTGGTTGCCTTTTTGCAGCGTCCTACGGATACCGTGATTGAAAACTTCATGGGTCCGATGGGGGCTTACGAAAATTTCCTCCGTTTGCTGACCAGGCTTCCGTTCGCGTTGCGGCAGGATTGGGAGTTGCTCGTGAAGCAGCATCCGCTGGAGACGGAAGTGGTCAGCATTCCAGGCGCCATGAATGTCGATCAATGCAACACCAAGGATCTGCTGGATTTATGCGATGCAATGATCGCAGTGAACTCCGGTGTTGGTGTGCTTGGGCTGGCATTTGGAAAGCCGGTCCTTCATTGTGGCCAGGCGTTTTATGGCGCGCCTGGCCTAAGTCGGCAAGTGCTGGACGAGGATGATGTGGTCGAGGCGCTGAAGAGCTTCAGGCCCGATTTTGAGAAGTCGCTGCGATTTTTGAGTTACCTGATTAATGATTTTTATTCCTTCGGAAAATTCAAGACCAGGAAAGTGAAATGGCATGACGGATCGCTTATGACCGCTACAACTGCAATCGATTTTTATAAGATTCGCTTTCCTGGCCGCCCGGAAATGGCCAGGACCCTCCGGGAAGTGGTCGAGGTCTCATCTGATTCGGTCCTGTTCGACCGCTATCGCGCTGCTTCCGCGCGGGCGGTGACAGCGGAGAAGGCCCCGGCGGCGGCAAAGGCGAGCAAGGAAGTGGTAGCGAGGCCCGTCGCGGCTCGGGCTGAGGCTCCGAGGCCAGTGCGGGTAGAGCCAAAACCTGCACCGGTAAAGCCCAAGCCTTCGTGGCGAAGAAAGGCGAAGAAGTTGATGAGCAATCCTGTCATGTTCCTTCGCGATTCGAGGCATGCGGTATTCCGGGCGCTCGGAAATCGCGTAATCGTCAAATAGTTCGGGGGCGGAGATGGAAGGGCTCAATCTGAAGGACGCCGGACTTGATAACGTGGTGGACCTGTCCGGCGCGGAACAGTTTGTTAACAGCGAGATTATAGTCAGCGGGGATCACAACAGGATCGTTATCGGTCAGGGAGCGACCCTTGTCAACGTCAGGATGCAACTGCTGAGCAATGGGAATCGTGTTGAAATCGGCCCAGGGTGCCGAATAACTGCAGCCCTGATAATGAAGCAGGTGGACAATAATTCGATTGTGATTGGGGCCGGCACCACTATTGGTGGCTGCAACTTCATCTGCGGCGAGGGTTCCTCCATATCGATTGGCAGTGATTGCATGTTGGCGTGGAACCTTGAGGTAAGAACCACCGACTCTCATGCCATCATCGATGTTGCTACGGGGGAAAGAATCAATCCGGCTGCGGATATCGTTATCGAGGATCATGTCTGGATCGGCGCGCACGCAACAATTCTAAAAGGCTCTCATATCGGTCGCGACAGCGTTGTGTCAATCCGGTCGGTTGTGACCGAGAAATTCTATGAGCCGGGTCTTGTTATTGGTGGGGCGCCGGCCAGGAAGCTGCGGTCCGGTATCAGTTGGCGGCGGCCATTGCTAGGTTGATTAATTGGTCAATATTTTTCCGATGGTAATGCACTCCCGTTGGTACTGTCTCGGCGCATCAACGTCCTGGTGCCGCGCGATCTCGCACTGCATGCCTGCGAGATATCATCGGCGCACAATGACGTGCGCGTGTAATAAGTACGGAAAGTGAGAGAACGATGACTGAAGTCATTGCATTGGCACGTAACGTCGTCGCCACCGAGATCCAGGCGCTGGACCGCATGTCGGGGCGGATCGACGCGGGATTCGAAAAGGCGGTCGAGATCATTTTGAGAGCGCGCGGCCGCGTGGTGGTGGTCGGCATGGGCAAGTCCGGCCTGATCGGCAAGAAGATTGCCGCGACTATGGCGTCGACCGGGACGCCGGCGTTTTCGGTGCATCCGGGCGAAGCCTTCCATGGCGATCTCGGCATGATCAAGCCGATCGATGTGGTGCTGATGATCTCGAACAGCGGCGAGACGGAAGAACTGATCCGCATCCTGCCGTTTCTTGAGCACCAGCAGAACCCCGTGATCGCCATGACCGGGAAGGTGGATTCCACCCTGGCACGACAGGCGCACGTGGTGCTGGACATCTCGGTCGAGCGCGAAGCGTGCAGCAACAACCTGGCGCCGACCAGTTCCACCACCGCTACGCTGGTAATGGGCGATGCGCTTGCCATGGTCCTCTCCCTCAAACGGGATTTCCAGCCCGAGGATTTCGCACGATTCCACCCGGGCGGAAGCCTGGGCCGCAAGCTGCTGACCCGTGTGGCGGATGTCATGCACAAGGAGAACCTGCCGGTTTGCCGCCCGGACGCATCGTTCCGCGACGTGGTGCATGTCATCAACCGCGGCCGCCTTGGCATGGCGCTGGTGATGGAAGGCGGCCAGCTGCAAGGCGTTATCACCGATGGCGATGTGCGCCGCGCCTTCGACTCCGAGCGCGACTACAAGGCGATCGTGGCCAGGCACATTATGTCCGCCGATCCCAAGACCGTAGCGCCGGGCGAGCGCTTCGCCGATGCGGAAGCGCGGATCCATGCCGCCAGGATTGGCGCACTGGTAGTGAAGGATGAAGCGGACCGGGTCGTCGGCATCCTGCAAATCCACGATCTGGGAAGTGATGAGCCTGCCGTCTGAGGGCGCGATCGGCGTTCTTTCCCATGGCATTCGCCGTATTGAACATCTCTGCGCCTTTCTGGGCGAGCCGGTGGTCCCCTTGCATCCGTGGCGAGGCGCCGCGGTACCGCTGTCCGGCGTTGCCGCGTGGGGCCGGCGGCCCACCGCGCGCAAGGCGCGAGCATTCGCGCAATCCCGCGGCATCGAGCGCTTCCTGTGTCTCGAAGACGGTTTCCTGCGCTCGCTGTATCCAGGGGCGTCGTCCCAGACCTGCGCGCTGGTGGTCGATGACCGCGGAATTTATTACGATGCCTCGCAACCGTCCCGACTGGAGGACCTGGTCTCCATGCCGCTGGTGCCGGCAGAGCAGGCAAGGGCGCGGCAACTGATCGAACAGTGGCGCGAATCGGGCATCTCCAAGTACAACTATGCGCCGCCCCCGGCATCGCTGCCGGCACAGCCTTATGTACTGGTCGTTGACCAGACCGCGAACGATGCCTCGGTGCAGTTCGGACAGGCGGACGGCGGCAGTTTCCGTCGCATGCTCGAGTCTGCGTTGCAGGCTTATCCGGATAGCAAGATCCTGGTCAAGGAACATCCCGAGGTTGCGCTCGGGCGTAAGTGCGGCTATCTCAGCCAGATCCTCGACCATGGCGGCTATCCGCGCGTGGAGCGGATCCGGGACGACGTTCACGTAGTGCCGCTGATCCGCAGCGCGCGCGCGGTCTTCGCGGTCACCTCGCAGGTTGGTTTTGAAGCACTGCTGCATGGCAAGACAGTTCATACGTTTGGAATGCCTTTCTATGCCGGCTGGGGCCTGACGGTAGACGCGTTGCCACCCCCTGGCAGGCGACATGCCGTCGCGGTGGAGCAACTGGCGTTTGCCGCGCTGGTCCGATACACGCGCTATGTCCAGCCGCATACGGGCCATCGCTGCGAGGTGGAGGACGCCATCGATTACCTGGCGTTGCAGCGCAGGATGTGCCAGCAGTTTCCGCGGCGCTTGCATGCGATCGGCTTTACCCGCTGGAAACGGAAGGTCCTGAAGGACTTCGTGCAAGGTCACGCGGTCATCTTTCACCGCAACCTGCGCACTGTGCCGCAAGGCGCGACGGTGCTGCGCTGGGGCCAGCGTATCGACCCCACGGTGCGCCGAGATCTCTCAATGATCACGGTGGAGGATGGCTTTCTGCGATCTGTCGGCCTTGGCGCGCAACTGGTCCGCCCGCTGTCGTGGGTCTTCGATCGTTCCGGCATCTATTACGACGCGACCGGGGAGTCCGACCTTGAACGGTTGTTGGCCAATACCGAATTTGACGCCGCCATCCTCGCGCGCGCGGCGCGATTGCGCGAAGCCATCATCCGGAGCGGGCTGACCAAGTACAACGTCGGGTCAGGCAACTGGATCCGGCCCGCGGGGGTTGGCCGCGTCATTCTGGTGGTTGGCCAGGTGGAGACGGATGCCTCTCTGCGCTTTGGCGCCCCGGGTATCCGCACCAACCGGGCGCTGCTCGAGGCGGTCCGCGCCGAGGCGCCGGACGCGCATCTGGTCTATAAGCCACATCCCGATGTCATGACCGGCTTGCGCGGCAACCGCGACGAGGAGAAGGCGCTTGCCGCACTGTGCGACGAACTGGTGCTGGACTGCCCGATGGACCGGCTTATCGCCGCGGTCGATGGCGTCCATGTCCTGACCTCTCTCGCCGGGTTCGAGGCCCTGCTACGGAGCAAGCCGGTCACGACGCACGGCGCGCCGTTCTATGCTGGCTGGGGCCTCACTGACGACCGCTATGAAATTCCGCGCCGGCATCGCCGTCTTTCGCTGGACATGCTCGTCGCGGGCGCGCTGATTCTGTATCCCCGCTATGTCTTGCGCGATGGGCGGAGCGGCTTTGCGACGCCGGAAATCGTCGTGGATTACCTGCTCTCGTGGCGCGACGAGGCGCCAGCCCGTGCTTCCGGATGCCGACGCCGTCTGATCCTGCCACTGCTGGAACTGTGGTCTCGCTGGCGCGATGCCGCTGCCATGCGGGACGGCCACAGGACCAGAGGGGCCGGCAATGCCGCTTCGAACGGTCCACCGAGTCGTGCCGTGCGTCGAAAGCTGTCTGCGCCAGAACAATAGGCCGCTGGCGGACAAGGGCAGAATCACAAGCAACGGGATACGAGAGCCACAAGAAGGTCGTCGCAATGTTGTCGTTCAGGGAGCCATCCGGAAGCATCGACACCTCCAGCCGGTTGCAGGGAGGCGCAGAGGCCATGCCGCAGAAGGCGCCCGCGCCAGTCGCGCCGGAGCCGGCATCACTGGACCAGATTGCCAGGCATCGGCGCATTCTGCTGCTGCAAGGACCGAACGGCCCGTTCTTCGCGCGCCTGCGTGACCTGCTCGCAGCCAAGGGCTGCCACGTCACCAAGGTCAATTTCAATGGCGGCGACGATATCTTCTATCGGCGCGGCGACGTTGTCCGGTTCATGCAGCCGATGGTGCTGTGGGAGGCCACGCTGCGCAACCTGGTTGCGGCGCGCCGGACCGACGCCATCGTGGTATTCGGCACCAGTCGCCAACACCACCGCCTTGCCGCGCGCGTGGCCGAGGCCCTGGGCATTGCGTTCTGGGCGTTCGAAGAGGGCTATGTGCGTCCGGACTACATCACCCTGGAGTGCGGCGGCGTGAATGCGGATTCTCCGCTTGCCACGCTTGCCATTGCGGAAATCCCGACGGTCAAGGCGCCGGCAAAGCCTCGCAGATTCCCCCATGCCTTCCGCAAGATGGCGCTGTACTCGTTCGTGTACTTTGCCGGCGGCATGGCAGGCGCGCGTCGCTATCCGCACTACCGGCATCACAAGCCATTCGGTTTGCCCGAGCTTGGGCAATGGATACGGGCGGCATACCGCAAGCAGGTCTATCGCTGGCAAGAGAGGCCGCTGCGGGAGCAACTGCTGGCGAACGACCACCCCCATTTTTTCCTGGTTCCGCTACAGGTCTACAACGACAGTCAGATCCGGACGCATAGCCCGTGGCGCAGGATCGAGGATTTTATCGAATGGACCGCGCATTCTTTCGCGCAGCATGCGCCGGCGGACAGCGTGCTGGTGTTCAAGCACCATCCGATGGATCGGGGGCATACCGACTACGCTGCCTTGGTCGACGCATGTGCGAAACGCTTCAGCGCCGAGGGCCGTATCGTCTATATCCACGATGCTCATCTGCCGTCGCTGCTGCACCGATGCATCGGGCTGGTGACGGTGAATTCAACGACCGGCCTGCAGGCCTTGTTTCACCGCGTTCCCGTCATTGCGCTCGGCCGCTGTTTCTATGCCAAGCCAGGCCTGACCTACCAGGGGCCGCTCGACGCCTTCTGGAATGATCCTGGTGCCGCGGATATGCGCGTCTACACGCGCTTCCGCAATTACCTCGTGCGGGTGTCGCAAATCAATTCGTCATTCTATGCGGACGACATGCTGGCGCCGGTCCCGGAGCGGGGCCGCAAGGCGCTTCAATGGAGAACGCTGGCGCGCCTGCTGTTCGCTCTGGGACTGGTGACTGCCGACGCCTATAGCGGTCGCGCCTGGGATATCGCCTCGGCCTTGAACGTGCTGGCCATGCTTCTGATCGAATAAGCACACGCGCAGGCGTGGCCTGCTGCGCGCAGCAAGAGGGAAAGGACTTGTCGCAGAGGCGAACTTGACTTTAGCTCGTACGATATATATCGTAAGATATGTCTAGCGACATACAGGAGAGCCTCATGCATCACCACCACCCGCACCACGACGGTTATGGCCAACATCCCGACCTTTTCGGCCGGGCCCGCCATCTCATGTTGCGCTTTGCCCCCCACCTGGTTCATCACGCCATGGCCCGCGGCCACGGCAGCGGTTTCTGGGGCGGCGGCCGCGACGACGACAGCTTCGGCCCCGGCAGCCCCGGCGGCTTCGACGAAGAAAGCTGGCGCCGCGGCCGCAAGTTCAGTGCCGACGACCTGCAGTTGCTGCTGCTGTCGTTACTCGAAGAAAAACCCAGCCATGGCTACGAACTGATCAAGGCGCTGGAGACGCGCACCAACGGCTTCTACAAGCCCAGTCCCGGCGTGGTTTATCCCGCGCTGACTTACCTGGAGGAAGTCGGCTATGCCACGGTCGACACCGAAGGCAACAAGAAGCGCTACCAGTTGTCTGAAACGGGCAAGGCGCACTTGGCTGCCAACCGCGAGCGTGTCGACGTGATGGTGGCGCGGCTGCGCCACGTGGCGCGCAAGATGGAGTGGATGCGCCGGGCGATGCGGGGCGAGCAGCAGCCCGAGCCGGAGCAGGGCGGCTGGCTGCCGGAACTGATGCAGGCGCGCGCGGCGCTGAAGCAGGCGCTGGTGATGCGCAGCGAAGCGGGTGCCGATGAGCAGCGCCGCATTGCCGCGATCCTGGCGCGCGCAGCGGCGGAGATTGAAGCGGGCCCGCAGGCCTGAACCATGGCGCTGACCCTGGCATCGGCCTTCGGCAATCGCGCCCGGCAGGTGCAGGGGGCGCACACAAGGAATCCCGATATGACCGAAAACACGACTGAACCCGCACGCAACCTGACCGTCGAGCGCGTGCGCCATCCGCTGAAGATGCGCTTGCTGCAGGTGCTGCGCACCACGCAGGTTTCGCCGCAACTGCTGCGCGTGACGCTGGGCGGTGCAGATCTGCAGGACTTTGTCTCGGCGTCGTTCGACGATCACGTCAAGGTGTTTTTCCCGGCTGCGGGGGATGACAAGCCGGTGCTGCCGCAGGTCACCGCGGACGGCGTTGTCTTCCCGGAAGGCCAGCCGCGCCCGGCGGCGCGCGACTACACGCCGCGCCGCTACGATGCGGCGAAGCTGGAGCTGGACCTCGAATTCGTGCTGCATGGCGACGGCCCTGCGTCGACCTGGGCGGCGCAGGCGCGGCCGGGCCAGTTCCTGGGCGTGGGCGGGCCGCGCGGCTCGTTCGTGGTGCCCACAGCGTTCGACTGGCACCTGCTGATCGGCGACGATACGGCGCTGCCGGCGATCGCGCGACGGCTGGAAGAGCTTGGCGCCGGCACCCAGGCCATCGTCGTGGTAGAGGTGGCCGATGCCGCCGCGCAGATCGCGCTGCCGAGCGCGGCGCAGGTCGACGTGCACTGGCTGCATCGCGGCGAGGCGCCGGAAGGCAGCCTGCTGGAAGGCGCGCTGCGCAAGCTGGCGCTGCCGCGTGGCGAGGGCTATGTGTGGGCCGCCGGCGAGGGCGCCGCGATGAAGGCCGTGCGCCAGTACCTGGTGACGGAACGCGGCATCGACAAGAAGCGCATCCGCGCGTCGGCCTACTGGAAGCGCGGGGCGTCGGCGGTGCACGAGACGCTGGACGACTGAGTGCGCGGCAACGCGGTGTACGCGGGCGCGGGCATGCCATAAGATGGCGGCATCGCCAACGCCAGGAGCAGCGCCGTGCCGTTTGCCATCAAGCCATTGCGCATCGCCGCCGCGGCGATGTCGTTCGTTGTATTGGCCGCGTGCGCGCCGGATTCGGTGCGCAATATCGAGGCCAGAGGCTTCAACGCCTATCTCGATTCGCTGCAGGCCGCGTGCCCTAATATGGTCGTCGGCTCCAGCAATATCAGCGAGTGGCTGCGCACCAGCGGCAGCCGGGACGATGACAACTACGTCTACTGGCTGGACCAGACCTCACGGCTGTATTACCGGCGCATCTCTGCGGCGCAGTATCGCGAGTCGGTCAGCGCGGCGCTTGGCGGCAAGTCGGATTCGCGCGCGCTGGACTGCATCGTGCGCAACCTGCCCGCGGAGCGGCCGACGCATCCGCCGGGCGGCAAGCTGCTCTGATCCGTTGCGCACGGCCGCACATGGCCGTTGTGCAATCGCCGCATCCCCGCTAACATGAGTCCCCGGCAGCCGACCAGTTCGATAAAGGACAGACGCTGCCGACGTCGCTCGGACGGTTCCGGGCGCTTACGTAAAGGACTTCCTCATGACTGCCGCTTCCTCCGGCAAGCGCCGCTTCGCGCGCATCGATCGCCTTCCCCCGTACGTTTTCAATATCACCGCCGAGCTGAAGATGGCCGCCCGCCGCCGTGGCGAGGACATCATCGACATGAGCATGGGCAACCCGGATGGCGCCACGCCGGCGCATATCGTGGCCAAGCTTACCGAAGCGGCGCAGCGGCCCGATACGCACGGCTATTCGGCATCCAAGGGCATTCCTCGGCTGCGCCGCGCGATCTCGCACTGGTACCGCGAACGCTATGACGTCGAGATCGATCCGGATACCGAGGCCATCGTCACGATCGGCTCCAAGGAGGGCCTGGCGCATCTGATGCTGGCCACGCTGGACCGCGGCGACACGGTGCTGGTGCCGGATCCCAGCTATCCCATCCACATCTACGGCGCGGTCATCGCCGGGGCCGATATCCGCTCAGTGCCGCTGGTGCCGGGCATCGACTTCTTTGCCGAGCTGGAGCGCGCCATCCGCGGCAGCTATCCCAAGCCCAAGATGATCGTGCTGGGTTTTCCGTCGAACCCGACGGCGCAATGCGTGGAGCTCGATTTTTTCGAGCGCGTGATCGCGCTGGCGCGCAAGCACGATATCTTCGTGGTGCACGACCTGGCCTACGCCGACATCGTCTTCGATGGCTGGAAGGCGCCGTCGATCATGCAGGTGCCCGGCGCCAAGGACATCGCGGTGGAGTTCTTCACGCTGTCCAAGAGCTACAACATGGCGGGCTGGCGCGTGGGCTTCATGGTCGGCAACCCGGACCTGGTGGCGGCGCTGACGCGCATCAAAAGCTATCACGACTACGGCACCTTCACGCCGCTGCAGATCGCGGCCATTGCCGCGCTGGAGGGCGACCAGCAATGCGTGAGCGAGATCGCCGCGCAATACCAGTCGCGCCGCGACGTGCTGGCGCGCGGGCTGATCGAGGCCGGGTGGCCGGTGGAGATTCCGAAGGCGTCGATGTATATCTGGGCGCGGATTCCTGAGCCATACCGCGCGCTGGGCTCGCTCGAGTTCTCCAAGCAGCTGCTGGCCAAGGCCAAGGTATCGGTGTCGCCGGGCATCGGCTTTGGCGACTATGGCGACGAGTACGTGCGCTTTGCGCTGATCGAAAATGAATCGCGCATCCGGCAGGCGGTGCGCGGCATCAAGGCGATGTTCCGCGCGGACGGGCTGGTGAAGCCGTCGGCGCCGGCACAGGCATGAACGAGCGCCGCGCTCAGTAGCGGCGCAGCGCCTCCAGGTCGAGCACATGCACGGCGCCGTGCTCGACCGCCAGCAAGCCTTCGCTCTCCAGCACCTTGAGCGCGGCATTGGCCCGCTGGCGAGAAATCCCCGCCAGCAGGCCGACTTCCTCCTGCGTCAGATGCAGCGCCGGACCCAGGCCCGGGCATAGCACCGGATGGAACAGCGTCGCCAGCGCCCGCGCCACGCGTCCTTCGATGCCATGCAGCCGTTCGTGCTCGACGGTGGCGATAAACAAGCCGAGCCGTTCGTTGAGCTGGTCCAGCAGGTAGCGGTTGAAGGGAAGGCTGGTTTCCTGCAGCCAGCGGAAGGTGGCACCGGGCATGTACGCGATGCGGGAATCGCGCAGCGCCACCACGTCATAGCGCAGCGCCTCGCGCTTGAGCAGCGAACCTTCGCCGAGCCAGCCGCCGGCCGGCACGCCGGTCAGCGTGGCGCGCTTGCCGGAGGGCGCGGCGCAATGCACCTTGACCAGGCCCTCGGCGACGCCCAGCCAGCTGTCGGCCAGGTCGCCCTTGCGGATAACGTAGGCGCCCTGCGGCACCGCGCGCTCACGCAGTTCGTTGCGCACGCGATCGCGCTGCGCCGGCGTCAGTGCCGCGGCCCAGGGGCTGCGTGCCAGCAGCGCGTCGAGGCTCACGGCACGGCTTCCATTCAGGCGAACGGAGCCAGGGGCAGCGGCTGCTCGCCCGGCGCCCACCACGGCCGGAACAGCGCCTGTACGTCGGCATCATCCACCGCGTCATAACTGGTGACGCGCCACTGCGGGGCGTTGTCCTTGTCGACGATCAGCGCGCGCACGCCCTCGACGAAGTCGCCTCGCGCGAAGGTGTTGACCACTACCGCCAGTTCCATGCGGAAGCACTCGGCCAGGTCCATCCTGCGCCCACGCAGCAGCAGCTCGCGCGTGGCGCACGCTGACAGTGGCGAGCGCGTGCGCAGCACGTCGATGGTGCGGGTGGCCCACGCGGTGTAGGCGGAGTCGTCCTGGCAAGCCAGTCCGGCAAGGATCTCCGGCAGGGTTGCGTGCGCCGGGAAATGCTGCAGCAGGGCGGGCAGCACTTGCAGCAGCGGGGCGTCCGCGGCGCTGGCAATGGGCTCGCGCACCAGCGCACGGCGCAGGTCCGCCAGCGTGTCATGGCCCCAGTCGATGCCGGCGAGGGTTTGCTCAAGCCCGGCCAGCGTGCCGCTGTCGACTGCCGCATCGGCCAGCCCGCACAGCAAGGCGTCCGGGGCGCCGATGCTGACGCCCGTCAAGCCCAGGTAGAGCGCCAGCGGCACCGGCAGCTTCGACAGGAAATGGCTGGCGCCCACGTCCGGCACCAGGCCGATGCCGGTCTCGGGCATGGCCACGCGCGAGCGTTCGGTGACCAGGCGCAGGTGCGCGGCTTGCGCCAGCCCCATGCCGCCGCCCATGACGATGCCGTCCATCAGCGCCACCAGCGGCTTGGGATAGCGGTGCAGGCGGTAGTCCAGCGTGTATTCGTCAATAAAGAAGCGCCGGTGCAGCGGCGTGCCGTCGCGGTAGCTGTCGGTCAGCGCGCGGATATCGCCGCCGGCGCAGAAGGCCTTGGGGCCCGCGCCGCGCAGCACCACTGCGCGGATGGCATCGTCATTCGCCCACGCTTCCATCCGCGCGCCCAGCGCGACGATCATCGGGTAGGACAGCGCATTGAGCTGGCGCGGCCGGTTCAGCGTGGCAATGCCGACGCCGTTGACCACCTGGAACACAACCTCCGGCTCGGCCACATCCAGGTTGGCGGCCTTGATCTCTTCGGTCAGTCGCATGGCGGGCTCCTAGGCGTTGCGCCATTGCGGCGCGCGTTTCTCGAGGAAGGCGTTGACGCCCTCGCGCTGGTCGGCATCGTCGAACAGGTCGACAAAGCGCTCGCGCTCCAGCGCGAGCGCGGCCTGGCGCGGCACACCCTGGCGCGCCAGGTGTACCAGCCGCTTGCTGTGCGCGGCGGCACGCGGGCTGACGCCGCAGGCGCGCTCGGCCATCGCCAGCGCCGTCGCCAGGGCCTGGCCGCGCGGCACCACCTGTTCCACCAGGCCGATGCGCAGCGCGGTGGCCGCGTCGATGCGCTCGTTGGTCAGGATCATGCGCTTGGCCCAGCCTTCGCCCACCAGCCACGGCAGCGTCTGCGTGCCGCAGCCGCACGGCAGCAGGCCGACGGCGGCTTCGGGCAGTGCCATCTGCGCCTGCTCCTCGGCGATGCGGATGTCGCAGGCGAGCGCGCATTCCAGCCCGCCGCCCATGGCATAGCCGTTGATCGCGGCAATCACCACCGGGCGCGCGTTCTGCAGCGCTTCGAAGGCGCTGCCGAACTGCTGCGCCATCACGCGCGCGTGGGCGCGGTCGCCGTCGGCAAAGCCGTTCAGGTCGGCACCGGCGCTGAAGAATTTCTCGCCGGCGCCGGTGACGACCACGGCGCGCACTTCCGGGTTGGCGTCGATCCTTGCCACCAGCTCGCGCAACTGTTGCAGGCCTTCGGCGGTGAAGGCGTTGGCGGGCGGACGGCTCAGCGTCAGCGTGGCGACATGGCCGTGCAGGGCGAACTCGATCATTGCTTGGGCTCCTTGTCCGCGGCGGACAGGTACTGGCGAATCACGCCGGAAAAGTCGAGCTGGCCGTCGCCGGCATGGTTCACGGCCTGGTAGACCTGCTGCGCCAGCGCGCCGAGAAACAGCGGCTGCTTCACGCTGCGTGCGGCGTCCGCGGCCAGGCCCAGGTCCTTGAGCATCAGGTCGGCGCCAAAGCCACCGCTGTAGCCGCGGCTGGCCGGCGCGGTCTCGATCACGCCGGGCCAGGGGTTGCAGGTGTCCGACGCCCAGCAGCGCCCGGTCGAGGTATTGACGATGCCCGCCAGCACGTTGGCGTCGATGCCGAGCTTCACCCCCAGCGCCATCGCCTCGGCAACGCCGATCATCGAGATGCCGAGGATCAGGTTGTTGCAGATCTTGGCGACCTGGCCGGTGCCGGTGCCGCCGCAATGGACCAGGTTGCGGCCCATGCCTGCCAGCACCGGACGCACCTGCGCGAACAGCGCCTCGGTGGCGCCGACCATGAAGGTCAGCGTGCCGGCCTGCGCGCCAACGGTGCCGCCGGAGACCGGCGCATCGGCCAGCGCGTTGCCGCGGGCCTCGGCCGCGGCGGCCAGTTCGCGCACGGTGGCGGGGTCGATGGTGCTGGAGTCGACCAGCGGCACGCCGGGGCGCACGCCGGCCAGCACGCCTTCCGGCCCCAGGTAGGCGCTGCGCACATGGGCGGCTGCGGGCAGCATGGTGATGACAAACTCCGCTTCGGCAACGGCCTTGCGGGCGGAATCAGCCGACGCTGCGCCTTCGGCGCACAGCGAAGCCACTGCAGCAGCGTTAAGGTCGAATACGGTGAGCGTGTGGCCGGCTTTGAGCAGGTTGCGCGCCATGGGCGCGCCCATGTTGCCCAGGCCGATGAAGGCGATATGCATGGGGTGTCTCCGTCGATGAAGGAAGTTTTGAATCCTGCTCGGTTTGCTCCCCTCTTCCGCGTGCGGGAGAGGGGAGCAAACAAGCGGTTCGCGTCCGGCGTCAGGCTTTTTCGTCTCGCTTACTTCAAACTAATCGTCGTATTCACCCCATCATTCACCGTCGCATCGTCAAACCACCGTGCCGTCACCGTCTTGGTCTGCGTGTAGAACTGCACCACCTGCTTGCCATACGGCCCCAGGTCGCCCAGCTTGGAGCCGCGCGAGCCGGTGAAGCTGAAGTAGGGCACCGGTACCGGGATGGGGATGTTGATGCCGACCTGGCCGACGTCGATCTCGCTCTGGAACTTGCGCGCCGCGGCGCCGCTCTGCGTGAATACGCCGGTGCCGTTGCCGAACGGGTTGCGGTTGACCAGCGCGATGGCGTCGTCCAGCGTGTCGACGCCGATCACCACCAGCACCGGTCCGAAGATCTCTTCGGTGTAGATCGACATGTCGGTCTTCACGTCGGTGAAGATGGTCGGGCCGATGAAGTTGCCCTGCGGATATCCCTCAACTTCCACGCCGCGCCCGTCCAGCGCCAGCGTGGCGCCTTCGCGTTCGCCGGCGGCGATCAGGCCCAGGATGCGCTCCTTTGCCGCCACCGAAACCACCGGGCCGACATCGGTGCCCGGCTCCGCGCCGGCGCCGACCTTGAGCGTCTTGGCGCGTGCCACCAGGTCGGGCACCCAGTCACGCGCCGCGCCCACCAGCACCACCACCGAAGTGGCCATGCAGCGCTGGCCGGCCGCACCGAAGCCGGCGCCCGCCAGCGCGTTCAGGGTCTGTTCCTTGTGCGCGTCGGGCAGCACCACCGCATGGTTCTTCGCGCCCATCATCGACTGCACGCGCTTGCCGTGCGCACCGGCGAGGTTGTAGACGTGGGTGCCGACCGCGGTGGAGCCGACGAACGACACCGCCTTGATATCCGGGTGCGTGCACAGCGCATCGACCACGTCCTTGGCGCCGTGCACCACGTTCAGCACGCCCGGCGGCACGCCGGCTTCCAGCGCCAGCTTGACCAGCTCCATGGTGGACAGCGGATCCTGCTCGGACGGCTTGAGCACGAAGGTATTGCCGCAGACGATCGCCATCGGGAACATCCACAGCGGGATCATCGCGGGGAAGTTGAACGGCGTGATGCCCGCGCAAACGCCGATCGGCTGCTGCAGCGTGTAGGTGTCGACGGTGGCGGCGACGTTCTCGGCAAAGCCGCCTTGCTGCAGCGTGCCGATCGAGCACGCATGCTCGACCACCTCCAGCCCGCGGAAGATGTCGCCTTCGGCATCGGCCAGGGTCTTGCCTTGCTCGGCGGTCAGGATCGCGGCGATGCGCTTGGTGTGCTCGCGGATCAGCGCCTGGAAGCGCAGCATGACGCGCAGCCGCGCGCCGATCGGGGTGTGGCGCCAGGTGGCAAAGGCGCGCTGCGCAGCGCCAACTGCTGCCGCGACTTCGCTCGCGGTGGCGAGCGGCACGCGCGCCAGCACTTCCTGCGTGGCGGGATTGACCACGTTGCGGAATTCGGTGGCGGACGAGTCCACCCATTCGCCGTTGATCAGCAGCGGTACGGTCGGCACGGCATTGTCGGTCATGGGCACGGCATTCATGGTTGTCTCCGGAGGGTGTTGTTCTGCAGGGGAAGAAGGGTCAGAGGCTGCGCGCGATCAGCATGCGCTGGATCTCGCTGGTGCCTTCGTAGATCTGGGTAATGCGGGCGTCGCGGTAGTGGCGCTCGACCGGGTAGTCTTCGAGGTAGCCGTAGCCGCCGTGGATCTGCAGCGCCTTGGAGCACACGCGCTCGGCCAGCTCCGACGCATACAGCTTGGCTTGCGAAGCCTCGGACAGGCACGGCACGCCATCGCTGCGCATGCGCGCGGCGCGGTGCACCAGCAGCCGCGCGGCGTTCAGTTCGGTGGCCATGTCGGCCAGCATGTTGGCGATGGGCGGATGCTCGCGCAGCGCGCGTCCGAACTGGATGCGTTCGGAGGCGTAGCGGCAGGCGGCCTCGAACGCCGAACGCGCGATGCCGATCGCCTGCGCGGCGATGCCGATGCGTCCGCCCTCCAGGTTGGACAGCGCGATGCGCAGGCCTTCGCCGGGCTCGCCCAGCAGTGCATCGTGCGGTACGGTGCAGTCTTCCAGCGTGATCGCGCAGGTGTCGGAGGCGCGGATGCCGAGCTTCTTCTCGGGCGCGTGGACGATGAAGCCCGGAGTGTCGGTGGGCACAAGGAAGGCTGAGATGCCCTTTTTGCCGCGCTCGGGCTCGGTCGAGGCGAACACCACGGCGACGCCGGCGCGCTGGCCATTGGTGACAAACTGCTTGCTGCCGTTGAGCACCCAGCCGTTGTCGGTGAAGCGGGCGCGGGTGCGCAGGTTGTGCGCCTCGGATCCGGCCTGCGGTTCGGTCAGGCAGAAGGCGCCGATCAGTTCGCCGCTGGCAAGCCGAGCCAGGTAGCGCTCTTTCTGCGCATCGGT
Organism: Cupriavidus taiwanensis; assembly: GCF_900249755.1. Lineage (NCBI taxonomy): Bacteria > Pseudomonadati > Pseudomonadota > Betaproteobacteria > Burkholderiales > Burkholderiaceae > Cupriavidus > Cupriavidus taiwanensis. The sequence goes on from NZ_LT976854.1 coordinate 961,944, forward strand.
GCCGTAGTGCAGGATCGGCCCGCAGCCGACCGAGTTGTGCACGCTCATCATCGTCGCGCAGGCGGCGCAGCCGGCGGCGATTTCTTCGATGGCGAGCGCGTAGGCGACGTAGTCCGTGTACGTGCCGCCCCATTCCTCGGGCACGATCATGCCCAGCAGCCCCAGTGCGCCCATTTCGGCGACAACGTCGTCGGGCAGCCGGCCGTCGCGGTCCCATTGCGCGGCGCCGCCGGCCAGCCGCTCGGTGGCAAAGGCGCGCGCGCTGTCGCGGATCATGGTTTGCTCTTCGGTGTAGTCGCTGTGCATGGCAGATCTGGGTGGGCGTTTGGAGCCGCGCGGCAACTCAGGCAGAATGCGCGCTCGGCGTTTGACCTGCGGGCAGTGTAGGAACGCCCGGGGCTGGCTCCTATGCCAAAATCCGCCAATCTTCGTGAACTCGTTTGCCACCCGCCAGCGCCATGGAAAAAGGCAGTGTCGCCATCTGTTTCGTCCACCACGCCATCGCCGGCCTGCGCGCGCGCGGCATCGACCCCGATCCGGTGCTGCGCGGCGCCGGCATTGCCCCGGCGCTGCTGGCGGTGCCGCAGGCGCGGGTCTCGGCCGCCAGCTACAGCGAACTGTGGCTGGCCGTGGCGGCGGCGCTGGATGATGAGTTCTTCGGCCAGGATTCGCGCAGCATGAAGTGCGGCAGCTTTGCCATGCTGTGCCATGCGGTGGCGGGCAGCCGCACGCTGGCGCAGGGGCTGGAGCGCATCACGCGGTACTTCCGGCTGCTGCTCGACGATATCGGCGTGCGGCTGGAGCGGCATGGCGACGAGGCCGCGCTGGTGCTGACCGCGCCGCGCGCACACCTGGGGCGGCAGCCCGGCGTGTTCGCGCAGGAAACCATGCTGATCATGCTGCATGGGCTGATGAGCTGGCTGCTGCGGCGGCGCGTGCCGGTGCGGCTGGCGGCGTTCGACTATGCCGAGCCCCCTTACAGCGCGGAATATCGCGTCATGTATTCGCGCCAGCTGGCGTTCGCGCAGCCGGCCACGGCGCTGGTGTTCGACGCGGCGCTGCTGGCGCAGCCGGTGCGCCAGGACGAGCGCAGCCTGAAGGCCTTCCTGCGCGACGCTCCGCACAACGTCGTGGTCAAGTATTCAGACCGCAGCAGCATGGGCGCGCGCGTGCGCCGGCTGTTGCGCAACCAGCGTCCCGATCAATGGCCGACCTTCGAAGACCTGGCCGTCAGCCTGAACCTGTCGGCATCGTCGTTGCGGCGCCGGCTGATGGAGGAGGGCGTCAGCTACCAGGACCTGAAGGATGCGCTGCGGCGCGACCTGGCGATCGAGGCGCTCAGCCATTCGGGGCGCCCGGTGGCGGATATCGCGGCCGAGCTCGGCTTTGCCGAGCCCGGCGCGTTCCACCGCGCGTTCCGGCGCTGGACCGGATCGCGCCCGGGGGCCTACCGCCGGCTGGCGGAAGATTGAGTGCGCGGCTACAGCTGCGTGGCGTGGTGCCGGATGTGGTCGGCGATAAAGCTGGTGATGAAGTAGTAGCCGTGGTCGTAGCCGCTGTGCCGGCGCAGCGTCAGCGGCTGGCCGACGGCCTGGCACGCCGCGGCGAAGGCCTCCGGATGCAGCTGGCTTTGCAGGAACTGGTCGTCCAGCCCCTGGTCGACCAGGATGCCGGCCGGGAACGGCGCCCCTTGCTGGCGCGCCATCAGCTCGCTCGCGTCATACTGGGCCCACGCGGCGCGGTCGCTGCCGAGGTAGCCGGTAAAGGCCTTCTCGCCCCACGGGCAGCGCGACGGCGCGGCGATCGGCGCGAACGCCGACACCGAGCGGAAGCGCTGCGGATGGCGCTGCGCCAGCACCAGCGCACCGTGCCCGCCCATCGAATGCCCGAAGATGCCGACGCGCGCGGCATCCCCCGGCAACGCGGTGGTCACCAGTTCGAACAGTTCTTCCGCGACGTAGCTCTCCATGCGCCAGTGCTTCTGCCAAGGGGCCTCGGCGGCGTCGACATAGAACCCCGCGCCCACGCCGAAGTCCCATGCATCCGCCTCGCCCGGCAGGCCTGCGCCGCGCGGGCTGGTGTCGGGCGCCACCAGCATCAGGCCGTGCTCGGCGGCAAAACGCTGGGCGCCGGCCTTGATCATGAAGGTCTCTTCGGTGCAGGTCAGGCCGGCCAGGTAAAACAGCACCGGCACGCGTGCGCCCGCCTGCGCCTGCGGTGGCAGGTAGACCGAGAAACGCATCGGCAGCCCGATCGCCACCGAGTCATGGCGATAGAAGCGCTGCACGCCGCCGTGGCAGCCGTGTTGCGAGATCAGTTCCATGTCGGCGCGGCTCCTAGTACAGCACCACCGAGCGGATCGACTCGCCGCGCTTCATCAGGTCGAAGCCTTCGTTGATGCGCTCCAGCGGCAGCGTGTGGGTGATCAGGTCGTCGATATTGAGCTTGCCTTCCATGTACCAGTCGACGATCTTCGGCACGTCGGTGCGGCCGCGCGCGCCGCCGAAAGCGGAACCCTTCCACTCGCGCCCGGTCACCAGCTGGAACGGACGCGTCGAGATCTCCGCGCCGGCCTCGGCCACGCCGATGATGATCGACTTGCCCCAGCCCTTGTGGCAGCACTCCAGCGCCTGGCGCATGACCTGCGTATTGCCGATGCATTCGAACGAGTAGTCGGCGCCGCCGTCGGTCAGCTGGATGATGTGGTCGACCACGTTGTCCACATCCTTCGGGTTGATGAAGTGGGTCATGCCGAACTTGCGCGCCATCGCTTCGCGGCCCGGGTTCAGGTCGACGCCGATGATCTTGTCGGCGCCCACCATCTTCGCCGCCTGGATCACGTTCAGGCCGATGCCGCCCAGGCCGAACACGACCACGTTGGCGCCGGCTTCCACCTTGGCGGTGAACAGCACCGCGCCGACGCCGGTGGTGACGCCGCAGCCGATGTAGCAGACCTTGTCGAACGGCGCATCGGGGCGGATCTTCGCCAGCGCGATCTCCGGCACCACGATGTGGTTGGCAAAGGTCGAGGTGCCCATGTAGTGGAAGATCGGCTTGCCATCGATCGAGAAGCGCGAGGTGCCGTCGGGCATCAGGCCCTTGCCCTGGGTGGCGCGGATGGCCTGGCACAGGTTGGTCTTGCGCGACAGGCAGAACTTGCACTGGCGGCATTCCGGCGTGTACAGCGGGATCACGTGGTCGCCGGGCTTGAGCGAGGTCACGCCCGGGCCGACGTCGGTGACGATGCCGGCGCCCTCATGGCCCAGGATGGCGGGAAAGATGCCTTCCGGGTCGGCGCCGGACAGCGTGTAGTAGTCGGTGTGGCAGATGCCGGTGGCCTTCACTTCCACCAGCACTTCGCCGGCGCGCGGGCCGTCGAGGTCGACGTCTTCGATGGTCAGCGGGGCGCCGGCTTTCCAGGCGATGGCGGCTTTGGTTTTCATGGGGAAGTCCTCCGGGATCAGGAATATGGGGGGCGTCTTACGTGGCTTGGGCGTTGCGCGGCGAAAGGCTGGCGCGATGCCGAAGCCGGTCAGCTCCGAGGACATGACTATACGGTCTTCCTGCGGCATGAGGCCAGCGTTGGCCGATCAGCGGTCAGCGTCTGCGGGCCGCGAGTTCCACCCCATGGTCGACATCACTGCCAGGTTCTTCACCCGTTGGCCGCAACTGTCCCGCATGCCGCCGCCCCAGCCACCAACCCAGTCCGGCCCACCCCACCGCCAGCAGCGCTCCCGCCAATGCCACCGTCGCGGGATGTCCCGACAGCGCATCGATCGCAGTCTTGACCCACGCGCTGACCGCATCGCCCGCGCGGTAGACGGCGGTGTCGATCACGTTCTTGGCCTTGTACTTGGTCTCGGCATCGACGACGGTGAACAGCATCTCGCGGCCGGGGCGCAGCAGCGCATACTCGCCCACGCGCCGCAGGATCATGACGCCGGCCAGTACGCCGAAGGTTGGAAGCAGCGCCAGCACCAGGAATCCAGCGGCAACGGCCAGCGGCACCGCGGTCAGCAGCACGGTGACGCCGTAGCGGCGCGCCATCCTGCCAGTGAAGAATAGCTGCACGAGGATGGTCAGCGCCTGTACCACGGCATCCAGCGCGCTGAACACCTGGGTCTGGCGGGTGCGCTCGGGAAAGGCCTCGGCGACGAGCCGGGCCTGCTCGAAGTAGAGGAAGGTACTGGCGGTGGCCAGCAGGATCACGAACAGAGCGATGCCGAGCAGGTAGCGCGAACGCAGCAGCAGCGACAGCCCGGCCAGCAGTCCGCCGCCGATCGGATTGGCCGGATCCTCGGCCGCGCCGGCAACGCGCTGGCCCGGCGGCCCGACGCCGGCGCCGGCACGACGGCGCCAGCCGAACAGCCAGCCCACGCCCGGCAGCGTGGCGGCCAGCAATGCGGCCGACAGCAGCATCAGGCCGGTCAGGCCGATGTGCGGCACCAGCCAGCCGCCCAGCACCGGCCCGGCGAGTCCGCCCGCGCTGGCGCCGGCGGCCAGCAGCGCGAACAGCCGGCGCGCCTGCTCGGGGCGGAACACATCGGCCATCAGGCTCCAGGCCACCGACACCACGAACAGGTTGAACACGGACAGCCACACGTAGAACACGCGCGCCAGCCAGACGTTGTCGGGCAGCGCGCGCGTGGCCAGTGCGAAGGCCAGCAGGTTGGCGATGAAGAAGGCGTATACCCACGGCACGAAGCGGCGCCGCGGCAGCCAGGCGCAGACCGCGCCGTAGAGCGGGATCGCGGCCAGCATCACGACAAAGGTGGCGGTGAACAGCCATTGCAGGTTTTTCACACCGCCGGCGATGCCCATGGTCTCGCGCACCGGGCGCAGCATGAAATAGCTGGCGAACAGGCAGAAGAAGAACAGGAAGCCGGCCACCACGGCGCCGCCTTCGCCGCTGCGCACGCCGAAGCCGTGCCACAGTCGGGCCAGGCGGCCGGCAGGCGCGTCGTGCGCGGGCTCGTCCACGGCCGGCGCGGCTCAGCGAAGCAGCGCGGCGATGCGCTCGCGCTGGCCGGGATCGGGCATGCGGCCCAGCGCGGCGCCGAGATTGTCGGCCATGTTGCGCGGCTTGGAGGTCGCCGGGATGGCGGCGGTCACGGCCGGATGGCTGACGACGAACTTCAGGAACAGCTGGCCCCAAGAGCCGCAGTCGATGTCGCCGGCCCATGGCGGCAGCGCGCGGTCCTTGACGACGCGGAACAGGCGGCCGTCCTGGAACGGCCGGTTGACCAGGACCGCCACGCCGCGCGCCTCGCACAGCGGCAGCAACGTTCGCTCGGCATTGCGCTCGCCCACGGAGTAGTTGATCTGGACAAAGTCCACGCGCTCGGCGCGCACGATTTTTTCCAGCGCCTCGTGCGCGTCGTCGCGGTAATGGGTGATGCCGAGGTAGCGGATGCGGCCCTGTTCCTTCAACTGGCGCAGCCAGCGCAGGTTGCCCTGCCAGTCGATCAGGTTGTGAATCTGCAGCAGGTCGACCTTGTCCACATGCAGGTCTGCCAGCGAGCGTTCCCATTGCGCCTGCGCCGGCGCGCCGGATCGGGCCGAGATCTTGGTGGCCAGGAAAACCCGGTTGCGCGCATTGGCCGCGCGCAGCAGGTCGCCCGTCACGGCTTCGGCACTGCCGTAGCTGGGCGCGGTATCGACCACCGAGCCTTCGGTCTGCAGCAACAGCCCCATGACCTCCGCCAGCGGCTTGCGTTCGTCGGCGCCGGCCCCGACGTCGAAGGTGTCGGCGGTGCCCATGCCGATCACGGGCAGGGCTTCGGTAGTGCCAGGAATGGTGCGGCGCAGGGGCGCGGCGACGGTGGCGGCATGGGACGGCGGCGCGGGCCCGAACCCTGTGGCGGCCAGCCCGGCGGCCAGGCCGAGGAATGAGCGACGGTCGATCGACATGGGCGGGCCTCCGGCGAGTCACTGACTGGTTGACCTTAGGCGGTGGACTTCGCCATGTAAACCGTCGCGTGCGCAGCGGAAATCCCCTAGTGCAGGCGAGCGCGGTATCCCACGCCAAACCGGACGGACAATTCCCCCAGGCGCTGGTCCAGCGTCCAGAGCCGGGCGCCGGGAGTAATCAGCGTCGAAGCCAGCAGGGTGACATCCACAAGGCCGCAGCCCAGCCCGTACAGTCTCTCGCGCTCGACCAGTGCGATGACCTCGGCCAGCGTTGCCTGCCTGGCAGGCTGCAACAGCCCGATGTCGCCGAGCGTCTGTGCCCGGGGCGACGGCGGCGTGCCGCAGGCCAGCTCAGCCACGATCATGGGGTGGGTCAGCACCTGGTCAGCCTCCATCAGGCTAACCAGGGCTTCATTGCGGTGCCGGAAATGGCCCACCCACACCGACGTGTCGACGAGCACGCTCATTTGGCCTCGGGTGCGGGAGCGCGACGCGGCACGTCTTGCATGTCGGGGGCCGCGCCGCCGAGGGCCGCGAGGCGCTTGGCCGCCTGCACCCGAACGAAGGTCTTGATGGCTTCGCGAAAGAGGTCTGATTTGTCCATGCCGGGGTCCGCCATTTCCAGTGCTTGTTCATACAGGGCGTCATCGACCGTGACTGTCGTGCGCATCGCAGGCTCCTTGAATCAGGTTTGATGGTAATGTGCATCAAAAACGGAATCAAGGCAAGGCCTGATCGATTGCGGCGCCGACCGCCGGCGATACGCCGGGTGGCGACCCGCTCGCCAGTGACCGATAACGCTTGCAGTATTGGCTGCGGGTGCCAGGGCGTCGATGAGACGCGTCGCATTCCCGGCCGGCGATGGCATGCAGGCCGACGGGGCCGCCGTCAGACCAGCGTGGCCAGGCCCAGCGTCAGCAGCAGCGCCACCACCGAGATGATGGTTTCGCAGACCGACCAGGTCTTGAAGGTCTGGGCCACGGTCATGTTGAAGTACTCCTTGACCAGCCAGAAGCCGCCGTCATTCACGTGCGACAGTATCAGCGAACCGGCGCCGGTGGTCAGCACCAGCAGTTCGGGCCGGGTGCCGGGCACGCTAGCGGCAATCGGCGCGACGATGCCGGCGGCGGTGGTCATGGCGACCGTCGCCGAGCCCGTGGCGATACGGATCATCACCGCGACCAGCCAGCCCAGCACCAGCACCGACACGTTGGCGCCCGTGGCAACGTCGACGATGGCGGTGGAGATGCCAGAATCGCGCAGGATGCGGCCGAAGCCGCCGCCGGCACCGACCACCAGCGTGATGATGGCGGTGGGCGCCACGCATTCGTTGGTGAACTTGAGGATGGTTTCGCGATTGAAGCCGCGCGCCTTGCCGAAGGTGTAGAAGCTCACCAGCGCGGCGATCAGCAGCGCCATCACCGAGTTGCCGATCAGCTTCAGGAAATCGTTGGCGAAGGTCTTGGGCGTGGTGAACAGGTCGGCCCAGCTGCCGATCAGCATCAGCACCACCGGCAGCAGGATGGTGAACACCGTGATGCCGAAGCCCGGCAACTGGTGCGATTCCTTGACGCGCTCGTCCTCTTCGGTGAACTGCACGGCCAGCGGGTTGTAGTCGGGCAGCTTGACGTAGCGGTCCATCAGCCTGGCGAACAGCGGGCCCGCCAGCGCCGCGGTGGGGATGCCGACGATCAGCGCATACATGATGGTCTTGCCGATATCGGCGCCATAGGCGGTCACCGCGAGCAGCGCGGCCGGGTGCGGCGGAATCAGGCCGTGCACCACCGACAGCCCGGCCACCATCGGGATGCCGACCAGCACCATCGACGTGCCGGTGCGCTTGGCGACGTTGAAGGCGATCGGCACCAGCAGCACGAAACCCACTTCGAAGAACACCGGCAGGCCGACGATGAACGCGATCGTGGCCATCGCCCAATGCACGTTCTTCGCGCCGAAGAAATCGATCAGCGTGTTGGCGATGCGCTCGGCGCCGCCGGACTCGGCCATCATCTTGCCCAGCATGGTGCCCAGGCCCACCACCAGCGCGATATGGCCGAGGGTGCCGCCGACACCGGCTTCAAAGGACTTGACGATCTCGCTCATCGGCATGCCTACGGCAAAGCCGAGCAGCACCGAAACGACGACCAGGGTAATGAACGGGTTGAGCTTGTAGCGCGCAATCAGCACCACCAGTGCGATCACTGCGATCAGCGCATACACCAAGAGCGTGGTTCCTGTGACGGGACCCATGTTGTCTCCTTGCGTGGAAAAAGGCCGCTTGTGGCGGCAGATGTCAGGCTTGTCGTTGGTTTGCTCCCCTCTCCCGCGTGCGGGAGAGGGGCAGGGGGTGAGGGCGGGCGCTTGCCAGGCATGAAGGTGCTGGCTTCGTGGAGGCTCCCGCCCTCACCCCCGCCCCTCTCCCATTTCATGGGAGAGGGGAGCAAACCCTCAGCCGGCGATCAGGAATCAAGCCCGCAGCAGGCTCACGCCGCCGGCTTCTTGTAGGCGATGCAGTCCACCTCGACCTTGCAGTCCACCACCATGCTCGACTGCACGCAGGCGCGCGCGGGCGGGTTGGCGCCGAAGTATTCCTTGAAGATCTTGTTGAACGAGGCAAAGTCGCGCGTGTCGTCCAGCCACACGCCGCAGCGCACGACGTGCTCGGGGCCGTAGCCGGCCTCGGCCAGGATGGCCAGCACGTTCTTGATGGCCTGGTGGGTCTGGGGCACGATGCCGCCGTCGATGACCTCGCCGTTGACCATCGGCACCTGGCCGGAGACATAGAGCCAGCCATCGGCCGCCACTGCGCGGGCAAAGGGCATGTGCTGGCCGCCGGTACCGGTGCCGCCTTCGACGCCGAATCGTTTGATGTCCATGGGTACTCCTGGAATGAGATGGATAGGGGAAGGAAGTCGCGGCGCTGCGCGCGGGTCAGGCCGCGCCGCGGGGCAGGAACCGGCCGGCGCGCACGCCGGTGCTCTGGCGCTGCTGCCATGACAGCTCGCCGTTGACCCAGACCGAGGCAATGCCCTCGGCCGGTTGCATGGGATCGGTAAAGCTGGCGGCGTCGCGGATGGTGGCGGCGTCGAACAGCACCAGGTCGGCCCAGTAGCCTTCGCGCACGAAGCCGCGCTGGCGCAGGCCGAAGCGCTCGGCCGACATGCCGGTCATCTTGTTGACGGCCACGGTCAGCGGGAACAGTTCGCGGTCGCGCGCATAGTGGCCCAGCACGCGGGGGAACGCACCCCACAGGCGCGGGTGCGGCAGCGGGTCGTTGGGCAGGCCGTCCGAGCCGACCACCGTGGCGGGGTGGCTCAGGATGCGGTCGACGTCGGCGTCTTCCATGCAGTGGTAGACCGCGCCCGCGGGCATCAGCCGGCGCGCGGCCTGGTTCAGGTCGACCTGCCATTCGGCGGCGATGTCGGCGAGCAGGCGGCCGCTCATTTCCGGTGCGCCTTCGGACCAGGTCACCATGATGTCGAAGTCGCTGGTGACCTGCTTCAGGTCCAGCGTGGACGAACTGGCGGTATAGGGATAGCAGTCGCAGCCGACCGGCTGCCAGCGCTGCGCGCCGTCGAGCGCATCCAGCACCTCGGTGCTGCGGCCCCAGTTGGCCACGCCGGCGCATTTCAGGTGCGAGATCACTACCGGCACGCGCGCATGGCGGCCGATGCGGAAGGCCTCGTCCATGGCATCGAGGATCTCGGCGAATTCGCTGCGCAAATGGGTGGCGTAGAGCGCGCCGGCGTTGGCCAGCGGCTCGGCCAGCGCCAGCACTTCCTCGGTCGGCGCGCTGAAGGCGTTGGCGTAGGCCAGGCCGGTGGACAGGCCCAGCGCGCCGTGCTGCAGCGCTTCTTCCAGCTGCGCGCGCATCGCCGCGATTTCCTGCGGCGTGGCGGCGCGATCGAAGCGGTCCATATGGTTGCTGCGCAGCGCGGTATGGCCGACCAGCGCGGCGACATTGACCGCGGGCCGCGCGGCCTCGACCGCATCGACATAGGCCTTGAAATCCGGATAGCGGAAGGCGTCGGCATGGCCCAGCAGGTTCATCGGGTCGGGCGGCTCGCCCGCCAGCGTGACCGGCGCGGCGCTGATGCCGCAGTTGCCGACCACCACGGTGGTGACGCCCTGCGACAGCTTGGGCGTCATCTCGGGCTGGCGTACCACGTTGGTGTCGTCGTGCGTATGCACGTCGATAAAGCCGGGGGCGAGCACCAGGCCGTCGCCCTCGACCACGTGCGCGGCCGCATCGGGGTCGATCGCGCCGGGGGCATCGATGCGGGCGATGCGGCCATCGCGCAAGGCCACGTCGGCCAGGCGCGCGGCCGCGCCGGAGCCGTCGATCAGCGTCACGCAGCGGATCAGGGTATCGAACAGGTGTGGCATGGTCAGTCTCCCAGCGGCTGGCGGCTGTCGGGGCCCTTGCCGGGACCGCTGTCGCCGCGATGGCTGTCCAGCACGTACTTGAGCCGGCGCAGGCGCTCCTTGCTCTGGTCCGGCTGCAGCAGCGCGCACTGCGTAGCCAGCACGTCCAGCACCATCAGCATGGCGTAGCGCGATGCCGATGGCTTGAAAATGAAATCGGTCTCGAGCGTGCGCACCGGCAGCAGCACGTCGGCGCGCGCGGCCAGCGGCGAGCCCAGCGCGGTCACGGCCACCAGGCGGGCGCCGTATTCGCGCGCGATATCGCAGCTGGCCAGCATCTCCGGCACACGGCCGCTGGCCGAGAAGGCCAGCACCACGTCGTCGCGCCCCAGCGTGGCCGCCACCATCTTCTGCAGCAGCGCATCCTGGTAGCTGGCCACCGGCAAGCCCAGCCGCGCCAGCCGGTGGCGCGCTTCATCGGCCATGAACGACGAGCCGCCGCCCATGCCAAAAGCGTAGACCATGCGTGCGCCCAGCAACAGGCGCGCGGCCTGCTCGATGCGCTGCGTATCCAGCAGCCCACGGTTGGCTTCCAGCGCGGTGAGGATGTCGGCGTGGATGCTGTCGGCCAGCGTCGCGGGCGCGGCGTCGGCGGCGGGAACGTTGCCGAGCTGCAGAAAGCGCGCGCCCACCGCCGCGGCCTGGGCCAGGCGCAGCTTCAGGTCGCGCACGTCGCGGCAGCCGATCGCCTTGGCAAAGCGCGTCACGCTGGCTTCGCTGACGCCGGCCTGCCGGGCCAGCTCGTTGATGCTCGCGGCCGCGGCGCCGGCCAGGTCTTCCAGCACCACCTGCGCCACCTTCTGCTCGGCCAGGCGCAGGGCGGGGCCCCGTTCGGCGATGCGGGTCAGGATGTCGAAGGGCGCGGTCATGTTCGGTGGCGGGGCGAGGGTGGCGTAAGGGGTGCGATGCTTGATGTGACGAAATCTGCAGTCGGCGCGGGCAGGGGCTATAACAGTGACTGGCGACCGATGGCGAGCGCCCTTGCTGGAGGCACGATGCTGCCGCTGTCGCGTTGTGTGTTACTTTATAACAGTGATGAAATATCTTATTTTCAGGGCTATCATTACGTCAATCAGATTTTTTCAGGGTGATGACAGGCATGCGTGAAATAAAGTATCAGGCTGGCGTGATCGATCCGCTCAACAAGGCGCTGGGCCGGATGGAGGCTCCCATTGCCCCGGACGCGGCCGGCCAGACCGGCTGGCGCCTGTTGCAGGAAGAACTGAGCCTGCCGGCCGCGGTGCTCTATGAAGACCGTCTCGCGCATAACCTGGAATGGATGCGCCGCTTTATGAACGAATACGGCGTGCAGCTGGCGCCGCATGGCAAGACCACCATGGCGCCCAAGCTGTTTGCCCGGCAACTGGATGCCGGCGCGTGGGGCATCACCCTGGCCACCGCGCACCAGACCGCCGCCGCGCATGCGCACGGCGTCAAGCGGGTGCTGATGGCCAACCAGCTGGTCGGCCGCCGCAACATGGAAATCATCGCGGACCTGCTGCGCGATCCGGACTTTGAATTCTTCGCGCTGGTGGATTCGGCCGCGCTGGTCGACCAGCTCGGCCGGTTCTTCCGCCAGCGCGGACAGAAGCTGCAGGTGCTGCTTGAGCTGGGCGTCGAAGGCGGGCGCACCGGCGTGCGTGACGACGCGCAGCAGCAGGCCGTGCTCGACGCACTGGCGCGCTGGCCCGACGCATTGTCTCTGGCCGGCGTGGAAATCTACGAGGGCGTGCTGAAGGAAGAGGCCGATATCCGCAAGTTCCTGCAGCGCACCGTCGCGGTCACGCGGCAACTGGCCGCGCAAGGGCGCTTCGGCCGCAGCCCGGTGGTGATGTCGGGCGCGGGCTCGGCCTGGTACGACGTGGTGGCCGAGGAATTCGCGCGCACCGACATCGGCGCGCCGATCGACATCGTGCTGCGCCCCGGCTGCTACCTGACGCACGACGTCGGCATCTACCGCGCCGCGCAGCAGCGCATCCTGGCAAGCAACCCGGTCGCGCAGAAAATGCGCGAGGGTCTGCTGCCGGCGCTGCAGCTGTGGGCCTATGTCCAGTCGATTCCGGAGCCCGACCGCGTCATCATCGGCATGGGCAAGCGCGATGCCGCCTTCGACGCCGGCATGCCGATTCCGGCGCGCCGCTACCGGCCCGGCACCGAGGCGCCGGTGGACGTGCCCGCGCATTGGGAGGTCACCGGCATGATGGACCAGCACGCCTACCTGCAGATCCGGCCCGGCGACGACATCCAGGTCGGGGATATGATCGCCTTCGATATCTCGCACCCGTGCCTGACCTTCGACAAGTGGCGCCATATCCCGGTGCTGGATCGCGACCTGCGCGTGATCGACATCGTGCAAACCTTCTTCTGAGGCAAACGGCCCCATGAGCATCGATATCCTCGCCTATGGCGAGCCGCTGGTGGAATTCAACCAGCAGCCGGACGATCCGTCGCGCTACCTGCAGGGTTTTGGCGGCGATACTTCAAACTTCTGCATTGCCGCTGCGCGCCAGGGCGCAAGCACCGGCTATATCTGCGCGGTCGGCGCCGATACCTTCGGCGAGCGCCTGCGCGCACTGTGGACGCAGGAGCGGGTCGATACACGGCATGTGCACGTCGACGCCAGCGCGCCCACCGGCGTCTACTTTGTCTCGCACGACAACCACGGCCACCGCTTCGACTACCTGCGCGAAGGCTCCGCCGCCAGCCGCTACCAGCACGAGCAACTGCCGCTGGGCGCGATCGCCGCGGCGCGCTACCTGCACCTGTCCGGCATCAGCCTGGCGATCAGCACGAGCGCGTGCGACGCCGGCCTCGATGCGATGGAGCACGCGCGCAAGGCCGGCACCAAAGTCACGCTGGACACCAACCTGCGGCTGCGGCTGTGGTCGCTGGCCCGCGCGCGCGGCATCATGCGCGAAGCGTTCCGCATGACCGACGTGTGCCTGCCCAGCTGGGACGACATCACGGTGCTGACCGGGCTCGATGACCGCGATGCCATCGCCGACTACCTGCTCGGCTGCGGCATCGGCCTGGTCGCGCTGAAGCTGGGCGAGGAGGGCTCGTACATCGCAACGCCGGAATCCCGCAGCCTGGTGCCGGCCTATCCGGTCACGCCGGTCGATGCCACGGGCGCGGGCGACTGCTTCGGCGGCAGCTTCGTCGCGCGGCTGGCCGCGGGCGCCGATCCGTTCGAGGCGGCGCGCTATGCCAATGTGGCGGCAGCGCTGTCGACCACCGGCTATGGCGCGGTGGCGCCGATTCCCGATGCGCAGACCGTGCTGGCGCGGCTGGCGCAGTCGGTCTCGGTGATCGCCTGAGCCGCTTACGTGAGCTGATGTTTTCCTGACCTACCGCGAGATCGCCATGTCAAACCAGACTTCCCCGCTGCTTCCACGCCTTGCCGATGTGCCGGTGATCCCGGTGCTGGAATTCCACTCGGTCGACGAGGCCCTGCACGTCAGCGAGGCGCTGGTCACCGGTGGCTTGCCGCTGCTGGAGATCACGCTGCGCACCCCGGTGGCGCTGGAAGCGATCCGCGCCGTCGCCGCTGCGTTGCCGCAGGCGTGCGTCGGCGCCGGCACGGTGCTGAACCTGGAACAACTGCATGCGGTGCGCGACGCGGGCGCGCAGTTTGCCGTCTCGCCCGGCCTGACGCCGGCGCTGGCCGCGGGCGCGCAAGGCGCGGGGATCTCGCTGCTGCCCGGCGTTGCCACCGCCAGCGAGGCCATGGCGGCATTGGAAGCCGGCTTCACTTTCCTCAAGTTCTTCCCCGCGCAGGCGGCGGGCGGGGTGCCGATGCTGAAGTCGCTGGGCGGGCCGCTGCCGCAGCTGCGCTTCTGCCCGACCGGCGGCATCGATGCCGCGCTGGCGCCGTCCTACCTCGCGCTGCCCAATGTGGTGTGCGTGGGCGGGTCGTGGGTGGTGCCGAAGGATGCCGTCGCCGCCGGCGACTGGGGCCGCATCCGCGCGCTGGCCGAACAGGCCAGGGCCCTGCGCGCCAGGCCCTGAACTGTCCTGTGCAAAGCAAAACGGCACGCCCGATGGCGTGCCGTTCTGCTGTCGATGCAGCCCTGGCCGGGTTACTTGTGGCGGTCTGCCGAGCTTTCCAGCTTCTGGCCGCCGCGCTGAATGTCCTGGCCGAGCCCCGCCATCGTGTTGCAACCCGCCAACAGAGTGGCAAACAAAACGCACCAGATCCAACCTTTCTTCACGCCGGGCTCCTTTCTATAGGGTTGAGAATCGAGAGATTCGTCGAGTTACGGATTGACGCGGATTTTACCGCCGCTGCGCGCAGCTTTGATAGCGGGTATGTCGCAATTTGTAAATCCTGCAACGGCGCGGCGGGCATCCGTCGATCAGGCCTGCGGCGCCAGCAAGGCGCGGGCGCGCTGCTGGATCGCCGCATGGGTCTGCAGCAGCCACACGGCCGGGAACGGCTGCGCCAGCAGGTAACCCTGCACGCTGTGGCAGCCCCAGGCGCGCACCGCATCGAGCTGCTGGCGGGTTTCGATGCCCTTGGCGCAGACCGACGCGCCGGCGCGCCGCGCGGCGCGGCAGGCTTCGCGCAGGCTGTCGGTGCGGCTGCGTAGCTCGCGCGCGTGGCCCAGGCCGCGTGCGTCCAGCGTGACGGCGTCGGGCTGCAGCGCCGCCAGCGCCTCGCGGCAGGCGGGGCTGTCGTCGAAATCGCCCAGCGCCAGCTGCAGCCCGCGCCGGCGCAGCGCGGCAAAGCGGTCGATGAGGTCGTCGTCGGTCGGCACCGTGCTGGCCGGCAGTTCGATGCACAAGTGCTCCGGCGCGATGCCGCCCGCATCGAGCGCCTGCGCCAGCGCCTCCACCATCTGCGGGCGATGCAGTTGCGCGCTCGAGGCCAGCAGGGTGAATTGCAGCGGGGCGATGGTCTCGGCCGCACGCACCAGCGGCAGCACGTTTTCCAGCAGCCAGTTGCCGATGCGGCCGACCAGTCCGAGCGTTTCGACGCCGGGCAGGAAGTCTTGCGGCGCCACGCGGCCGAGCACGGGATGCTGCCAGCGCAGCCGCACCGTATAGCCGCTGACGGCGGCGCCGGCCAGGTCGGCACGCGGCTGCAGCTGCAGGCTCAGCTCGCCGCGCTCGAGTGCGTCGGGCAGTGCCGCCAGCAACGGGGCCGCGGGCGGCGGGGCCGGCTTGTCGGCGCGCGCCAGGCCAGCGCCGCCCTGGCGGTTGACCCGCAGCATCGCGTCGAACGCCTGCTGCAGGCTGCGCTCGGCCGGGATGTCGGCATGGTCGTTGGCCACGCCGATGCTGCACGACAGATGCAGCTCGAAGCCATCGAGTGCGAACGGCCGGGACAGGTCATCGGCCACGCGGCTGGCAATCTGGCCCGGATCCGGCACGCCGGCGGGCAGCGTGGTGATGACCGCCAGGTCGGCAGCGGCAATCCAGTGCATCAACGCGCCCGGCGGCAGCAGGCAGGCGATGCGGGCCTGCACGATGCCGCGCAGCCTGGCCGAGCGGTGCGGCCCGAGCGTTTCGCAGGCGCTGGCAAAGCGGTCCAGCCGGATCGCCAGGATCGCGGCCGGCTTCCCGGGCTGGGCGCGGCGCGCGCTCAGCGCGCTCACCAGCGCGGACGGTTGCATCGCGCCGTCGCCGCCCCGGGCAGCGCGCGCGACGATGTCGTCGGCATCATGATCCATGCATGATCTTGCGGGCCGCTGGGAAATGGCTTGCGGCGCACGCGTCTCCCCGTGTCTGAAATGGTTCTTCGGCAGGCCGCCAGCAACGGTGCCGTAGCAGCCGTGCCCTTGGTGCAGCCATGCGTGGCGCGGCCGCATGCTGGCCGCGCAGCCCGATCATAAGCGAAGGGAATTGGGAAGGGGCGTTGCAGATTGCGCCAAAGTGATTCAGTCGCAACTGCATTTGATTTGGATCAATGCGGCGCCATCCAATTTCCAATGGAAGACGCGGTTGATGCCGCGGATCGGCCGGCGGCGTCGGCCTCCGGTCCTCAGCCGGTGGTTTCTTCCTCGGGTCCCTCCTGCGGCGGCAGGCGCTCGGCCAGGACCTTGTCGATGCGTTTGCCGTCCATGTCCACAATCTCGAAGCGCCAGTCGCCCCATTGCACCGTGTCGGCAATCTGGGGCAGGCGCCCCAGCAGCAACAGCAGCATGCCGGACAGCGTGTGGTAGCGCTCCTTTTCCTCCTCGGGCACCTGGCGCAGGCCGATGCGATCCTTCAGTTCGGGGATGGGGATCAGGCCGTCGAGCAGCCACGAGCCATCGTCGCGCTGGACCGCCCACTCCTCGCCGGCGGCCTCGGCCTTGAATTCGCCGGTGATGGCTTCGATCAGGTCCTGCAGCGTGACCAGGCCCAGCACCTCGCCGTACTCGTCGATGACAAAGGCGATCTGCCCGCCCGAGGCGCGGAAGTTTTCCAGCAGTTCCATGCCGGTCACGCTTTCGGGGACGAACACCGCGGGCTGCACCGCGGCCTGCAGGTCGGTCTCTTCGCCGCGCAGCCGGCGCGCCAGCAACTGGCGCGCGCTGACCACGCCGATGATGTCGTGCATGCCGCCACGCACCACCGGGAAGCGCGAATGGTCGGATTCTTCGATGCGGCGCAGGTTTTCGTCCAGCGTAGCTTCCACGTCCAGGTAGACCACGTCGCCGCGGGGCACCATCAGCGAGGCCAGCTGGCGGTCATCGAGCCGGAACACGTTGCGCACCATGGTGTGCTCATGCTGCTCGATCACGCCGGCTTCGGAGCCTTCCACCAGCAGCGCATGGATTTCTTCCTCGGTCACGCCGGGGCCGCGGTCAACCTTGGTGCCAAGCAGGCGCAGCACCAGCCGCGTGGAGCTTGACAGCAGCTTGACGAAGGGGGTCGACGCCACTGCCAGCCAGCCGATCGGGCGCGCCACCAGCCGCGCGATCAGCTCGGGCGCCATCTGGCCCAGGCGCTTCGGCACCAATTCGCCCAGCACGATGGAAAAATAGGTCAGGCCCGCCACCACGATCGCGGTGGCCATATAGCCGGCGGTGGTTTCCGAGATGCCGAAACCCTGCAGCCACAGGCCCAGCGGTTGCGCCAGCGTCGATTCGCCGACCACGCCGTTGAGCACGCCGATCGAGGTGATGCCGATCTGCACGGTCGAGAGAAAGCGGGTGGGGTCCTCGCCCAGCTTCACCGCCGCGATGGCGCCGCGGTCGCCGTTCTCGATATGGCGTTGCAGACGTGCCTTGCGGGCTGTAACGAGTGCAATCTCGGACATCGCAAACAGGCCGTTCAGCAGGATCAGCGCCAGTAATATGGCAATTTCCATCAGGGTGCGCGCCCTCTGCGCGCCGGGTGTCTGAAAAGATCAAGCATACCATTCGCCTGTTACACGACGGCGCCGCTGTGATGCGCCCGCCGCAAATGCCGGCTTTCTTTGACGCACGCCCAAGGCCTGCATCGCTGCGATTACCTGCCAGGTATTCGCAGCGCGGCCGCCGCCATGCTGTAATAGCCGGCATGGAAACGCTGACCCCTGCCTCCGAGTCCACGCTCGACTTCCCCGGACTGCTGCGCTACTGGCGCGGCAAGCGCGGCTACAGCCAGCTGGCGCTGTCGCTCGCCGCCGGCGTGTCGCAGCGCCACATCTCCTTCCTCGAGTCCGGGCGCGCCCGCCCCAGCCGCGAGATGGTGCTGGCCCTGGCCGAGCGCCTGGGCGTGCCGCTGCGCCAGCGCAACCGGCTGCTGCTGGCCAGCGGCTTCGCCCCGGCCTACAGCGAACACGCGCTGAGCGCGCCGCCGCTGCAAATGGTGCAGCAGGCGATCGCACTGATCCTGGCCAAGCAGGAGCCGTACCCGGCCGTGGTGCTGGACCGCTTCTGGAACCTGGTCGACGCCAATGCCGCGTACCGCCGCATGTTCGATACCTTGCTGGGCGGCCGCCCGCCGGCATCGCTTGACGACGACCCGCACCGGATCAACCTGATGCTGACCGTGTTCGATCCCGACGGCCTGTGGCCGGTCATCGAGAATGCGCGCCAGGTCGGCCGCTACCTGTTGCGGCGGGTCTGGCAGGAGCTGCAGGTGCAGGCGCACGACCAGACCGCGCGCGCGCTGTTCGCGCGCATCGCCGGCTGGCATCCGGACATGGTGGGCCCCGGCGGCGTGCTGCTGCCCGAAGATGACGGCAGCGACGGCCCGCCGCCGCCGCTGCTCCCCGTGGTGCTGCATGCGGGTGCGTTCCGCGCGTCGCTGTTCTCGACGCTGACCACGCTCGGCATTCCGCAGGACGTCACGCTGCAGGAGCTGCGCATCGAATGCTTCTTCCCGGCCGACGATGCCACCCGCAGCCTGTTTGAAACGCAGGGCGGGGCGCATGAGCGGTCCGTCAGAAGCGGTAGCGCAGGTAAATGACGTGGAAGGTGGTGCCAGGATTGGGCTCCTTGATGCCGCCATTGGACAGATGCTGGATGCGGTAGCCCGCGGTAAAGTTGCGGTCCTTGCCGACCATCACGCCAAGCCCCGCGTACTCGGAGAACTGGAACGCGGTGGAAATGACGTGGTCATCCGAGGTCCTCGTGCCGGTCAGCAGCCGCGGACCCACCGACAGCTCAAGGAACGGCACCCACGTGTGCCGCCACCATCCGATCCGCACCACCGGTGAAGCGCCGAACTCCCACAGGTCGTTCGGATTGTTGTTGCTGTCGCTGAGCCAGCGCGCCACGTTGATTTCCCACTGCAGGTCCACCTGCCAGCCTTGCGGGTTGCCCCACGCCAGGCCCGAATCCCACAGCATGGCGATCTCCGCCTTCTGCACGTGATGGCTGTCGTCGAAGCCGTAGCCCAGCTGGACCGCGGGCGCCGCGCGCGCGGCTGCGCTCAGGGATCCGGCAAGCGCAAGCAGCGCCGCAAGGGCGGCGCGGCGCGGCCGGCGCCAGTGCCGCGCGGAGAAGATTGGAAGGAAAGGGATGCAACTCGCATGGCTGTCTCGTCTGGCTTCTTGGTCTGGCTGGAGCATGGGAAGCACGCTGAAAAGATGCTGCGTTGTTGTCAGGCAAGCCATGGGAGAACGGTTGCTTGCAGCTCCCCGGGCGCTGCCTCCTTACCCTATTTGTAGTACACCGGAAGGCACGTTGCCGAGACCGAACGTGACCGGCACCACTGCGCGGGCCGCACCAGGATAGGGGCTGCGCGCGGGGCTGGCAGTGACCCGGGACAATCGTGCTAACATGCGCGGGCCGGTGCCGGCCGCCAGGCCGGCCCGGTTACGTTACGTCTTCAGGGCGGGGTGGAAGTCCCCACCGGCGGTATGCCGCGACGCGCAGCGCGCGTCCGGCGAGCCCGCGAGCGCTCGCATTCCCGTGCGAGGTCAGCAGACCTGGTGAGAGGCCAGGGCCGACGGTCATAGTCCGGATGAAAGAAGATGAACGGAGCTTGCCCGCGTGGCCTGGCATCTCTGCCTCGCCCTGTGGTTTGCCGAGCCTTGCGCGCGCGCGCAGGGCGCGGCGGGCTCGTGCGCGTGCCGACAGCACGGCGTGCGGGCCTTGCAGTTCCGTTGACCCTTCCCCTGGAACGCCCATTGATGCTGAACCAGGAGCGTTTCATGTCTAGCTTTTCCACCGAAGCCATTGCCCCCGCGGCGTCCGCGGATTCCCTCGTCAATGCCACGATCGATACGATGGCCGACGCCGACCCGCGCGCGCTGGACTTGCGCATCGAGCAGGCCCTCGAGGCCATGCGCGAAGGCCGGCCCGTGGTGCTGCTCGATGACGACGACCGCGAGAACGAGGCCGACCTGATCCTGGCCGCCGAGCGCCTGACCCAGGCCAACATGGCCATGATGATCCGCGAATGCAGCGGCATCGTGTGCCTGTGCCTGCCGACGGACAAGGTGCGGCGCCTGGGCCTGCGGCCGATGGTCGAGCACAACCGCAGCCAGTACGGCACCGCCTTCACCGTGTCGATCGAAGCCCGCGAGGGCGTCAGCACGGGGGTCAGCGCCGCCGACCGGATCACCACCATCCGCGCGGCCATTGCCGAGGACGCGGGCGCCGAAGCCGTGGTCAGCCCCGGCCATGTGTTCCCGCTGGTGGCGCGCGACGGCGGCGTGCTCGAGCGCCGCGGCCATACCGAAGGTTCCGTCGACCTCGCGCGCATGGCCGGGCTGTCGCCCGCCGCCGTGCTGTGCGAGCTGATGAATCCGGATGGCACCATGGCGCGGCGCGCGGAAGCGTTGGCCTTTGCCGAGATGTACCGGTTGCCGGTGCTGACCATCGAGGACCTGGTCGCCTGGCGACGCCGGCACGGCTGAAGCCCACCGGGATGCATGGATCAGGGCGTGCCCGCGCGCCGCAATGCATGCATCCTGTGCGACAATGCGGATCGCATTTTTCCCGTCTACATGAGGGTAATTCCATGATGTTCCGCATGTTTCGGCACGCAGCCGCGCTGGCTGGCTGCGTGTTCGGGCTGGCCCTGCCGCAGGCGCATGCCGATGACGGCGCCGCGCCGGCCTCCGCATCCCGGCCCGCCGCTGCCGCCGGCCTCTACGAGTGCCAGGTTCCCGGCACCGGTACCGTGTTCCGCTCGACGCCCAAGGAAGGCTGCCGCATGGTGGCCGCGCCCGATCCCGGCGCGCCCGATCCGCAGCGCTGGCTGCCGCTGATGGGCGCCAATGGTGTGATTTCCTATTTCGACCAGTCGGCGGTGCGCCGCCAGGGCACGCAGGTTGGCGTGGTGGTGATGCGCAATTCGCCGTCAGGCGTGATCCGCACCGCCAGCGGCGAACCGATCCGGTCTTCGCTCAAGCGCATGGTGCTGAACTGCGCCACGTCGATGTATGCGGTGGTCGAGCAGACGCTCTACAGCAAGCGCTTCGCGCGCGGTGAATCGCTCTACACCATCCGCGCGCCGCAATCCGGCACCTTCCAGGTGGCCGGCCCCGGCACCATCGCCGGGGAACTGCTGCGCAAGCTATGCCGCTGAGCCGGCGCCGCGCGGCACAGTCTGTTGCGGCTGGCTTAATCGCC
Organism: Cupriavidus taiwanensis; assembly: GCF_900249755.1. Taxonomy (NCBI): domain Bacteria; kingdom Pseudomonadati; phylum Pseudomonadota; class Betaproteobacteria; order Burkholderiales; family Burkholderiaceae; genus Cupriavidus; species Cupriavidus taiwanensis. Next base: position 983,276 of record NZ_LT976854.1, read on the forward strand.
CACGTGGCGCGACTTCCATTGCCCGTTGGACTGCTTGCAGAACCAGCCGCTCCAGTGTTCTTCGGCACTGCCGCGCTTGAGGTCTGACTTCAGGCGCCGGCAAGGCTGGCCCTTGTCGGTCTTGCTTTCGATCGGGGTGATGGTGCCGTCGATCTGCTGGCGCCGTCCCGCGGCCGGATAGGTCCAGTCCACGGACTGGCCGTCGGCCGTATCGTTCAGCGCCGTACGCACCGACTTGGCCAGCGACGCGCCTTCCTTGTCGTTGAGCGTGCCGATGATGGTGCCGCTCAGGTAGTTGTCGAAGTACGCCTGCGCCGGAGCGGTGGCGAACAGCAGCGCGGCGCCCAGCGCGCCTGCGAATGCGGCACGCAGGGCAGGGCGGGCAAGGCCGGCGTTGGGGGTGGTGGGCCGAGGCAGCATGACGGTTCCTTGTGGCTTCATGGTGGCGTTCGAGTGGCATTGTAAGCGCAATGCGGGGCAATGATGGCCCTTGCCGGCGCGGCTCGCCAATCGCGTCAACCGGACCGCGGTTGACACGTGCTTGCCGCTGACCTAGCGTTGATTTCTGCCCCCTCGTGCCGCGCACGACGGGCGCCCATTCCTGCGAGAGGAGACCCCATGACGCTGCGCTATCTCACAATCGGCCTGGCCGCCGCCTGTGCCTTTGGCACGCTGCACGCCCAGACCGCTGGCAAGGCTGACCAATTCAATCCGTACACCGACGGTGCCAAGCAGGACAAGTTCAATCCCTACACCGACGGCGCCAAGCAGGACAAGTTCAGCCCGTACACCGACGGCGCGAAAAGCGACAACGTGACCGCGCTGAACCCGGGCGCCAGGCCCGACCAGATGGAACCGATCCAGGGCGGGGCGCAGAAGTCGTTCGACTCGTTCAGCCAGGGCGGCATGAACAGCGGCAAGTTCGATCCCTATTCCGAAGGCGCCAAGAGCGGCAAGTTCGATCCCTACAGCGAAGGCGCCAAAAAGTAACAGTGTATTAAACGGGCCGGGCATGTTCCGGCCTGGCTCGGGGAGCGGTCGCGGCCGCCGGGGGTCGCCGCGACGGCCGACGCTTGCGCGGATGTGACCCCGTCGCCCGCAAAGCCACGCGTGGTGCGGCTTTCGGGCTACCTCGCCAACATTTTGTTTCAAACCTTGCGTGATCGAAACGTGACTTTTGCGTCTCGAATTGCTATGGTTTATTGCGCATCGCAACAAACCGGACACGGTGCCCCGCGGGCAGCTTGCCCCGCGTCAGGGCCTCGCCACTCGGCGCCGGGCTCATCTCTTGCCGTGTCCTTCTTCGTTCAGGCCGCCGATGCCGGCCGCTCCGATTCAACCGCTCACCCTGGCATACATGTCACAGATCGCCGCGCCACGCATAGCCCAACCGTTTACCTTGCCCGCTGCCGGGCCGGGTGCCCGTCGCCGCGCAGCGCGGGCCGGCGCACGGATCGCGGCCTGGCTCGGCGGCGGGGCGCTGGCGTTGTGCGCGATGGCGGCCCATGCATTCGACTTCGACACCGTCGCGGCACGCGCGCGCCAGCTGGCGGCTTCGCCTTACAAGGCGCCCGCGCAGAACCTGCCGCGCGAGTTGCGCGAACTGACCTACGAACGCTACCGCGAGATCGAGTACAAGCCCGAGCGCTTCGCCTGGCGCGGCACGCGTTCGCCGTTCGAGCTGTCGTTCTTCCACGAGGGCATGGTGTTCGACCAGCCCGTGCGCATCCATGAAGTGGTGGGCAACAGCGTGCGGGAATTCCGCTTCGACCCCTCCGCGTTCAACTACGGCCCGCACAAGGTCGATGCCGCCAAGCTGAAGGGGCTGGGCTACGCCGGCTTCCGCATCCTGTATCCGCTGAACCAGAGCAAGCGCAAGGACGAGCTGGCCTCGTTCCTTGGCGCCAGCTACTTCCGCGCGCTCGGCAAGGACCAGTGGTACGGGCTCTCGGCCCGCGGCCTCGCGGTGGATACCGCGCTCAACTCCGGCGAGGAATTCCCGCGCTTCGTCGAATACTGGATCGAACGCCCGGGCGCCAACGCCAAGGAAATCACCATCTATGCGCTGATGGATTCGCGCCGCATGAGCGGGGCGTACCGTTTCACCATCAAGCCCGGCGCGGAGACCGCGATGGAGGTCAAGTCGCGCCTCTACCTGCGCGAGAACGTGACCAAGCTTGGCCTCGCGCCGCTGACCAGCATGTACTTGTACGGCGAGAACCAGCCGTCGCCCGCGCAGGATTTCCGCCCGGAGGTGCATGACTCGGACGGCCTGTCGATCCACCTCGGCACCGGCGAATGGGTCTGGCGTCCGCTGGTCAATCCCAAGCGGCTGCTGGTGACGTCGTTCGCCGCGACCAATCCGCAGGGGTTCGGGCTGATGCAGCGCGACCGCAGCTTCAACAGCTACCAGGAGATCGGCGCGTGGTATGAGCGCCGGCCCAGCGGCTGGGTGCAGCCGCGCGGCAACTGGGGCTCGGGCCGGGTGGAGCTGGTGCAGATCCCGACGCCGGACGAGACCAACGACAACATCGTGGCGTACTGGGTGCCGGACAACCCGCCCAAGCCCAAGCAAGCCTTCGACTACGAGTACCGCCTGCTGTGGCAGAAGGACGGCGAGCAGGAGCCGCCGCTGTCGTGGGTGACCCAGACCCGGCTGGGCCAGGGCCAGACCCGCAGCAAGGAGGACACGAGCTTTTCGCTGGTGGTGGACTTCGAAGGCCCGGCCTTCCGCAGGCTGCCGGCGGACGTGCGCATCGACCCGGTGGTTTCGGCCGATGCCAACGGCGAGCTATTGAAGACGTCGGTGCAGCGCAATGACGCGACCGGCGGCTGGCGCATGACCATGCTGATGCGCCGCAAGGACGAAACCAAGCCGGTAGAGTTGCGCGGCTATCTTCGCAACGGCAATACAACCCTGTCCGAGACGTGGAGCTACATCTTACCCCCCGCCTAAAGCAGCGACCGGCCCAGGCGGCGGCATGCGAGCGCTATCTCGACCGCCTGCCGGTATCGCCTGAAGCGCGCAGCGAACTGCTGGCCGATAGCGCCGGCATGACTGCCGCCGCGGCGGCACCGCACACGCCGCTGGCTTCCGTGACGCCGGTGATCCCGGTCACGACCGACGGCCGCGACGCGCAGGAGGCCATCACGCGCCTGCAGTCGCGCCTGGCCGGCAAGGACACGCCGCCGGCATACGGCAGCAGCGCCTACGCCTCGGTGCAGCGGCGCTTTACCATGGCTTACGGCAATCCGCAGGTTGGCGGCGCGCCGCTGCTGCGGCGGCGCGAGGACGGCACCGTGAAGGTGGATACCGGCCCCGCGCCCGAGCGCAGCTCGATGGTGCCGCGCCAGTGGCCGCCGCATATCGTCACCGGCTGGCTGCGCAACACGTGGCGGCGCATGCTCGGCCGCCCGCCGGTGCCCGAGTCCTGGGACACCCTGCACGACGGTCCCGACGCCGAAGGCACATGGCATCCCGCCGGCTCGCACCGGCGCTGGGTGCTGCTGGCACTGGTCGCCGTCCAGACCGTGCTGGCCACGTACTTCATGACCAACGTGCTGCCGTACCACGGTGCCGATCCGCTCGAGATCGCCATCCTGGTGCTGTTCGCGATCCTGTTCTCGTGGGTGTCGGCCGGCTTCTGGACCGCGATGATGGGCTTCCTGGTGCTGGCCAAGGGCGGCGACAAGCATCTGATCTCGCGCTCGGCGGTGCCGGACCGGCCCGACGCGCCGATCGCCCCAGAGGCCCGCACCGCGATCATCATGCCGATCTGCAATGAAGACGTGACCCGCGTCTTCGCGGGCTTGCGCGCCACCTACGAATCGCTGGCACGCACGCCGCACCTGTCCAATTTCGACTTCATCGTGCTGTCGGACAGCGGCAATCCGGACCTGCGCACCGCAGAGCACGATGCCTGGATGGAACTGTGCCGCGCCGTCGGCGGCTTCGGCCGCATCTTCTATCGCTGGCGCCGCCACCGCGTGAAGCGCAAGACCGGCAACGTCGCCGACTTCTGCCGCCGCTGGGGCAGCAAGTACCGCTACATGGTGGTGCTCGACGCCGACAGCGTGATGAGCGGCGACTGCCTGGCCACTCTCGTGCGGCTGATGGAAGCCAACCCCGGCGCCGGCATCATCCAGACCGCGCCGCTGGCGGTGGGCCGCGAAACGCTGTATGCGCGCGTGCAGCAGTTCGCCACCCGCGTGTACGGGCCGCTGTTCACCGCCGGTCTGCACTACTGGCAGCTGGGCGAGTCGCACTACTGGGGCCACAACGCCATCATCCGCGTCAAGCCGTTCATCGAACACTGCGCGCTGGCGCCGCTGCCCGGCCGCGGTCCGCTGTCGGGCGAGATCCTGTCGCATGACTTCGTCGAGGCCGCGCTGATGCGGCGCGCCGGCTGGGGCGTCTGGATTGCCTACGACCTGGAAGGATCGTACGAGGAACTGCCGCCCAACCTGCTCGACGAGGTCAAGCGCGACCGCCGCTGGTGCCAGGGCAATCTGATGAACTTCCGGCTGTGGCTGAAGCAGGGCTTCCACGTGGTGCACCGCGCGGTGTTCCTGACCGGGATCATGGCGTACCTGTCGGCGCCGCTGTGGCTGCTGTTCCTGCTGCTGTCCACGGCGATGCTGGCCAAGCACGCGCTGGTGCCGCCGGAGTACTTTACGCAGCAATACCAGCTGTTCCCGACCTGGCCCGAATGGCATCCGGAAAAGGCGCTGGCGCTGTTCTCGGCCACGGCCACGCTGCTGTTCCTGCCCAAGCTCGCCAGCGTGGCGCTGCTGATGAAGCAGGCGCGGCGCTACGGCGGCGCGGTGCAGCTGTTTGCCAGCATGCTGATCGAAGTGCTGCTGTCCGCGCTGCTGGCGCCGACGCGCATGCTGTTCCATACCAAGTTCGTGGTCGCGGCGTACAGCGGCTGGGGCATCTCGTGGAAATCGCCGCCGCGTGAAGATGCCGAGACCACCTGGGGCGAAGCGTTCCGCCGCCACGGCTGGCATACCGCGCTGGGGCTGGCGTGGGGCGGGCTGGTGTACTGGCTGAACCCGTCCTATGTGCTGTGGCTGCTGCCGATCGTCGGTTCGCTGGCGCTGTCGATCCCGCTGTCGGTGATGCTGTCGCGGGTGTCGCTGGGGCGCGCTTCGCGCAACGCGGGGCTGTTCATGATCCCGGAGGAAACGCTGGTGCCGCGCGAGATCGTCGAAACGCAGCAGCATGTCGAGAACGCCGCCGAAACGCCGAACTTCGTCGACGCCGTGGTAGACCCGGTCACCAATGCGCTGATGTGCGCCACCGCGACGCCGCGCGTGGTGCAGCCGGAATCGGCGCGCAAGCGCCACGAAAGCCTGGTCGAGCATGCGCTGACGCACGGGCCGCGCGCACTTACGCCGGCGCAGAAGCACGTGCTGCTGGGCAATCCGATCGCGCTGGCGCGCCTGCATGAACTGGTGTGGGGCTCGCCGCTGGCCGACGCCGGCTGGAAGGACACGCGCGTGCTGGTACGGCGCGCCGCCAACGTGGTGCCGCTGCGCCCGCGCGCTGCATGAAACGCGCTGCATGAAACGCGTTGCCTGAAACGCGTTGCCTGAAACGCGTTGACTTGAAAGAAGAACGGCCCGCATCAGCGGGCCGTTCTTGTTGGCACTGGCGCGTGACTCAGCGCAGCGCCGCGCTGCAGATCGGGCCGTTGATATAGACGTCGCCGATGCGGCGCTCGCCGCGGTCCTTGCGGGTCATGTAGCGGAACAACATGCTGACGCCCAGCTTGGTCAGGATCTCGACATCGCGGTTCGCGCAGATATTGCGCTGCAGCGGCGCGGCGTAGTTGACCTCGAAGCTGGCCAGGTCCAGCATCGGCCCGCGATAGTTGGTCAGTTCCAGCTGGAACAATACGTGTTTGCCCGGAACCGACTGGCAGCGGCGCAGGCGGGTCTCGGCATCGATCTCGATCGGCAGGGCGTCGTTGAGCTGCCGGCAGGCGCGCGCCAGCACGTTGTCGGGGCGGGTGGCGTTGCGCAGCAGTTCGGGCACGCCGGCGGCGCCGGTGTTCTGGCCGGTGGCCGCACCCTTGAGCATGCGCGCTACCGGGTCGGCGTCATCGGCCGCGGGAACCAGCAACGGCACGCTGGCATTGCGCACCTGCGCCGGCGCCGCCCTGGCCATCAGCGGCAGCGGCAGCAGCAGCACGGCCGCGAGAGCGGCGGTGCCTAGCGAAGCGGAAAGCGGCGTTTGTCGTATTCTCATGCAGGCTAATGTTGCGGGGACCTGTACTATCGTCCCTCTCTGCGAGGCCGACGGCGAGTCTTACGCCGACAGGCTGGCATTGTACCCTCCACCCCGGCGCGCATGAAAGCCGCGCTCCGCAAGCGTGGTCGCGTTGCCGCCGTGCAAGGTCCTTGAACACCAGGGCCTGACATCACTATTCACCAATCCCGCCAGGTTTGCCAGCTCTGCCGGAGCCGACTCCGGCGAACAAATCTGGCAGCCCGGCTCTTCTGCGCGACTTGCTGCCAGCCAGCTCCGCCGGCTCCGGCTGTATTGGTTATGTTGTGCAACAATTGCGTCTTTCCATGGGCTCCCCGTGCGGTACGGCCGCGCAGGGCAGCGCCATTGCCCTCGGATACCGTCCCTCATGCCTCACTCTCCAAGCGCCGCCTCGACGCCGCGTTTTCCTGCCTGGCTGCTGATCTGCGGCTCGCTGATGGCGATCGCGCCGCTGTCGATCGACATGTACCTGCCGAGTTTCCCGACACTGGCGGGCGACCTGGGCGTCGACATCGGCCGGGTCCAGCTGACGCTGGGCACCTTCCTGGTCGGGTTGGCACTGGGACAGGCCTTCTACGGTCCGTTCAGCGACCGCTTCGGGCGCAAGCCGCCGCTCTATGTCGGGCTTTGCCTCTACGTGATCGCCGCGGTGGGCTGCGCGCTGGCGCGCAACGTGGAGTCTCTGATGCTGTGGCGCTTCCTGCAGGCACTGGGGGGCTGCGCCGGCATGGTGATGGCACGGGCGGTGATCCGCGACCGGCTCGAGGCGCATGAATCGGCGCGGGCGTTTTCGTCGCTGATGCTGGTGATGGGCGTTGCGCCGATCCTGGCGCCGATCATCGGCGGCGCGGTGCTGACCGTGTCGGGCTGGCGCGCGATCTTCTGGGTGCTGGCGGTGGCCGGCCTGCTGATCCTGCTGCTGGTCCACCTGCGCATGGAAGAGTCGCTGGACCGCGGCCATGCGGCGCCGCTGCGGCTCGGCACCGTGGCGCGCAGCTATGCGGAACTGCTGCGCGACCGGGAGTTCCTGGGATACTCGCTGTCGGCAGGCTTCGGCTCGGCGGGCATGTTCGCGTATATCTCGGGTTCACCGTTCGTGCTGATCGAACTGCACGGCATCGCGCCGTCGCACTATGGCCTGGTGTTCGGGGCCAATGCGGCGGGGCTGATCATGATGTCTCAGCTCAATGCGCGGCTGGTGCGCGGGCGTTCGCTCGACCAGGTGCTGGGCGCCACGCTGCTGGCGGCGCTTGCCGCGGGAGTGGTGCTGGCGGTGGCCGCGCTGGCGGGGATGGCGGTGCTGCCGGTGCTGCTGGCAGGCTTCTTCGTGTTTATCGGCGCGCTGGGCTGCGTCTCGCCGAATGCTTCGGCGCTGGCGCTCGCGCACCAGGGGCATCGTGCCGGTACGGCTTCGGCGTTGATGGGCACGCTGCAGTTTTCGCTCGGCACGCTCGGCGGCGCCGCGGTCAGCGTGTGGCGCGACGGCAGCGCGCTGCCGCTGGGCGTGGTGATGGCGGCGTGCGGCGCCGGCGCGGTGCTGATGCGCCATTACGGGCGCTCGGGCGCAAGCGCGCGCCCGGTCGCCCGTTAAAAGCGCCGCGGCGCGGCAGTTCAGGCGGCCTGCTGCGCGGCGGCTTGCTGCGCCGCGGCCTGTTGCACCACCACCATGTGGGCCGGCATCGGCGCGGCGTAGCCGGCCTGGCCGAAGCACTCGCGGATGATGCGGTTGCTGTCGAAATAGACTTGCCAGTAATGGTCGTTGTGGCAATAGGGCCGCACCGCCAGCACCGGGCCCACCAGCGTGAACTCCAGGATTTCGACGTCGACCGGCGGCTCGGCCAGCACGTTGGGGATCTCGGCGATGCGGGCCTTCAGCAGCGCGACCGCGTCGGCCACGTCGGTGCTGCCGGCGAGCTGCGCTTTCAGTTCGACGCGCCGGAACGCATTGGCGGTGAAGTTCTGGATGGTGTCGCTGAAGATCTTGTTGTTGCCGATCACGGTCTGCACATTGTCCGGCGTGTCCAGCGTGGTCGCGAACAGGCCGATTTCGCGCACCGTCCCGGTCACGCCGCCAATGGTGACGAAGTCGCCCACCTTGAACGGCCGCAGCACCACCAGGAACGCGCCCGCGGCGAAGTTTGCCATCAGCCCCGACCAGGCCATGCCGATGGCCACGCCGGCCGCGGCGATCAGCGCGGCAAAGGTGGTGGTCTGGATGCCGAAGAAGCCGAGGATGCCGATCACCAGCACCACGTTCAGCGTCACCGTGACGATGGAACCGACATAGCGCAGCAGCGTGGGATCGACCTTCTGCTTGCCGAGCGCGTTCTGCACCATGCGCACCACAACGTGGATCAGCCAGCGGCCGACCACCCAGAAGGCGAGGGCCGCCAGGATCTTGACGCCGAATTCGGTGGCGTAGGCGACCACCAGGGCTTTGAGGTTTTCGAAGGTAGAGGCGTCCATCGGCGTATTCCTTTCATGTTGGTGTAACCGGCCAGCCGCCGACCCAACATCCCCCGAACCAGCCGGCTGCGGCGTGCGAACCCCTGCGCGTTGCGCGCAAATATCGGGCAGGGCAATTATTGAGAGGCCGCCTCTGGAAGTGCAAGCAAATAATTGTTAAGACGAGCCGCGTTGCACGGCTCGCCCGTTTATATCGGGAATACGCTGGCGGGTATTACCAGTTGGTTTCGCGCTCGGGTGTTGCGGAAATCCGGTGCAGCGTCAGGTCGGCGCCGTTGAACTCGCCCTCGGCGTCGAGGCGGATGCCCACCAGCCGCTTCAGCGTGCCATAGACCAGCGTGCCGCCGGCCAGCGCCACCACGATGCCAAGCAAGGTGCCCAGCAATTGCGCGCCAAGCGATACCCCGCCGAGTCCCCCCAGCGCCTTCGCGCCGAAGATGCCCGCGGCGATGCCGCCCCACGCGCCGCACAGCCCGTGCAGCGGCCACACGCCCAGCACATCGTCGATATGCCACTTGTTCTGCGCCAGCGTGAACATGTAGACGAACAGCGCGCCCGCCACCGCGCCGGTGACCAGCGCGCCCAGCGGATGCATCAGGTCCGAGCCCGCGCATACCGCCACCAGGCCGGCCAGCGGCCCGTTGTAGACGAAGCCCGGATCGTTGCGCCCGGCCAGCCAGGCGGCCAGGGTGCCGCCGGCCATCGCCATCAGCGAATTGATCGCCACCAGGCCGCTGATCTTGTCGACGGTCTGCGCGCTCATCACGTTGAAGCCGAACCAGCCCACCGCCAGAATCCAGGCGCCCAGCGCCAGGAACGGGATGTTCGACGGCGGATGCGCGCTGATGCGGCCGTCCTTCTGATAGCGGCCGCGGCGCGCGCCCAGCAGCAACACCGCGGGCAGCGCAATCCAGCCGCCCAGCGCATGCACCACCACCGAGCCGGCAAAATCGTGGAAGGGCGCGCCGGCGACGCGCGCGATCCAGTCCTGCACGCCGTAGCGCTGGTTCCACACCATGCCTTCGAAAAACGGGTAGACAAAACCCACCAGCACGAAGGTGGCAACCAGTTGCGGATTGAAACGCGAGCGTTCGGCGATGCCGCCGGAGATAATCGCCGGAATGGCGGCGGCAAAGGTCGCCAGGAAAAAGAACTTGACCAGTTCGTAACCGTTTTTCTGGGCCAGCGTTTCAGCGCCGGAAAAGAATTGCACGCCATAGGCGATGGTGTAGCCGATAAAGAAATAGGCAATGGTCGACACCGCGAAATCGACCAGGATCTTTACCAGCGCATTGACCTGGTTTTTCTTGCGTACCGTGCCAAGTTCCAGGAACGCAAAGCCGGCGTGCATGGCCAGCACCATGATGGCGCCAAGCAGGATAAACAGCGCGTCGGTGCCGGTCTTCCAGTTGTCCATAGTGACCTCATGCTCAAAATGGGCGCATCAGTATGCAAAAAACGTTCCAGAGACGGCTGCATCGTGGTGCCGCCTGCACCGTGCCGGGTAGAAAGCCGCACCGGCATGCCGCATGTGGTCCGTCGCCTTAGGCACGGTGCCGTCGGCGTGCGGCAAGACGCGGGCGCTTCTGCGCCAGAATGGAGCCGGCAAGGGCGTGTTGGATGATCCGTTGTGGTGCGCCGCCCCATTTGGGGGAATCTGTCCTATGCTGGATCATTTTGGGGGCGCGCTTGCGGACGCGCGCTCCGGCCCGGCAAAAAGGTGTGCCTGGCAAGCGCGAACAGCACGGGAAATTGCCCGCTAACCGGCCTCAAGCAAGGATTTGCGGGTTTTTTTGTCGCTTTGGTGCCACTGGGGATTGCTCAACGCGCGACGGGCAGATTAGACTGCGCCGATCGATTGCCTGCCGCCAGGCACGCACATCGGTGACGACGACCAACAAGGGAAATCAGCCATGAATAAAGGTGAACTGGTATCGGCCATCGCCGCGGAAGCAGAATTGAGCAATGCCGCCGCCGAGCGCGCGCTCAACGCAGCGCTGGACAGTATCAAGAAGGCAGTGGCAAAGGGCGATTCTGTCACGCTGGTGGGTTTTGGCAGCTTCAGCGCCGGCAAGCGCGCTGCCCGCACCGGCCGCAATCCGCGCACCGGCGAAACCATCAAGATTCCGGCCGCCAAGACGGTCAAGTTCTCGGCAGGCCAGGGTTTCAAGGACGCCGTGAACAAGAAGAAGTAAGCAGTTTGCGTCCATAGCGAAAGAAGCGGCCTGGCAGGCCGCTTTTTTTGTGCGCCGGTTTTATGCGGCGGCTGCGGCGCGCGCTGAAGGCCACGCTGCCATGCCCGCGGCAACGGCGCGGCGATCCGGGTTAAACTGCCGGCGCCCGCAGCCGGCAATCCCGCCCCCGCGATCTTCGTATCCCGCATCATGAATGACCTGTCCCACCAGCTTTCCATGACCGTGCTGATGACGCCGGACATGGCCAACTTCTCTGGCAACGTCCACGGCGGCACCATCCTGAAGTACCTGGACATGGTGGCGTATGCGTGCGCCAGCCGCTATGCCGGCCGCTACGTGGTCACGCTGTCGGTAGACCAGGTGGTGTTCCGCCAGCCCATCCACGTGGGCGAGCTGGTGACCTTCCTGGCGTCGGTCAACTACACCGGCCGCAGCTCGATGGAGATCGGCATCAAGGTGGTGACCGAGAACATCCGCAGCAAGCTGGTGCGCCATACCAACAGCTGCTATTTCACCATGGTGGCGGTGGACGACAACGGCACGCCTGCCGAAGTGCCGCCGCTGGAGCCGCGCGACGAAGTCGAGCGCCAGCGCTTTGCCGCCGCGCAGCAGCGCCGCGCGCTGCGCCAGGAAATGGAAAAGCGCCACGGCGACATCAAGTCGTCGGTGAACTGATTGCCAGGGCCTCGCGATACCGCCATGAAGCACAACCATTCACTCGTTCGCACCCTGCTGGCCGCCGCCTCGCTGGCCGCCGCAGCGGGCGCCAGTGCCGAGGAAATCGGCAGCGTCAGCACCAATTTCCGCATGACCGGCTCCGACAAGGTCGTGATCGAAGCCTATGACGACCCGCAGGTGGACGGGGTTACCTGCTACGTGTCGCGCGCCCGCACCGGCGGCATCAAGGGCCAGCTCGGCATGGCGGAAGACCCGCCCGAGGCGTCGATCGCGTGCCGGCAGGTGGGCCCGATCGGTTTCAAGGGGCCGATCCGGCAGCAGGACAATGTCTTCTCCGAACGCATGTCGATCCTGTTCAAGGCGCTGCACGTGGTGCGCGCGGTCGACCGCAAGCGCAATACGCTGGTCTACCTGACGTATTCGGATCGCATTGTCAGCGGCAGCCCGCAGAACAGCGTGACTGCCGTGCCGGTGCCGGCCGGCACGGTCATCCCCGTGAAGTAGCCGGCCCGGCGATCGGGCGGGTCAGGGCGCCAGCGCCGCGCTCTCCGCCTGGCAGTCGCGCGCCGGGCGTGCGCCGGCGGCGCGTGCCTTCGCCACTTCGCGGCGGGCCTGTTCCAGGTCGGCGCGGAAGGTGGGATCGGATTGCAGCCGCGCCACGGTGGCCGCGGCCATCATGCGCCCCTCGTTGACATCGCTCTGCCAGTGCACGTTGCACACCACGCGGCTCTGCCCAAAGGCGCGGCCGCGCGCCAGGATCTCGTTGGCGCGCGCCGGCTCGACCTCGGTCAGGATCAGCGCCCAGGCCCAGCCGATGGCACTGTGGCCGGACGGATAGGAACCATCTTTCTCCAGCTTGGCCGCTTCGGCCGGCGTGCACATCGGGGTCTTGTTGGCCACGAAGGGGCGGGTGCGCTTGTAATGGTCCTTGGCCTTGTACGTGGACAGGCCTGCGTCGACCAGGCTGCGGCGCAGCAGGATGTTGAGATAGGGCGTGTCTTTCTCGCTGACCGGCACGCCGAGCGCGCAAGAGAAGGCGCTGGCGGCTTGCGGGAAGGTCAGCACGGCATCCTCGCCGGCCACTTGCCAGCGCGGCGAACCACGCAGCGTGCCGGCCTGGCGCGCGGCATCTTCATCGAGCGCCAGCGCTGCCGAACCCTGCGCCGGCGGCGCGGGCAGCAGCTTCAGGCTGTCGGGGCGCGCATCGGCGGCGAGATAACCGGCAGGCACGCCGGGACGCAGCTCGGGCACCGCCGACAGGTTGGTGCCGCCGGTGGCGCAGCCCGCCAGCAGCGCGGCGAGCGCTGCCGCGGCGAGGGCCCGGACGGGGTTGGACAGGGATGGGTCCGGCTTGGCGTGGTCCGTCACTTGGTTGTTCCTTGTTGTTTTGTCCGCGGTGGAGGCAGCCGTGCCAGTCCGGCCTATGCTGCCGCGTCGAACAGCTTGCGCAGGTTCGATTTCATGATCTTGCCATTGGCATTGCGCGGCAGCATCTCCTGGTAAATCAGGATACGCACCGGCACCTTGAACGCCGCCAGCCGCTCGCGCACGAACTCCTGCAGCTCGGCTTCGCTCGCCTGCATGCCCGGCTTCAGGCTGACCACGGCGGCGGGCTCCTCGCCCAGCGTCCGGTGCGGCAGCCCGACCACTGACGCATCCATGACCGCGGGGTGCTCGTACAGCGCGCTTTCCACCTCGATGCAGTAGATGTTCTCGCCGCCGCGGATCAGCATGTCCTTCATGCGGTCGACGATATAGACGTAGCCCTCTTCATCGAGCCGGGCAATGTCGCCGGTGCGCAGCCAGCCATCGACAAAGGTCTGGGCGGTGGCCTCGGGCTTGTTCCAGTAGCCGCGCACGACATTGGCGCCGCGCGCCATCAGCTCGCCGGTTTCGCCGGGCGGCAGCGCCTGGCCGCGGCCGTCCACCACCTTCATCTCGCCGATCGGCAGCGCCGGGCCGCTGCTGTCCGGGCGCATTACGTACTCTTCGGCGCTGTGGCTGGTGAAGGTGGACGAGGTTTCGGTCATGCCCCAGCCGATGCCGGGCGCGGCCAGCGGGAACACTTCGCGGATGCGCCGGACCAGCTCCGGCGAGGCGGGCGCGCCGCCGTAATTGATGTTCTCCAGCGACGACAGGTCGAAGCGGCCGCGCTCGGGGTGCTCCAGGATCTGCCACGCGATGGTCGGCACGCCGCCGGCCGCGGTGCAGCGCTCGCGCTCGATCAGCTCCATGCCGCGCAGCGCGTCCCAGCGGTGCAGTAGCACGATCTTGCCGCCGGTGGCGATGGCGCCGTTGAGTACCGCCATGCAGCCGGTGACGTGGAAGAACGGCACCGCCAGCAGCATCGATTTTTGCGGCGCGGCCGGATCCGGCGCCGGGATCGGCTCGCCGCGGCGCAGCAGGTTGCGCAGCGGACTGAAGCCGCCGGCCACCGCCACCGAGGTGGAGTTGCGGTGCGTGCCCAGCGCGCCCTTGGGCTTGCCGGTCGTGCCCGAGGTGTAGAAGATAGTGGCGTCGTCGTCGGGATCGAGCTCGACCGCGGGCGGCGCCTGCTCCGGCAGCGCCGCCCAGCTCGCCGAGGGGCCGATCACGCTTTCCAGTGCCGTCACACGGGGATCAGCCGGCGCAGCGCCTGCGCGCGATACGTAGATGCGTTCCAGCGCGGGACACCCCGGCAAATGCTCGAGGATCCGGTCGAGCCGCTCCGCATCGACGATGGCGATGCGGCTGCCGGAATCGGCGAGGCCGTATTCCAGCTCCGGGCCGGTCCACCAGGCATTGAGCGGGGTCACGATGGCGCCGGCCAGCAGCGCGCCGTAGAACGCCACCGGCCACTCGGGCAGGTTGCGCATGGCCAGCGCCACGCGGTCGCCCTTGCGCACGCCGTCGCGCACCAGCGCGTGGGCCATGGCGATGGCGGCGCGCACGAAGGCGTCGTACGAGACGCGCTCGTCCTCGTAGACCACGAAGGTGCGATCGGCAAACGCGCGCGTGGCCAGCAGCAGCTCGCGCAGCGTGGGCGGTGCGTTCTTCCAGACGGTGGTGGGGATGCCGCGGATCACGCGCGTTTCGGTTTCGAACGGCGCGCCGGGCGCGGTCAGGCGGGCGTGGGCCTCGGCCAGCGACATGGCGGGCCAATTGCCTGCCAACTGCGTGCCTGCCAACTGTGTATTGCTCGACATGGACTGCCTCCCGGAACTGCACTGCAGGTTGAGGGAAATGCAGGAAAGCGGCCGGCGCAGTCGCGCCGGCCGCCTGGCAATGCTTGCGTCAGGGGCTCAGATGGTCACGCCGCCGTCCACCACCATGGCCTGGCCGGTCATGAAGGTGCTGGCCGCCGAGGCCAGGAACACGGCCGCGCCGGCGATCTCGATGGGCTCGCCGATGCGGCGCAGCGGGGCGCCCTGGGTGGACTGCTTGTAGCGCTCGGGATCTTCCCACAGCGCGCGCGCGAAGTCGGTCTTGATCAGGCCCGGGGCGATGCAGTTCACGCGCACATTGTGCGGCCCGAACTCGACCGCCAGGTTGCGCGCCAGCTGGAAATCGGCCGCCTTGGAAATGTTGTAGACGCCGATGGTGGGCGAGCCGCGCAGGCCGCCGATCGACGACACGATGATGATCGAGCCGTCCTTGCGGTCGATCATCTGCGGGGCCACCATCTGGATCAGCCAGTGGTTGGAGATGACGTTGTTGTCCAGCACCTTGCGGAACTGGTCGTCCGACACGCCGCTCATCGGCCCGTAGTACGGGTTGGACGCGGCATTGCAGACCAGCACGTCGATCTTGCCGAAGGCGCGGTTGGTCTCGTCGACCAGGTGCTGCAGGTCGTCCTTCGAAGAGATGTTGGCCGGGACCGCAATCGCGGTGCCGGCGCCATGGCGGGCGTTGAGGGCATCCACCACTTCCTGGCAGGCCTCGGCCTTGCGCGAGGAAATCACCACCTTGGCGCCCTGTACGGCCATCTGCTCGGCGATGGCGCGGCCGATGCCGCGTGAAGAGCCCGTGACGATGGCAACCTTGCCCGTCAGATCGAACAATGACATGGAGTCTCCTGTATGGCTGCGCCGGCGTCAGCGCTGCTGGCCGGCTTGTGCTGGCGGCGGGGTGCCGCGCTGTTGTGCTGCGGACGCGCCCGCAGGCGGCATCGCCGGGACATTATGTGGCGCGGCCCTGGCCGCGTCCACAACGCCAGGTGCCGGGTAGCGGCCTTATCAGCATTCTTTCTGGGGGCAATGCGCGCCGTGCATGGCGCCGATGCTGCATCGCGCAAGCGCGCGCGTCAGCGGCCGGCGGATGCCGTCGCCGGTGCCAGCAAGGCGGGCAGTGCGGCCATCAGCCCGTCGCGCAGATCCTGGTCCAGCAGGATGCCAAAACGGTCCGACAGCGCTTGCACCACGGCGTCGGCCTGCTGCAGTTGCGTGCGGCGCACGCTGCCGTCCGGGGCGCGTTCGGCCAGTTCGCCGTCGGCCAGCGTCACGCGCGTGCCGTCGGCATCGGTGCGCGCGGCCATCAGGCGGCGCAGGAAGATGCTGTCCGGGTGGGTCGAGACATACCAGTTGCGCGGCTCGAAATCGATCGATGGCTGCGGCGTCAGGTCGAAACGGTAGATCGGGATCCAGCCCGCATCGCCGCGCGCCTGCAAGTCGTAGCTGTGGAATGCGCTGGCGTCGGCCTGCGCCGGGGAGGGCGCCAGCCGGTAGGGAAAGTCATCGTCGGCCGGCTCCGACAGCGGCATCGCGCGGAACGGCGTGGGGCCGCCGAAGCCGACATCGGCCAGGTAGCTGCGGTGCGCCACTTCCACGCGCAGCAGCATGTGCGAAGTCATGGTCGGCACGTCGTCCGGCACGCCCCAGCGCACGCGCGCGGCCAGCGGCGTCACCACGTAGCCCAGCGCGCCCAGCCCGGCGCTGAGCAAGGTATTGAGTTCGAAGCAGTAGCCGCCGCGCCGGCGGGTCACCAGCTTGTCGAACACGGCTTCCAGGTCGATGCGCACCGGGCGGCGCAGCAGCGGGTCGACGTTCTCGAACGGAATGCTGGCCAGGTGCGCGGCCAGCACCGCATCCAGCGCGTGCAGCGTGGGCGAGGGCGGCGCGGCGATGCCCAGGCGCGCCAGCCAGGCATCCAGTTGAGCGGCGTTCAGGGTAGTCATGGGATGGGGGGGCTCCGGTACGGTGCAGTCAGTTGAGCGCTTCCAGCGCGGGCAGATCGAGCAGTTCGATGCCGCCATATTCCAGGCGCAGCAGGCCGTGCGCCTCCAGCTCGCGCAGTGCGTGATTGACGGTCTGGCGCGACAGGCCGAGCATCTGCGCCAGCTGCTCTTGCGCAATGCGCACACGCCGCGTGCCCTGCGCGTGGGGCAGGTTGCCATAGCCATGCGCCATCGCGGCCAGCCGCCGCGCGACGCGGGCCGCCGGCGGCAGCAGCTGCGCTTCCTCGACATAGTGGAAGGCCTCGCGGGTCTTGGCTGCCAGCAGTTGCCCGAACGCCTGCCACCACGCCGGCTGCTGCGCGAGGCGCTGCGCCAACGCGGCGCGCGGCACGTGCCACAGCGTGGCGGCGCTGACCGCGCGTGCGTCATGCGTGCGCGGCAGCCCATCGAACAGGCAGATCTCGCCGAACCAGGTGCCGGGCTCCAGCAGGCCCAGCACCGCGGCCTTGCCCGATGCGGCACTGGCGTGGATCTGCATGGTGCCGGTGGCGACACAATACAGCCCGTCGAAGCGGTCGCCGCGCGCAAACAGGGCCTCGCCGGCGACCAGCCGGCGGAGGCTGCCGTCATCCAGCAGCGCCTGGCGCAGCGCTGGCGGCAACTGGCTGAACCATGCGCCGGCGCGCACCGCGGCGAGTGGGTCGCTGCATGGCAGCATCGGGCTGGACATCGTATCTGCGGGCTGCGCGTCGGGATGGTCGGGGGCAAGGAGAGCGAGGGACGCGTATCGTGGCGGGCGCGCCAGCCGCATGCGGGTCTCCATTTCTCGGCACCTGGCGGAATGTCAAAAACCTGACAGACCGGCCGGTGCGTGCCCACTACTATAAATCCACCTCGCGCCCGCCGCGCGCGCACCATAGCGAAGTCCAGGAGACGCCCCGTGAAAACCCTGATCGAACATCTCGCCAACTACGCCGCCTACCATCGCGACCCGCGCAACGTCTTTACCCATTTCGTCGGCATCCCGATGATCGTGCTGGCCGTGACCACGCTGCTGGCACGGCCGGCGCTGGCCCTGGGCGATGGCAGCGCCGTGCTGACGCCGGCAATGCTGCTGTATATCCTGTCGTGCCTGTTCTACCTGCGCCTGTCGCTGGGCTTCGGCGTGGCGATGGCGCTGATCCTCGCCTTGTTCCTCTACGCCGGCGCGCATATCGCGGCGCTGCCGACGCTCTGGTGGCTCGCGATCGGCATCGGCCTGTTCGTGGTCGGATGGGTAATCCAGTTCATCGGCCACTATTTCGAAGGGCGCAAGCCCGCCTTCGTCGACGACCTGGTCGGCCTGCTGATCGGCCCGTTGTTCCTGGTCGCCGAAACGGCCTTTGCACTGGGCCTGGCGCGCGATACGCGCGACGCCATGGCCGCCCGCGCGCACTGATAAGCGCTGCGCGGCCGGCCCTGGCCGTTGCCGGCGACTGCACGGCGGCATGTCGATGCAAGCCTGGCGCTGAGCGCGTTCGGAACGCTCGCCGCCGGTGCGCTGCTGGCGATCTGCACCGAGGTTCAAGCGCGAACGGTAGCGTCCGCACGCGCGCGCAGTGTTGCTCGCCGGCCTTCGCCGCAGCGGTTGCGCGTGCCAAAACGGGGGGACGTAGGCCGTTTTCGCGCTTGCACTGAGGCAAAGCCGCGACAAAACCCGCGATTTTCACCGGGTTTTACGCTTCGCATGCACGAAAACCCCTTGACTTACGGCACTTTCCGCTATGATTCAGTGGGCGTCGATCAGGCGATTGCGCAACGCTCAGCAGCAATGCATAACACCTGCCGGCATCCATCTGTTCAACTTACGAATATCGATATGGCGACCAAAGCGAAACCGACCGCGAAGACTGCAACCAAGCCCGCCGCCAAGAAGGCTGCGGCAACCAAGGCACCCGTGAAGGCTGCCGCCAAGAAGGCCACGCCGGCCAAGAAGGCTGCTCCCGCCGCTGCGCCCGTTGCGCGCCCGCTGAAGGACACCTTCAACAAGTCGAGCCTGGTCGCTCACCTGGTAGCCCAGACCCAGCTGGAAGCCAAGGCCGTGAAGACGGTGCTGGCCCATCTGGAAACCACCATCATCGGCGCGCTGAACAAGAAGGGCGCTGGCGAATTCACGCTGCCCGGCCTGCTGAAGGTCACGGCGCAGCAAGTGCCGGCCAAGAAGAAGCGCTTCGGCAAGGACCCGTTCACCGGTGAAGAGCGTTGGTTCCCGGCCAAGCCGGCCAGCGTCAAGGTCAAGGTGCGTCCGCTGAAGAAGCTGAAGGACGCCGCAGCCTGATCTGCGCCAGTTGTCCAGAAAGAAAAGGAGCCGCTTGCCGGCTCCTTTTTTTATGG